>NZ_CP080530.1:329474-658948 GCF_024746835.1 Mesorhizobium sp. AR02 | reverse complement strand
TGCCATTGTCTGTACGGAGGAACTGATCCTCTGCCAGTACGCCGGCCTTCAAGAACCGCCCGACCAGCCGCGTCACCCGACGGTCATACGCGAGAGCGCAACCGATTCATCAAGTGGTGGTGCGAGATTTGGTCGAAACAGCTTTTGATGTCGCCTTCGATAACCCATGGGTACGGCAACCGGCTCCGTCGATTGTCCTGATCGCGTTTAAACGGCAGGGTGGCTCGGCGGAGGTACTCCAAAGCGCCATGGCTGCTCCTTCCGGGGCGAAACCCATAGGAAACATGCCAAAACTGCGCTTCGAAGATAGGCTCCAACAAGAGTTTGGCCGCGCCCTGTACGACGCGGTCCTTGATCGTAGGAATGCCCAGGGGTCGGTATTGTCCTGGTTTTCCGGCCTTTGGGATAAGGATGCGCTTCGAAGGGCTGGGCCGATATGCGCCGAGACGCAACTCAACCTGCAATCCTTCCAGAAAGCGCTCTTCACCACATTTGGCGCGGATCCGCCCTACGGTCATCCCGTCGACCCCAGCGGTGCGCACGCCTCGATTAGAGGCCACGCGCCGCCAAGCACAGCGGATCGTGCGGATGTCGGTTAACCAACCCCACATGTCCCGCCATTTGTCGTCAGGATTTGCCTGACTCCACTGATAGAGTTTGCGTTGAACGCTGAGTATCCAAGCCTCGTCAGCTTGACGATCCATGTCCATGGATCATTTCTCCGTCATACAAGTCTATCGTCTTCCTGCTTCCCTTCGCCATGTGCATGGCTTTCCCATGCTCCGACTACTACGAAAGCTCCGCCCTCAGACTCGTCCTTCTCCGGTCGTCGCGGCTAGCCCAGTTCCGATCTGGGCAGGCGAGCTGAGTTCCCGTGTTCCGATCTTCAACCTTTGTGCCGTTAGGCGGTGAGCTATACCCCTTGCGATGCGGGAGATGGGCCAAGGAGAACCACTCCCATCTCGAATGCTATGTTCGCATTCACCAGCGAGGAACATTGAGCCGCGCCAGTTCTGTTCGCATTATATTGCCTCCCACGCCATCGCGCGATTTGGAGACGGTCTCGGATATAGAGGCTTCCAACGCTCACTTCGTTATCTCACCATGGGCACTGCGGTAGCCCGACCTGCGCTCGATGGGCGCATCCGGTACAGTTAAGGCCGCTCTGCTTATGACACCCAACCGGCGACACCCGGTCGAGCTTTGCGGCCCCCTTCCATCTACTGTTCTCTGTAGAGGGGCGGCGTTACAGCCGCCGGTCGAAAATCAGCAAGTTTGGGAGGTGATACCTAATGAGACCTGTGCGCGGGTGTCTAGACTGGCGTGTTGATGTGTGATTCTCTCAATCAGTACAATGGATTGGGGGATGCGATGTGTAACCGGGGCAGATTACCGGGCGGTGGGGGTTTGCAGGCGCGTGCTTTCGTGATTCACCCTTTGCGTGACGCTACCACCGACTGATTCGCTTGAAGGCCTGTCGCTCGCGGAACTCCGCGGGCTGGTTTCTGCGCTGATCGGCGAAGTGCGCGGTCTTCAAGGCCGGGTCGAGAGCCTTGAGATCGAGAACCGGGCGCTACGCGCCGAGAACCAGACCCTGAAGGATGAGATCGCCCGGCTGAAGGACCTGCCGCCGCGTCCCCCGGTCAAGCCGACCAAGCCATCGGGCATGGAGAAGGCGACGCAGCCGACATCTGGCAAGGGCAAGCGCCGCCGGCGCGGCGCCAAGCGCGACGGCGGTCGCGTGAGCCGCGAGGTGACGGTTGCGGTGAGCGCTCCTGCGGGCTCTCGCTTCAAGGGGTATGAGACGATCCTGGTGCGCGATCTGGCGTTGTCGGCCGAGGTGGTGCGCTATCGCCGCGAGCGCTGGGTGACACCGACCGGCGAAACGATGGTGGCGCCCTTGCCGGCGGGGATCATCGGCGGCTGGGGCGCGAACCTGCGCCGCTTCATTCTGGCCTGTCACATTCAAGGCCAGGTGACGACGGAGCGGTTGACGGCGTTGTTGACCGGGATCGGGGTCGACATTTCGAAGCGCCAGGTGGTGCGGCTGATTTCGGAGGGCCTGGAGGCCTTCGCGGCGGAGGACCGTGACGTGCTGCGCGCCGGGCTGGCTACGGCGCCCTGGATCACCGTCGATGATACGTCGGCGCGCCACGCCCACCAGGACGGCTACACCACCCAGATCGGCGATCGCCGCTTCACCGCGTTCCGCACCGGGCGATCGAAGTCACGGGAGGCGTTCCTGGCGACGCTGCGTGCCGGGCACAGCGATTACTTCATCAATGAAGAGGCCCTGGCCTATATGCGCGGCCGCAACCTCGCCGGTCCGGTGATCGCGCGGCTGGCGGCTGCGCCGCACAAGGCATTTGCCGACAGCGCCGCATGGCAGGCGCATCTGGCCGCACTCGGCCTCGACCAGCTCGCGGTTGAGCCCAACCCAGTCAGGATCGCCACCGAAGGGGCGATGTGGGGAGCGATCCGCCACCACGGCTTTCTCGCCGATACCGTCGTCGTATCCGATGATGCCGGCCAGTTCCGCATCGGCGACCATGCTCTGTGCTGGGTCCACGCCGAGCGGCTCGTCCACAAATTGATACCCGTGACCCCGGATCAACGTCAGGCCGTCGACATCATGCGCCAGTTGATCTGGTGGTTCTATCGCGACCTCAAGAGCTACCAGCGTGCTCCTTGTCCGCGCCACGCGGCGGCCCTGCGCGCCCGCTTCGAGCGCCTGTTCAAACGACGAACCGGCTACGTCATGCTCGACCGGCTTCTTGCCAGGCTGCATCGCCGCAAGCATGAACTCCTGCGCGTTCTCGATCGTCCCGAGATCCCACTCCACACCAATGGTTCGGAAAACGACATCCGCACCTTCGTCACCAAGCGCAAGATCTCCGGCGGAACCGTCAGTGAGGCAGGCAAGAACGCCCGCGACGTCCTGCTCGGCCTGATGAAGACCTACATCAAGCTCGACGTCTCATTCTTCCGCTATCTCGGCGACCGCCTCGCCATACCAACACAAGAGTCGATTCCGCCGCTCCCGGATCTCGTTAGGCAAGCCGCTCAAGCCTGACTGCCCGGTAATCTGCCCCGGTTACATGCGATGTCACGTCGGCACATTGGTCAGGAAAAGTTTGGTTTTGTCGTTGATCGCGGCCAGCATTCGTCTTTGGATGCGCTTGCCAGACTGATTGACTGGGTGCCGATCGATCAGGCCCTTTGTGTGATTTCCTGCTCTTCGAAGGGCGAGCCTGCCTGGCCGCCAGAGGCGTTGTTCAAGGCGATGCTGCTGTCGATCTGGTACGACTTGTCCGACGTCAAGCTTGCCGAGGCGTTGGACGACAGAGGATCGTTCCGACGGTTCTGCGGGTTTTCGGCTCAAGAGCAGACACCTGAGCGAACGGCTTTCGTGCGTTTTCGAAAGGCTCTTGTGGCCCATGGTCTGGACAAGACGCTGTTCGACGAGATCACCGGCCAGCTCAAGGCCAAAGCGATTCAGGTGAAGACCGGCACGCTTGTCGATGCGACGATCATCGCCTCGGCCAGCGAGGATGACGAAGAGGGCCATTGGGTCAAGCATAAGGGCCGACCAGCGGTTCATGGCTTCAAGGCCCATGTCGGTGCCGACGCCGATACAGCTCTGGTCGAGGAGATCGCCGTCACACCCGCCAACATCAACGACGGCAAGGCCGGTCCCGATGCTCTGCCTGACAATCCCGGCCAGGTGTTTGCCGATAGCGCCTATCGCGGCAATCATTTCGGCGACGCGGTGCGTGCCAAGGGTGGAACGCCACGCATCGTCGCCACCGGCATGTGGGGACGGGACGAAGCCGAAACACTGGCACGCCTTGAGGCCTGGAACCAACCGATCCATCGCATTCGTGGCCGGATCGAGAAAATCTTTGGCACGTGGAAACGAAGCTACGGCCTTCGCCGGATGCGATGGCGAGGGCTTGCAAAGGCAGGCGTTCAAATTCGCCTCACTGCCATCGCCTACAATATGAAACGCAGTTTGAAGGTCATCGCTATGGCTGGATAGCGGGCAAAAACACCACTGACGCTCACACGAGAGCGTCAGAAGACACAGCCGACGACGTCGGCGCTGATATCTTTGGACCCTTTACCCCGGAAGCGGAAAAGATCAAACAAAATCAACGCTAAATGCTTCCTGCGCACAGGTCTCCCTAATAATAAGTCATACTTCACCTCCCGCGCCGTCACGGCGCACCGATGTCTTCCGAGAACCGGCTGATCAGGCCGAATCCCTTGGAAAGGGAAGTGCCGCCTTTGAACAGCAGCCGTGGACTACCGTCTGGCATGCCGTTGAACAGCGCGTCCAAGGTCCAGCAGACCCAAAAATCCTTTTCGATATTCTGCGGCGTGGAGCTGAGACGCTGAGCTGTTGTCGTAAACAGGCCCGCCCTTGTCTCGGTGTCGGCGCTCAGGACCTGGTCGTAAGCAGAATTCATTGGCTCGGCATTCTCGGAGGCGTAATCCCGCTCGGTTGGAGCCGGCCTTGGGAGACCTCAGCGGCTTCCTGCAGTAGGGGCTTCAACAGAACTTGCATCCAGGCGGGAAGGGTTGGCAGGCCGTCGGCCAAGTCGGCACGGAGGCGGTCACCTTGGTCGGGATCGTTCAGCAGTCGGCGCAGGCGCCGGAACAGTTTCCGGTTCCCTTCATCTTGGCCTAGCATATCGCGCATCCAATGCAGCGCCTGGACGACGCGCATTGCCGGACGCCCAGCCCAGTAGAGTTTGCTGGCCGACGTGGGCCGGAAGGTGATGTCGAGGTTGCCAAGGCGAATCGGCCGCAACCGTGCGTCGGCGTGTACGACAATGCGGGCCGGCACTGCGTCAGTCAGGCCGAGGTCATTTGCCGCGGTCATGCCGTCAACGAGAACCCGGATCTGATCGCGCCGCGCCACGGCGTCGATTACGCCACGTGGGTCTGGTGGGCTTTTCTGCTGGGTCAAGGTGTTGAATGTCGGTCGATCGTAGAGCCCGCGATCAATCCGCCGCAGTTCAGCTGCCTTGACCATCCGCTGCAGCACCTTATCCACCGCATCGCGATTGCCGAGGTCAAGAAAATCCGCAGGCGTCCAGACCGTGCGGGGTGAACTTGCCGCCATGCGATGCTGGATTAGAGCCTTCAGGTCTGATCGAGTTCCACTCATGTCCGAAATATGTATACGTATTTCGGACAAATGTGAACCTTCGAGTGTCCGAAATATGTCCACATATTTCGGACCAGCATGGGGTGACGACACAATCCCCCGTTACTATCCAAGTTCGTGAATTGCTACGCTCGGCACAACAGCCTTGGCGATCTCACATAGATGCTGGTGATGCGTAAGATAGATCACCTGACCGGCACTTGCCATTTCGCCAAACAACCTGAAGACCTCCTCGGAACGGACATGGTCGAAGGTTTCCATGATGTCGTCTGCGATGAAGGGTACGGAGGGCCGAAACTGCGCAAACTCGTAGTACCCCGCAAGCCTCAGGGCCAGATAGAGCTGAAAGCGCGCGCCCTTTGACAGCGCGTCGGCTACCTTGGATTGCCCATCGCGCTGCAACGCGATGAGCACTTCCCCACCCTTCACAGGTTGAGTTGTCAGGCCGGAGTACTGGCCGCGCGTCATGAGGGCGAATGCGTCTGATGCGCGCTCCATCATCCCGGAGCGGTGACGCTCGCGGTAGAGACGCAGAGCATTTCCAGCCGACATTATTCCCAATTTCAGCTCGATATAGCGGACGGCCTTTTCCTCGATTTCCAGAAGGACGGTGCGCCGTTCGGCATCTATGCGGGCAACAGCGCTGTCACCGCCAATAGCGTCCAGCTTGTCGGTCGCGCGCGTCTGTCGAATGAGCTGGTGCTGTATCGCCTCGTCAGAAGCGCGAAGCCGTTGCTCGGCTTCAGCCTCCTCGACTGCGAGGCTGTCGAGATCGACAGCATCCAGTATCGAACGCGCCTGCTCGAACCCTTCCACCGCGAGCTCGGCAGAAACCTGCTCCTCAAGTTCGGCGACCGCAACGCGCAGCCGGTCCCTGTCGCGCAGCAGCTGGTCGCGCTCGACGACTTCGGACAAGGTGGCCACGCCAAAGACGCTCAGGATCTCGTTCTTGCCGCGCTCATGTGCGGAAATCTCAGCATCGAGGAGTTCACGACCATCCTGCAGGCGCCGCAGGTCATTGACGAGGCTTGCCTTGGCCTCGCGCATGCGTTCGGCGCGCTCCAGGCGCTCGGCAAGCCGAATGGCCAGCTGTTCGGGTTCGTCGTCGGCCGCCTCGCCCGCTTCGGAAGCGACGGCGGTAACCTCAACGAGGAAACTCTCCCTGTCGGCCTCCATCTTGTCGACACGCAGCTGCATGGCCTCCCGGTCCTGAAGACATTTGGACAGTTCAGCCAATTGATCGAGGACGCCGCCGATGCCGGGCGCCGAGACGCCGTTCTCAAGCCAGGTGCCCTTGAGCGCTTCGGCAACGCCAGCCTCCCATTCATCCTCACGCCGCTCCGCGACCTCGATGGCGCGGCGCCTGGCGGCCAGATCCTCTTGCCTTGTGCCAACGGTCTTGAGCGCTTCGGTGCGCTCAGCGTCCACCTTGAATTGTCTCTCAAGGAACAGCTCTGCCACGGCCATGACCGTCTCCAGGCTGTCACCAGGATCGGAACCGACGCCGACGCTCGCCAGAGCACCGTTCAACTCCAGGCGTATTCGCCCTTCCTCATCAACCGCCCGCTCGGCTTTCTTGCGCGAAAGCTCGATCTCCTCCCAGGCCGCGAGCGCATCGATGCGGGCATCGATGCGGTCCTCGATCAGTTCGATCAGCTGTTCGGGGGATGTTTCCTGGCACGGTCCGAGCAGCTCTCTGGCGGCCGTGCGTATTTCCAAGAGCAAAGCCTCCCGATCTGAGCCGTTGCGGGCAAGTTGATCACCCGCATGCGCGGTGGTGGCCGCGGTTTCTGCGAGGTTGCGTTTTGTACTGCGAATCTCGACCAGTTCCCGGGCGTTGGCCAAGCGGCCTGCTCCGACACTGTCGTCTCGGGCCATTGCTGCCGCGAAATCATCCGCCGTTTCGCCAGTCAGGTCATTGCGATGCCTTGCCCAGGTCTCGTCGCGGGCACGCCGAATGACGTCGGCCGCATCATCGTCGGTGACATCGACAGAGGCACGAAGGGCTTCCAGCCGCGCCGAAAGCAAGTCGTGATTGCCCTGGTGCTCGGCAAGACGATCGGAAAGGACGCCCCTGCCCTTCCCCAGCACCGCAGCCAGCGCCTTCCATGCGCCAAGCTGCGCAGCATTAGGAATGGCGATCCGGGCCAGTGCCCGAGCATCTCCCGACCAGGGATGCAAGCGCCCGATCGCGGCCTCCCATCGAATTGCACCCGCATCCGCGGTCTCGCGTGCCGCCTTGGTTTCGCTTAGGTGCCCACTGGCCCTTGCCGTCGATAACGCCGAGACCAGCCTTGCCCTGGCAGGCTCGGGCACGGCCCGTTCTTCGCCGACACGTTCGCGTGCCGCCGGGAGCGCATCAGCAGCAGCCGCGGCCTCCTCGCGCGCAACGCGCACGCTTGTAACAATCCCGGATCGCTGCTCGACCATGGTGCGCACAGCGCCAATGGTTGCAGCAGGCAAGAGCAATTTGGCAGGGTCAGGCTCGGAGGACCTTCCCAGTGCGGCAAGGCAGGTCGCCACGGCATTCCCGAGGATTTGCAGCTCCGTCCTGCGGCTTGGCAGGTCCAGGCCGGCCGAGACGTGGCGCACCTTGCGGTCGGCCAGGCCGCGAACCCGTTCGGAAATCGCAAGGATCACCGCGTCCACGTCGACTGAGGCGATCTTCGTCGTTACCCGTTCGAGTTCTTCCACACTCGCGGACAGCCGCGTTCTCAGGCTGGCGTCGGCCTCGATCATGTCGGCCACACTGCCGGTCCAGGTCCGTGACGGTGAAGCGATCTCGGGCAACTTGGCCAATTGCGCTTGCTTGCGTCGGATATCGGCAAGGGTCGGGATCGCGCGAAGATACTTCGCGATGGTATCGAGCCTGGCCGACAGCACCGACCGTTCGGCGATGCTGCGGTCGTATTTTTCGGTCGCGTCGAGACGCTCGGCTTCAAGGCTCTCATAAGTCGACGCCAAGGTGTCGACCGCGTCCTTACTGGCCTTCAGTTCCGCAAGCCGCTTCTTGAGCAGCGCAAGTTCGGTTCCGTGTGCCTGTTTGCGATAGAGCCTGTCCGCTTCGGCCTCGAGCACGCTCAATGTATCGCTTGCGTGCCCGAGGCCGGCGCTGGCCGTGAACAGCAGCTTGCCTAGGTCGCCGCGCGATTCCAGGATTGATTTTCCACCTGCTTCCAGCGTTTCGTCGTCCAACGAGAACATGGTCTCGTATGCGTCGCGAGACAGGCCGGCCAGATGTGCCGATATCGCCATTTCGCTGACCGGTTGCCCAGTCTCGTTCAACAATGAGTTGGTGCGCTGTTTCGTGCGTGTGAAGGTGTGCTCCGCGCCGCCGAGTTCAAGCACCCCGCCGATGCGCATCGCGCTATACTCGTGCAGGAAATTGTAGCGGCTGCGTTCCTCGATGCCGAACAGCAGGTCGAGATAGCCGGCGAGCGCGGTCGACTTCCCGGCTTCGTTCAGGCCGAAGACGATATGCAGGTCGGGACCCGATTGCGGCTTCGGCCCGAGGTCGATCGTCCTGTCGGTGAACTTGCCATAACGGATGAGATCAAGTCGCCGGAGCCTCATTGTGATCCACCGGCCTTGAGGCGGGCGGTGACCAGGTCGGCGCCGTTGGCAAGCACCCTGTCGAGGAACAACTCCAGCTCAGCCTCGTCCTTGCCGGCGAAATCGCGCCCGTCAGGCGGAAGATCCGCGATCATCTTCTGTACCAACGCCCTCGCCTCGGCACGAAAAGCTTCCGATCTGGCATCGGCACGCATGGATTGAGCGAGTTCGAAAATCGGATCAGCGACGCCCTCAGATGTCTCGGCTGCGGGTGGCGAGACGTTAAGTTCGAGCTTCTCCACCCAGGTTTCGCCTACCTGTTCCGCGACCTGCTCAGCTTCCGCGAGCAGCAGATCCCGGTCGCGGATCAGTGCCCACGACGAAGGCGACATGCCGGTCAGACTGAGGCGTACCACGGCATGGCGGGATCTGACGGAGGCCCGGATAGCTTCGAGCGCGGATCGGACACGCCCGACGACTTCGGACCATTCCACCGTTTCGGTCAGGTTGACGCTCACCCGCTCGAATTGCGCGATACTGGTCAGCCTTTCCTCGATCTCGATGGTGCGGTCGTCTCGTATCGTCACCAGGGTGACGGATTTCTCTCCGGCCTCGTTGATGTCCCTGCCCTGCGGAATTCCTGGCATCACCACGGTGCTCGCCCCAGGATGGACTTGGCGGACATGGATGTGCCCGAGCGCCCAGTACTCGAAGCCATGACTGTGCAGGTCGGCGACGTTGCAGGGCGCGTAGACGTCGTGGCCGGGCGATCCGGCCAGGCTCGTATGCATGATGCCGACATTGACCGCGCCTTCACGCGGAGCTGAATACTTGGGAAGCAGACTGTCCGGCGCCTTTGGGCTCGCGAAGCTCAAGCCGTGGAACATGACGTCAAGCCCACCGGCTGTCTGCAGCGCTGACTGGGGACGGCCGCCGAAGATCGTGACCGTGTCCGGGAACACGAGCTGTTTCGATATCCGCGACATTGCGTCATGATTGCCACGGATCTTGAAAACCCTGATGCCGGCCTGGTGAAGTCGTGTCATCTGTGACGCCAGAAACCGCGCCGTTTTCATCGACGTCTGGTCGCCATCATAGAGATCGCCGGCAATGACCAGGGCATCGACACGTTCCGCAAGGCAGAGGTCAACTGCGGAGATGAATGCCTGACGGCTGGCGTCTCCGACAAGTTCGGCAAGGTCGGGGTTTCGCATCGCCAGCGAACGCAGCGGCGAGTCGAGATGGATGTCGGCCGTGTGTACGAATCGAAATGCCATTGAGCGGTCTCCGGCCGCGAACATACCGGTGTTCGACCGAGGCTCGATAGAAGAATTTCATAGCAGCGGTGTTGGCTTTCTATCGCGTTGGACGGTGTGATTGTTGAAACTCAGCCGAGCCCGGCAAGGGGGAAACGTGAGGTGGGGTTCAGGGCGTCACAAAAAACCACAGTCGCATGTACTGGGCAATCAAGTGTTGGACACAAGAAATAGTACCGCTTGTTTCGTTGGAGATTGACTTTGTACCCGATTACTTATCGGAATGACGGCTGATCGGGGGAGACAAATTGACAGTTCAGGACGTGCACGCGTCACCGCCCTCTCGGGTGACGGTTTGGGATGAGTTGGAGATTTGGGCGAAGGATTTCTCGCCCTGGCAAAAGCTGACACTTGCTTGGGCGGTGCGCTATGGCGTTCTTACTGCTGAGCAGATCAAACAGGTCTACGGTGTGTTCCTGCATGGATTTGGGTTGGCGCACGAACCAAGTCCTAAGCTAGAGATTCCAGCAACAATAACCGGCAAAGCGAGCGGGCTCGCCTCGCAAAAACCCCGGCTCTTGCGAATTCATGACGTCAGCGGCGTAAATGCGCTGACCCCATCTGCGGAGCTGGTTTTTTCGCCCCAGCTGACGCTCATCTATGGTGGAAATGGTGCTGGAAAAAGCGGCTTTGCACGCATCCTGACGAATGTGTGTTTCAGCAGAACTCGGCACGCGATCATTCCCGACATTTATGACGATACCGCTCCAAGAAAAGCCTCGGCTACCATTGTCTTGGTCGATCACGCTGGCAACGAAATCCCACTCGTCTTCGATGGAACGATGGAGCATGCCGAGCTAAAGAGGTCTTTTGCGGTTTTCGACAGTTCGGTGGCGGGAAAGCATTTGACAGACTCGGGACCTCTTGGCTTCAAGCCGGCAGGTTTTGACGTATTTCCCGAGATGGCGAGGGTGTATGGTCTGTTGGCTCAGAAGCTGGCCGCCGCCATCGACGCGCGACCAAAGCAAAATCGCTTCGTAAACGCTTTCATCGGAAACGTAACGGCCGCTTCCGCGGCTGTTGCTGCACTGGGGCCAAAAAACCGACCTGGCGGCTCTACGGAAGCTAGCCGAGTATGGCAAGGACGAACATGCCCGAGTTGAGGAAATCCAGCGTTTAACCTTGGAATTGCAGTCCACCTCGCCGGAGGAGAGCATTCGACGGCTCACGGAAGCGCGTATGCCAGTCGAGGTTCTGCGTGACACCTTAAAGCAGCTGCGCGCGGGTCTATCGCAGACTGAGCGGGATGGGGCGAAAAGCCTACTTGCGGAATTCAACGACACCGCCAGGAAGGTAGCGGCAACCGGTACGGCATCGTTCAAGTCGGAAAAGTTGAAGGGTGCCGGTGGGCCGGAATGGGAAAAACTCATTACAGCCGCTTACAAGTCGGCTGCCCTTGAACACGGTCATTATCCAAACGACGGTGACAGTTGTTTGCTTTGCCAGCAGCCGTTAGGCGACCAGGCCGTTGAACTTTTCGAGCGATATTGGGAATTCCTCACCAGTACGGACCGGACGGCGCTGGTGGCCTTGGACAACCAGATCAAGGCCAAGATCAAAGGTTTCGAGAGCCTAACCCTCGATATTTTCGGCGAAGACACCATTGCGCGAACATATCTCAAGACTGCGCACCCCTCGCTCAATGAGCAGATTATTCAGCTCCTTGCCATCCTCAAGCTCGACCGGGATGCCGTCGTTGTAGCCTTGCAAAAGGCCGGAGAGACATTTCCAGGCGACGGCACCATGGATTTGACGCCAGCATTTGAGGCTGTGATTACAAAGATTGACGCGGATATAGCAGATTTGAAGCTTCTCAGTGTCGCGGATGCCATCGCCAAGCTCGACGCCGAGAGGGTGGAGCTTCGTCATCGCGAAGTTCTAAGCAAGAATCTCGATGACATCGAAAAATACGTAGCGGATCTCAAATGGTGTGAGGTCGCTGACTCTAAGGCCAAGCCGGCTTTGAGCCCCCGCCGCCTCACCGAGAAAGAGGGGGAACTGTTTTCAAGGGTCATTGCAGAAACCTACAGATCGCGACTCGGACAGGAATGCTCCGGACTCGAATGTGCCATCCCGGTTGAGTTTCGCACCAAAGGCCAGAAGGGGCAGACGATCCGCTCGCTTGCCATCAAGGAATTCGCTTTGGATCAAATCCTGAGTGAGGGTGAGCAAAGGGCCGTTGCCTTGGCAGACTTTCTGACCGAGGCCGCTCTCAATGAGCTCAATGCCGGGCTAATTTTTGATGATCCGGTCAACTCCCAGGACCATCAGCGCAAGGAACGTATCGCTGGCCGGCTGGTAGAGGAGGCCAAGAGCCGGCAGGTTATCATATTCACACACGATCTCTTGTTCTTCACCAAGATTTGCGGCGCAGCAGAAAAAGCCCAGATCGAACCAATGATGCACTGGGTTCAAAGAGGCATCAACGACAAGCCTGGATTCGTCAGTCTTAACGACGCCCCGATTTCCACGCCCCAGTATCTCAAAACCAAGCTGGCGGAAGAAACGTTGGCCCAAGCGCAACAGCGGCTCGGCTCGGCTCGGGTAGATCTGGTGCGCAAGGGCGCCAACCAGCTACGGCGCACAATCGAGGAGGTGGTGCCACACCTGTTGCTCAAGCGTAAGCGCGAATTTCTCCGCACCTTTTTCCATTGAGCGTGTTTTGGCATGAAGTGTCCACTTAACGGAGGTGGACACCAAGTGATTGAGGACGATGAACAGAAACTGCTGGTGAGGCGGATTTTGCGCAACGGCCGCCGGCGGTACGACCCGGCGTCGAAAGAGCGGCTAGTTGCGGCCTGCCTTGAGCCTGGCGTGTCGGTATCGCGACTTGCGCTTGAATATGGGATCAATGCCAACCTTCTTCGGAAATGGATAAAGACGACCAAAGACGCCGGTGCTTTGCCGCCACCTGCACCGTCTGCGTTCATTCCAGTTCAAGTCACCGCTGCGGACCACAGCCTGCCTATGCAGAGCAATTCGGTGGACAGGCCTGCTGCGCGTGGTGAAGAGCGGCTGTCGAAGTCGGAAAGCATGGGCTCATTGCCACTCCCAGCCAAGGTGAGCGCGTCTTTGCCGAACGGCGTGAAGCTGGTGCTGGAATGCGGTGATGTAGACGCGTTGACGGCGATCATTGGAGCTCTGGGCCATGTTCAGACTGGGCGCTGATCTCAACGTCTACCTGCACCGCGAGCCGATCGATTTTAGGGCCGGCATCAACAGCCTTGCGGTCCTGGTTCAGGAGGTGATGGAGCTTGACCCATTTGCGCCTGCGGTCTTTGCATTTTGCAATCGCCGCCGCGACCGGATGAAACTCTTGTTCTTCGACCGGTCCGGCTTCGTGCTGGTTCTGAAGCGGCTGACCGAAGACAGGTTCCGATGGCCACGCCGGGAGACGGCGGTGGTTACGCTGACGACCGAGCAGCTCCATTGGATTCTCGACGGCATCGACATCGATGCAATGGTGCGCCATCCGGTGCGGCAATATCAGGTTGCGGGCTGACGGCTCCCGAATTGTGCGGTTGACGCGTCGGTGCGGTTCAGATTCAAAACTACGATGAATCGACCTGGCGAACCGACTGTTGAGGAGTTGATGGCGCGCATTGCTGTGCTGCAGGCGGAGAACCGTCAGCTCGCAGAACGCGTGGTTAAGCTCGAGGAAGAGTTGGCGCTGGCGCGCTCACATCGTTTTGCGCCCAAGAGCGAAAAGCACGTTGATCGCCTTTTCAATGAAGCCGAACAGGTTGCCGATGAAGACGACGCCGGCAGCGAAGATGGCAATGTGGTCGACCTGCCGGACACCGGCTTTCCGTCCACCGAAAAGCCGGAGGGAAAGAAGCGTGGCCGCAAGGCCCTGCCGGAACACCTGCCGCGCGAGCGCGTCGAGTATGACCTTCCCGAAGATCAGAAGGCCTGTCCTTGCTGTCGTCACCGGATGCACCACATGGGCGAGGCCATTACCGAGCAGCTTCATATCGAGGTGAAGGCGAAGGTCCTGCAGAATGTGCGCTTCAAGTATGCCTGCCGCCATTGCGACCGTACCGGCATCAATACGCCGGTCGTGATCGCGCCGATGCCCGCGCAGCCCTTGCCGGGCAGCATCGCCACGGCCTCGACACTGGCATTTGCTCTTGTTCACAAGTACGTCGACGGCACGCCGCTCTACCGCTTGAGCCAGGCATTCGAGCGAGCCGGCGTGCCCGTCAGCCGCGGCGCTCTGGGGCATTGGGTGATCGGATCGAGCGAGAAGCATCTCTCCCGCATCTATGACGCACTGAAGCTGCGGCTCAGGTCTCAAGCACTCATCCATGGCGACGAGACCACCGTCCAGGTCCTGAAGGAAAAGGACAGGGAGGCCACCAGCACATCATTTATGTGGGCATACCGGAGCGGCGAAGAGAGTAACGAGCCGATCGTGCTGCTCGATTATCAACCGGGTCGCGGCCAGATTTATCCGCAGGCCTTCCTCGGCGATTACCGCGGCATACTGATGAGCGATGGCTATACCGCATGGCGCACGCTGGCAGGGGCCACCCATGTGGGATGCATGGCCCATTCCAGACGTCGCTTCGTCGATGCCCTCAAGGCAAGAAAGAAGGGGGGCGGTCCGCCGGAGCAGGCGTTCAAGTTCTTCGAGCAGCTCTACCGGGTTGAAGGCCAAGTTCGGAACGAAAAGCCGGACAAGGGCGAAACACAAGCCGATTGCATTCGCCGCTTTCGCCAGCAACACAGCGTTCCCATCCTCAATGCTCTCAAGACATGGCTCGACGACATCGCGCCGAAGGTCTTGCCCGATAGCAAGATCGGCGACGCCGTGTCCTACACTCTGAACCAGTGGGAGTACCTGACGCGATACACAGAAGACGGCAGGATGCCGATCGACAACAACCTCCTCGAACGCGATATCAGAATCTTTGCAACGACCGATTCATACTGCACCTCTCCTCAAACGTCCGGAAACAGGGACTTTTGGTTTTCCATTTTGATGCGACACGGGCCCCTGTGACGCGGAAACTGGGTTACTTGATCCTTTTCCAGGTCCGTGGCTCGTATTTGGTGCGGCGCATCCGGAACAACCTGCTCGGTAGGGAGCACGCCCTCCTTGATCAGTCGACGGACACGATGGGCTGTAACTCCAAGCTTTTTGGCAGCTTCGGTCAGCGTGAGCCATTCGCCATTCTTTTCGGCGGATCGGTAGCCGTGGATTTTATGGACCGTGCGCAGTGCCCCGACACGGCGCGCCGTCCAGGTTTTGCCTTGTCCGGTCTGCATTCCCATCCGGTTGAGAGTGGCGGCAATGTTTGCGTCGGACCAGCGGGTAGCCATAGACCGCATGACGGCAAGGGCGGCCTCCGGAGTACTCTGGCCATGTTCGCCAGCTTTGGGTTTGCGAATACGCAGCTGGGAGTGCTGGCCACCCCTCCAGTGGATCGTCAAAATAACTTCACGTTGCTCTTCATCGACGTCAGCGATGATATCCGACACGAGGGTGCGGAGGAGCTGCTGACGGCAACGCATATCGACGTCAGGCGCGCGCCAGGCAGCCTCCAGGTCGGTGGCAATGCCAGCAAAATCGGGAACTGGGGTGACAAGATCGATTTGTCGCGCTTGGGCCAAACCCGCTTCACAGGCTTCCACGCGCCTGAGCGCTGCCTCCCAGCTCTTCTCAAGTTGGGCAGCGATCAGCCGGTTGTCGGGGTCGCAAGCGGCATAGCGACGCTCAGCGAGAGATGCCTCGTATCGAGCTTGCTGCAAGTCCAGCTCCACCATACGGTGTCGTTCTTCCAGATTATCCCGATGCGCACGATCAGCTTCCATTGCGGCCTCGATCGCCATTGGCGTCACGGCTCTCAATATCTCTTTGCCGATGGCAGGGTCGATGCGAGATGCGCCAAAAGTCATGCATCGCGGCTTGGCCAGCATCTGGTTGATACGTTCGCAGCGGTAATAGGGATGACCCGGAGGCCGGCCCGAATAGACAACGCCCAACCGCCTTCCACATCGGCCGCAGGTGAGCAGGCCCGCAAGCAGCGCACGGCCGCCACGACCCGACTTGATGCCGCCTTTCTGTCCAAAGGCATTGACGGCGATATGGCTCTGGTTCCGCTCAAACTCACTCCAATCGATATAACCTTCATGATGATCCTGGAGCAGCACTTCCCACGTTCCAAAGGGCTTGTTGTGGCCGTAGCTTTTGCGAGCCCTGCCATCGACAATCTCCGTTCGCTTCTCGCTTTTACCATAGACATAGACCCCGGCGTAGAATGGGTTCTTCAGGATCGAAATAACACTTCGATAGCGAACCGGCACCCAGTCGAAGGACACCGTTTTGCGCCCGTCAGAAGGGCGGGGAAAATGGAAATTATCAGCCGTCAGCGAAATCAGCACCTGGCGGGCGCTGCCAAGCTCGCGGAAGCGCGAAAAGATGAGGCGGATCGCCTGCTGTACCCGAAGATCAGGATCAAGCCCCAGACCGTATTCACGATGCCAGATATAGCCGATCGGAACACTGAGGCGCAGTTCCCCCCGCCGCGCTTTGGCGCGAGCCGCGTCAAGCATGCGCGTTCGCAATATGCCGAGCTCAAACTCGCTGATGCTGCCCTTCATACCCAACAACAATCGATCGTTAGGCCGACAAGGATCGTACACCCCGTCGAGATCTATGACGCGCGCTTCAACCAGGCCGCACAGTTCCAGGAGGTGGTGCCAATCCCGGCCGTTACGGGAAAGGCGCGATGCGTCGAGGCAGAGCACTGCGCCAACTTTGCCTGTGCACAGGCCGCTCACCAGTCGCTCGAAACCAGGGCGGTCGACAGCGCCGCTGGCGGTCCGACCAAGGTCATCGTCGATCACCTCGACATCATGGAATCCCCAGCGGCGCGCAACATCCACAAGTTCATATTGTCGCCGCTGGCTTTCCAGGTTGTTCTGGACCTGACCGGGGGTCGACTGTCGAACGTAGACCACAGCTTTGCGCTTCAGCACCGTCGCTGGAAGGAGATCATTGCCCGTCATCGCTCGTCTCCTTCGTCGCGACGCCGGCCGCGGCCATCAGGAGGGTCGCCAGCACGGCGACAACAACGCTTCGTTCCGGGTCGCTCAGGCCTCGCATCTGCGGCGTATCGAGCGGCATGCTCAGCTGCTGGGTCAGCACCGGTAATGTCGAGGGTGGTGGTGGTAAAGCCTTCATGGCGCGCCTCCTGGATGGCCGTGAGTCCATCCGTCGAAGTCTGCCTGAAACCGCGCTCGGTAAGCAGTCTATGAAGCTCTACAAGTCCAATCACCGCAACGCGCGGTTCGCCCATCTCCATGTTGGCGCAAAACGCCCGATCCAGCATCCACTCTGCGACCTGAATGATCTCACCCGGCCTAATCTCGACCCGAATGATCGAACCGTTAGCCCGATCCTCCCGACCTTCATGCCGGAATCGGCCGCCGTAATATGGATGCCAGCGATAATGAAACTCTACCATCTGCCCGACATGGGCAGAATGACCCTGCGATGGCCACCGGCAGAAAATCCTGGCTGTTCAGCGATACCGTGGATGGAGCCAGGGCCAGCGCCGTCATATACAGCCTGATGCTGACCTGCCGCGCCTGTGGCGTCGAGCCCTTGGCCTACTTGCGCTACGTCCTCAGCGAATTGCCGCAGCGCGCCACAGACGCCGACATCACCGACCTGCTGCCCTTCAACTTCGCCAAAACCGCCGCTGCATGATCCGATGCAGCCGTCTGACAGCGACCCCGTCAAACGGGCCGCGTCAACGCGCATGGAAATGAGCGCTTACGCTCAAGCAGGTTGTGAAACGCTGGGACGACCGCATCATGGTGACGGCGCTTCGACGCGTGATGTGGGATCAGGATCTGATTGAGGAAATCATTGATGTGTTCGAGATGTGTTCTGCCATTATGGAAGGGCATAGTCACACTGAGGCAGGTACAGAAGCGCCCCCAACCATCGAAAGGTTGGGGCAGCTTGTCGAGCGCGCCAAGGCAATCATCACCAAGGCAAAACCGGATAAGCCTAACCCGACTTGAACAGTTGGAGGTGAACGGATGGCGAACGCTGTCCGTTAAGCTATTGAATTCACTCGCCTTGAGTTTTCGGCGCGAAAATGTGTGGTAACAACATTTGATCTGCTAGCCGCATGTTGTATGGATTTTATGGCATTTATTCGCTAACAACGCTGGCATGTTTGTCGTTGAGAGAGTCGCGCGCGGCCACCGCTATCTTTACCTCGTGGAAAGTGTCCGCGACGGCAAAACCGTTCGCCAGCGCACGATAAAGGCGCTGGGCCGCAAGGATGCGCTGGTTGCCAGCGGCGAACTTGACAGATTGGCGGCCTCGATTGCGCGCCATGGCGAACGCAGCCTCATCCTGTCCGACATTGACGCGGGGCGAATTGCCTCTCGCCGCATCGGCGGTCCGCTGTTGTTCGGGCGGCTGTGGGAGCGGCTCGGGATCGGCGAGGTGCTGGAAGAGGTGCTGGAAGGGCGCCAGTTCGGCTTTGCGGTGGAACGGGCGGTGTTCGTTGGCACGCTGCATCGGCTGTTCGTCTCGGGCTCGGACCGCGACTGCGCGAACTGGATGGCCGATTATGGTATCGAGGGCGCCGAGGGTCTGGCGCTCCATCACTTTTACCGGGCCATGGCGTGGCTGGGCGAGGAACTCGGCGAAAAGGCGCAAGGCGCGCTGGTGGCGCGCTGCGTGAAAGACGCGATCGAGGAAAAGCTCTTCGCGCGCCGGCAGGACCTGTTCACCGACCTCAGCCTTGTGTTCATGGACACCACCTCGTTGTGCTTCTACGGCGCGGGCGGCGAGACGCTGGGCAAGCGCGGGCATTCCAAGGACTTCCGCCCCGATCTGGCGCAAATGATCCTGGCGCTGGTCGTTGATGCCGAGGGCCGGCCGATCTGCACCGAGATGGTGCCCGGCAACACCGCTGACGTGACCGTCCTGTTGCCGGTGGTCGATCGGCTGCGAACGCGCTTCGGCGTCACACGCGCCTGCGTTGTCGCCGATCGCGGCATGATCAGCGCCGATACCATCGCCGCGCTCGAAAAGCTGGGCATGGAATACATTCTGGGGGCCCGCGAACGCTCGAGCAGCGTGATCCACAACGTCGTGCTCAATGACGCGGCACCGATGGTTCCGCTCGTTCTCGAGCGCCAGCGCGGTGAAACTCAGTTGTGGGTCAAAGAGGTCAAGGTCGGTAAAGACCGCTATATTGTCAGCCGCAATGACGCCGAGGCCGAGAAGGACAAGGCCGACCGCCAGGCGATCATCGCCGGCCTCGAGGCACAGCTCAAGAAGGGCGACAAGGCACTGGTCGGCAACTCGGCCTACCGGCGTTACCTCAAGGCCAGCGGCAAGAACTTCAAGATCGATGTCGGCAAGCTTGCCGAGGAAGCCCGGTACGACGGCATCACCGTGGTGCGGACCAACGCGAAGGTGACCCCGCTCCAGGCCGTGCTGCGGTATCGCGATTTGCTCGAGGTCGAGAGCCTGTTCCGCGCCGCCAAGGCAACCTTCAATACCCGGCCGATCTTCCACCAATCCGATGCCGCCATCCGCGGGCATGTGTTTTGCTCGTTCCTGGGGCTCGTACTCAGCAAGGAACTGTACCGCCTCTGCCGGGCCAAAGGCCTGACGCCCGAATGGCAGCCGCTTCTACGCGATCTCGACCGCCTCCAGGAAGCCACCATCGAAAAGGATGGTCGCATCGTCACCACCAGAACCCACGTTACGGGCCAAGTAGGCAACGTCTTCAAGGCATCTGGCATCGCTCTGCCACACAACCTCGACGAACAACTCGCCTGAGATCATCCCCAAAATGTAGTGGTAACACGCGCCGGCGCGCGCCTAACGTGCTGATATAATAACATATTCTTACAGGCGGTGTTTAAGTGGGGTCACACAGCCTGATTTTTTTGGTTTTCCCGCGCTCCTTCGAGATGCAGGTTCTCGATCGCTTGGGCGTTGGTGCATGGGTCCGGACTTGAGCGGATGTCGATCTTTGAAGCGGCAGGCTATGCCGTGGCCGCCTTGCGGCGGGCGGATTTCGGGCGTGCGCAGGCAAGCATGCGGTTAAGGACGGCGCAGCCGATGGCGACTTCGGTCTGCTGAACGGGAAGCGACCGTGCCCGCAAACGCCGCCCGATGGTGGACTTGTATCGCCCTATGGCGGTCTCGACCAGCGAGCGTTTGCCATAACCGTTGGAGACCTGCCATTTCATCCGGCCGTCTCTGCCGATTGCGGCGATATGCTGGTCCCTTTGGCCGGCAGGTCTATCGTCGAATGGTTCGACCGCGTTGACGCGAGACGGAATGACGATTGCGGTGGCAGCGCTATGATCGATGACTGCGTCGTAAGTCGGTTTTCCGTCATAGGCGCCGTCAGCAGTAAACTGTCCGATCGGACCGCCAATCTGGTCGAGTAGTGGCTCAACTTGAGAGACATCGCCAGTGTCCTGATCAGTCAGGGTATGGGCAATGATCTCGCCGCTGTCGGCATCCAGTGCCAGATGCAGCTTGCGCCAACTGCGACGGGATCTGGCGCCGTGCTTCTCCTCCAGCCACTGACCCGCGCCGTAGACCTGCAGGCCGGTGCTGTCGACAAGAACATGCACTGGTCCCTCCGGCGCAACCTGGCGATCATGCCGTTTGTTGGGCGATTGCCATTTCCGCGCCCGACGGCTCAGGGTGGTATGATCGGGGACAGCGAGCGCCAGCCCCATCAGTTGCAGCACCGATTCCAGCAAGCCTTCTGCCTGGCGCAGCCGCAGGCCAAACACAAGGCCCAGCGTCAAGGTGGTCTCGATCGCCAGATCAGAATAGCGGTGCTGGCCGCCACGTGTCTTGCGTCGTGGCGCTTGCCACCTGGACAGGGCTTCCGGCGTCACCCAGAGGGTCAAACTGCCGCGATGACGAAGTCCTGCCTCATATTCTGGCCAGTTCGTCACCCTGAACTTCATCTTCTCAATATGATGGCGGCGGCTGGTATTGTGTTTGAAAGGCATGGCTACGCTACAAAGGCTATTGCGGTGACCGCTTGCCTAAACCCACACCAATAAACGATCCGTGCACCAACGCCGTGTGGCATCGCTTTTCCTCGGATGCCCCATTCTTTCCGCCGGCGCTAAATCCACAGGCGCGGCCGGTCTTGGTCGCTCACGCCCTCCATGGCCTCGTGCTGTCTGCCATTGAAATCCGTGTGCGGGACGCGTTCCGGAGCGAAGATGTTGGAGGCCAACCACGTTCATTGTGTGTCAAGCGAAGTGAGGATTTGACCCGGACAGTTTCTCAATTCGGCCGACACATTGTGAGCTTCACTGCTTGAGTGCTGCACGGTGTTACCGATCGGGCAGGAGGCTGACCCGGTGATTGCGGGGTGCGCTCGTTGTCGGATTCTCGACGATGTCGGACATGTGACACAACGCTGCCAGAGCGATCCCAGCGTTCCAAACGATTTCCCGGTTGGCACGACAGATGCAGTCCTGTGCGCAAAAGCACTGCGACGCCGTCCACTGAGGAGAGCCTAGCTGATGATCGCGTTTTTGGAACATGCGGGTGCAGCCGCCAAAACTGAGTGTTCCCGAGCAGACGGAAGCCATTGCGCTTTCATTTCTCTGGTTGTGCGGACATGACCGAATTCGATTTCCGCCCAACAGTGAATGCACCCGACGATGACCCCCATCTTTGGCTTGAAGATGTAGAAGGTGAACGGGCACTTGCGTGGACCGCCAGCCAGTCGGCAAAGACCCTGAAGCACTTTGGTGGAACGCAGTTCGATCGGGACCGGGCGGCACTGACGGCGATTTTCGACCGTCCCGACGGGGTTCCCCTGGTCATGCGCCGCGGTCAGTATCTCTACAATTTCTGGCAGGATGCCGGAAATCCCCGCGGGGTGTGGCGCCGGACCACCCTTTCCGTCTACGTGAAGGCGGATCCGCAGTGGGAGCTACTGCTCGATCTGGACTTCCTCGCCGCGAGAGACGGAGAGGACTGGATCTGGGGCGGCGCGTCGATCGAGCCGGAGAAACGGGAAAGAGCCGTTCTGCGCCTGTCGCGCGGCGGCAGCGATGCGGTCGTGCATCGCGAATTCGATCTAGGGACTCTGAGCTTAGTCACCGACGGTTTCAATCTCCCGGATGCCAAGGGCGGCATTGATTGGCTCGACCCTGACACGCTTCTGCTTTCCAGTGCGATTGGTGATGGCATGGCCACCCGCTCCGGTTACGCGCGCACCGTGCGGCTGTGGAAGCGTGGCGCGGATCCCCTCGCCGCGCCGGTAATCTTCGAGACCGGTTCCGAATCCCTCGGCGTGTCTGGCCATCTGGACCGTACCGCCGAAAGCGAGCGCCTATGGTTTATCGAAAAGCCGGCCTACTTCGAGAAGATAGCCCGCATTGGCGATAGAAGCGGGCCGAAGGTTGAGATCGACCTTCCTCGGGACGCCTGGTGGAATGGCTTCGATGACTGGCTGGCGGTAAAGCCGCGCAAACCCTGGACGGTTGGTGGGACGACCTATGCCGCCGACGCGCTGATCGGCATCTCGCTTTCCTCTTTCATGGCCGGCGAGCGCGGATTTAGTACCCTGTTTGAACCAGCCGAAAGGCGTTCCCTGCAGTCATTCTTCTGGAATGAGGGGAAACTCGTCAGCTCCTACTTCAGCAACCTCGTTCCGCGATTCGAGATGTTCACCCCCGGTCCCCAGGAATGGACGCGCCGAACCCTGGACACTGTGCCCGGCGCGAACAATGTCCAACTCTGGTCACTCGACGCAGAAGATCACGAAACCAATGGAGAGGTCTTGGTCTGGGCTCAGGATCCGATCACGCCGCCGCAGCTTTCCCTATTCGATCTCAATGCCGCGCCGCCTCTCAGCGCTTCACTAATCCTGAAGCGCAACCCGGAGAATTTCGACGCATCCCGACTGACGGTCACGCGCCACGAGGCAGTCTCGATCGATGGTGAGATGATCCCCTATACGCAGGTCGGTCCGGCGGACGGGAACGGCGATGCCCCGGTTCATCTCACCGCCTATGGCGGGTTCGGCATGTCGCTCCTGCCCTCCTACAACTCCGCGCTGGGCAAGCTGTGGCTCGAACGCGGCGGCACGTGCGTGGTGGCGAACATCCGTGGGGGCGGCGAGTTCGGCACCCGTTGGCACGACGCCGGGCGCAGACAGGGCAAGCGTCTCGCCCATGACGATTTCGCCGCCGTTGCGGCCGACCTCGTGCGAAGGGGCATTACGCGGCCGAGCCGGATTGCCGCCGAGGGCGGCTCAAATGGCGGCCTCCTGATCGCCAACATGCTTACCCGCTACCCCGAGCACTTCGGCGCGCTGTTCTGCACAGTTCCGCTTGTCGACATGCGCCGCTACACCAAGCTCCTGGCGGGCGCGAACTGGATCGACGAATATGGCGATCCTGACAAGCCGGCCGATTGGGCTTTCCTGAAGGAAATCTCCGCCTATCACGCCGCAACGCCGGGACAGCCTTATCCGCCTGTCCTGCTCGCCACGACGAAGCGCGACGACCGCGTCCACCCGGGCCATGCGCGCAAGATGGCTGCAAAGCTGCAGGCTCTTGGCTATCCCGCTTACTTCTACGAGCTCAGCGCGGGCGGGCACGGCTACGGCAAGGACAATCGCGAGCGGGCCGCATTCATCAGTCTTGGCACCAACTTTCTACGCAGCATGATCGGCTGGCAAGCCGATAGCGCTCATTGACGACCGGGGGCGCGACAGGAGCAAACTAGGAACAAGTGAGTACAGATCGACGTCTGCGACAACTGTACAAATAATGCGTGCAGAGTTTGCGTAAATGCGCGCCAGAGCTCTGTCGATCTCAACCAATACAGCAGACCTATTCACAGTGCGGCCCGTCATTTCTGACATGCAAGGAGACAATATCATGGCAACAAAGCGAACGAACGTGGCGCGGGGAGCAACAGCGGCCATCGTCCTGCGAGGTATACGGGTCGCAAGTAACGGAAGCCGACACGTTGTGTCGCCTTTGTCGGGTCCGCGACACAGTCTGGGTCTAACCGATCTATTGTTTTGCCCGAGGCTAAGCCACTGAAAGCAAACGCCATTTTTTTGCTTCGGCCCAACTCGACGAGCTGGCACGAGCCTTGAAACCATAAGGGCGAGGCGGCGAGAGCTGCCGGCCGGTATTCATGTCGCGGGCAGCCGCAAGAGAACAAAGGAAGGAAAGCTATATGGCAGGTCTGCGTCAGATCGCATTGTACGGCAAGGGGCATCGGGAAGTCGACCACGTCTTCGGCCGCAACGGCCGAAACGTTGCGCTCGTAGTTTCCCCAGTCGCGGCAAAGATGCCGCTTATCGAAAGGATGGGATGATGGAACCGAACCATCAAGAACCGGCCAGCCTCTCCGGCACCCCGCAGAAGAAGAGCTGGCGCAAGCGCATCGCCATAGGCGGCATTGCGATAGCGGCGCTTGCCGGCGTCGGCGTCGCCGGCGCGCTCAGCCAGGATTACGAGCGCATGCAGCGCTTCGGCATGGGCGGGGGCCATGGCGGACTCGACATGCACATGCAGGCCAACTTCCGGCGCGGGATGGGGTTCGGCCAGCATCGCTTTGAGCGCATGCTCGAAGAGGAGATCGACGCCACGCCCGAGCAGGAAGAGAAACTGAAGGCGATCAGGGACAAGTTCCTCGACGGTCTCCGCCCGATCATGCTCGGCTTAGTCTGTACCCTAAACGATGTCGACAAGCTGCCAACCATCGACCGCGAGGCAGCGGAGAAGCTGCGGGCCGCGCTCGTCGCGGCCTTCGACGAAGCCTCGCAAGCTGACGACGGCGCTGCTCGACGGCGCCGCGGTGCTGACGCCCGAGCAGATGGAGAAGCTTGTCGAATTCTGGGATTAGCCGGCACCCGCTGGTAAGCTTTGTACCTGCACAGTTTCGAATCGGAGCAGACAAACGAGCATGGCGGAACTAGGTTCTCATCGTAGACGACGACAGGCGCCTGTCCGCCATGCTCGCGAAATACCTGACACGCAACGGCTTTCGCGTGAGAGGCCGAGACGGCTGGTGCAGGCATTTCTCGACGTCATGCTGCCCGACATGGACGGCTTCCAGGCCCGCAACTACTGATCCCAAAAACAGGACCATTCACATGAAGAAGCCCAATCCAGTAGATCGCCGTGAAACCGCCCGCAGCCACGCCGGCGACCTGATCCACGAAGGTCTGCGCCAGCACATGCTGCGCGTCTACAACTACATGGGCGTTGGCCTCGTGGTCACCGGCCTGGTCGCCTTCATGGTGTCATCGACGCCGGCGCTCCACGTGCCGATCTTCTCCGGCCCGCTGAAATGGGTGGTGATGCTGGCGACGCTCGCCTCCGTCATGCTGTTTTCGTTCAAGATGCAGACCATGTCGGCGGCCAGCGCCCAGGCGATGTTCTGGGCGTTCTGCGCGGTCATGGGCCTGTCGCTTGCTTCCGTGTTCCTCGTCTTCACCGGAACCAGCATCGCGCGCACCTTCTTCATCGCCGCCACCATGTTCGGCGCAACCAGCCTCTACGGCTACACGACCAAACGCGACCTGACCCAGTTCTCGTCGTTCCTGATCATGGGCCTGATTGGCGTGGTGATCGCCAGCATCGTCAACATCTTCCTCGGCTCGACCGCGCTGCAGTTCGCCATCTCGGTGATCGGTATTGCCGTCTTCATCGGCCTGACCGCCTGGGAAACGCAGACAATCAAGGAACAGTATGCCGAGAACTTCGATTCGGAATCGCGCCAGAAGCTCGCCGTCTTCGGCGCCTTCTCGCTCTATCTGAACTTCATCAACATCTTCCAGCTGTTGCTGAATTTCACAGGCGAACGCGAATAGCCGCGCCGGGCAGAGCCGGCCAAGGTTGGCGCCCAGACTTGGATATAGAGCCATGGCCGGAGGGCGACCCTCCGGCCAACAATCGACCCGAAGGCCCGACCACACCTTGAGTCCGCAAGGGCTTTTGCTACATTGCCCGCTGCATCAGCCTGCACACCGGCCGCGCGAGGACATGTGCGCAAGACAGCCTAACGCTTCATGGCGACGGCATCTCGGCGACCGTCGTCCTACCGCGTGAGCGATCGCGTCTACGACGCCGTCATTGATCGGGCGCCGGTCCCAAGTATTGCGTGGGCGCTGCGTCCGTGAGCGGGTTGCTGCTCGCCGCGGCGTGCCCTGTACCCTGTACACGCATCGCCTCGCCGGAGCGCAGCCGGCCGCACTGTGACCAAGGCCTTCGAAGGCCTCGTCGATATCGGGGTGGTCGAAAGCCGCCGCGGCATGGGCATGTATGTTGCCGACGGGGCGCGCGAAAAGCTGCTCGCCCACGAGCGGCGCAAATTTTTAGCCGAGGACTGGCGCGCATAATCGCCCAGATCAAGGCCCTCGGAATCGATCCCGCAAAGCTGTTGAAGGAAAGCCAAGCACATGAGTGATACTGCTCTCGCCCCCATTGTCTCCGCCCGCGGGCTGCGCAAACATTTCGGCAAGACCGAGATCCTGCATGGGCTCGATTTCGATATCCCCGCCGGCCGCATCTATGGCTTGGTCGGTCATAACGGCGCAGAAGACCACGACGCTGAATGCGCTCCTCGGCCTCACTTCCTACGAAGGCACCGTTCGCGTCCTCGGCGAGGATCCGTACCAGAAACGCGCCGCGCTGATGGAGAACGTCGCCTTCATCTCCGATGTCGCCAGCCTGCCGCGCTTCCTCCGGGTCCGCGAGCTCTTCGCGCTCATCTCCAACATTCATCCCAGGTTTGATCAGGCCAAGGCCCGCGGCTTCCTCGAAGGCACCGACGTCAAGATGGAAGCCAAGATCAAGCACCTGAGTAAAGGCATGATAGCCCAGCTCCACCTTGCCGCGGTGATGGCCATCGACGCCAAGCTGCTGGTGCTCGACGAACCCACGCTCGGCCTCGACATCACCTATCGCAAGCGCTTCTACCGCCGCCTGCTCGATGACTATCGTTCCCGCTACGTGCGCCGCCATCATATTCGGCGACGTATCGCGGGCCAATCCGACGACGGTGCGCTGGTGGCAATTCGCCCAGTCGATGACCGACCCCGGTGAAGGGAATGCTCACTGGCCCCAACGCGATTGTCTATTTTCCCAAGATCTGCGATTGAGGTCGGGGTGTTGTCACCGTTTCAGCGGGTAAGATGGGATAGGCAATCTCCGGCAGCTTTCCGGTCAGCGAATTAAGGAAGGCAACGAGCAGGTCGAGTTGGTTTTCCGTAATTCTTCGCCAAGCTGGGTGGTCCCCATGATGGCGACGGCCCGTCTCAGGTCCCAAACCTTGCCCGAATGAAAGTATGGCGCGGTGATTGCTACGTTGCGCAGCGGCGCCACACGGAAGAATCGTCGGCTGCATTGGTGTCAAATCGGCCCTTGTCGTTCTCCTGCAGAACGTCGGCGCTAGGCTTCTCAACAAGGCCGAATGTGTAATACCCTTCCCCTCCAATGTTGGTACCGGAATGGCAAGACGACAGCCCTTTTCCATGAAAAGCGCTAGGCCCTGTTTCTCTTCGGGGCGTTGTCACGTTGTTTGAAATGTGGTCGCGTGAGGCCGATACCGCGCTTTTCAGGCAGGCCGTGCACTCACGGCTTCCCACGCGGCCATTGCCTGGCGTCGATGGTTCGAATTTGTGCTGCGGAGCGGTTGGTCTGGGATGGGACGAAGAGATTTCGGACGGCGGAGAAGATCGACACGAAATGCTGCAATGAGCCGACCGACCGGAAACCCTGTCGCGTTCGTTCCCGTTTTCGGAACGGCAGGTGAGAATTCTCCACCCGGTTGTTCAAGCCTTTATGCGAGCGGTGTTCCACGTTCGGCATGACCTGGCGTTGGGCCGCCCCGTAGGAGCGCAGTTTGTCGGTGATCATACGCTTTGGCGGCAGACCCTGCTTCTTCAGAAGTCGCGTCAGCAGGCGCCTGGCGGCCTTGGTGTTGCGACGCGTCTGGACAATCTCGTCGAGCACATATCCGTCCTGATCAACCGCTCTCCACAACCAGCATTTCTGACCGTTGATGCGCACCGCGACTTCATCCAGGTGCCAGACGTCGGCGACTTGCGGCGTATGCGGCGCGCATAATCAGGGCCGTGCTTTCGGCACCATCGGCGGATGGTCTCGTAGGAAACGACGATCCCGCGATCGAGCAGCATTTCCTCGACATCGCGCAAGCTCAGATTGAAACGGAAGTAGAGCCAGACAGCACGGGCCACGATTTCGATCGGATAGCGGTGGTTCTTGTAGGTCGGTGCACTCACGGTCATGGGTGCGCTGCTACCTCAATTTCCTTACCCCTCAATCAATGTGACACCACCTTCCGCAATGGTACCACGCGCGACCGCAAAAATCCTGCGGCCCACCTCGGATGGATACTGACTATGAGATGGCCGCGTTGGTTATTCGGTGTCTCGGAAAGCCTCATGCGAAGTGTTGCAGAAATGCTGATAAGGCGGGAGATGTGTTTTCGTGATGCCATGCCAGTGCCAGTTCGATAGTCGGTGCGTCGCCGTCAAGTTCAACCGCGACGACTCCTTTCGGAAACAGCAATGTGGACCGTTGCGGCAACAGACATATGCCGCCCGCTGTACTGATGAGCGATAAGGCCATTACCAAGTTCTCGGACTCATAAGCTGAAGTGAACTCGACGCCGTGCCGAGCTGCATATGTTTGAATAATATCGAAAAGTACCGGCGCATCGCTGGCGGACACACCGATCATTGGTGCCCCGACCAGCTGTCGAATGTTCAAGGAAGCTTCAGCGGCGAGTGGGTGGTTGACAGGCAGTGCGACGATGAGCCGCTCCCGACGAATGATTTTCGCCATCAAACCCTGAGATTGCTTGGATGGCCGAATGAAGCCGGCATCAACGCGCCTTTCACGAAGGGCCGAGATGAGCAATGGGGATGGTAGGCTCCGCAGTACAATCTCGCCACTGCCGAGGCTGCCGCCGACAGCACCCATGACGCGTGGGAGTTCCTCGATTTCGACGCCAGGGACAAAGCCTAGCGACAGTGAGTGCGCATTTGCCTTGGCCGCCTGCCGGACGCGCTCTAAGGCCATTTCGGAATGCTCTAGCAACAATCGAGCCTCAGCAAGAAGAATGACCCCGGCCGCCGTCAACGATATCCGACGACTGGTTCGCTCGAGGAGGCGCGCGCCGACATGCTCCTCCAGGTCGCGAATTTGACGGCTGAGTGACGGTTGAACCGTGTTGAGGCGACTTGCTGCGCGAGTGAAGCTGCCTTCATCGGCAACGGCAACGAAGTAACGGAGATGACGAAGTTCCATGGTGGTGATCTATAGCGAATTGGTATCGATCCAGCAAATCAAAGTATTGGCCCTTCCCCATTCGCGCCCCTATGTGAAGCTATGGCAGTCACGAATTGCTACCGCAATCAAGGAGCGCATAATGAATGATCCATTTGGATCAACCAAACCGGAGCAGTTGAAGGGCTTCATCGGCAAGCACTTCATCTATACCTACGAGAATGGCTGGCAGTACGAAATGTATCTCAAGGACTCTCGTACCATCGACTACCGTATCCACAGTGGCATGGTCGGTGGGCGGTGGGTCCGGGATCAAGAAGCGCATATCATCCGGTTGAGTGATGATGTCTGCAAAATTTCGTGGGACGAGCCCACCGGCACCACTGTGAGCGTGGCAATCAATTTCGCGGAGAGACAGCTACACGGAATTATTTTTTTTCCGCGATGGGTAGCTCAAGCCCCGGAAAAAACCATTTGTTTCCAGAATGATCACTTGGACGCCATGCTAACCTATCGAGATACCGGGCCCCACTATCCCAAGCTTGTGATCGACGAGTTTGCTCCTATTACATTCATCGAGGATCGGGGCGAGCGCGACGAGACCGTAATCGACTGCGCGCCGGCGGATCTTCCCGACGGCTATGCTGCGCGCCGCGGCTGATCTGGCGACTTCGCACCCTGCCGATCACGAGACTGTCGCTGCTTCCGCATGCGCCAGGTTCGATCTCGCCCACGTGCAGTCATATTTCATGGCCACGGACGACCGCATCAACAATGTCGCCGTTGCAATGCTTAAAGCCTGTAATCATACCACTGCTCAAGAAATGGGCGAGAAACAGACGAGGTCTATTTTCGATGTATATCGATCCTGAAGTGAAAAATCTCTTCGCGAAAATAAACGAACAACCCGCCCCGTCGATGGATCAGCTTAGCGTGGCTGACGCGCGGCAGCGATATTGCGATCAGAGCGCAGTATTGGGCGGACCGGTGGTCGCGATAAACCAGGTCGCGGACTTCGCCGCGGAAGGACCTGCGGGCGCAATTCCGCTTCGTCTGTACCGTCCTGATGGTGTACCCGAGGATGCCGCACCGGCATTGATCTACATCCACGGCGGTGGATGGGTTATAGGCAGCATCGAGTCGCATGACCGCGTATGCCGTCAGATTGCGCATCGTGCCAGCTGCGCGGTGATATCAGTCGAGTATCGCTTGGCTCCCGAGCATCCAGCTCCCGCCGCTGCGGAAGACGTTATCTCGGCCTTGATCTGGATTGTCGATCATGCCACGGAGATCGGCGTCGATGCCGGTCGTCTGGCTGTGGGCGGTGACAGCGCAGGCGGTAGCCTGACGGCAGTCGCGGCCCTCGCGGCAAGAGATGCCGGTATCCCTCTACGCTGCCAGATTTTGATTTATCCGGCCACCGACAACAGAGACAGCGCATGGTCGTATCCATCGCGGATCGCCTATGCTGAAGTTCCGCCTCTGACACGTCCCATAATGGAATATTTCCGGGAAAGTTTCTTACCCGACAAGACGGCTGCGCAGGATTGGCGAGTGTCGCCGCTGGTGGTCGAGTCTGTAGAAAATGTGGCGACAGCTCTGGTTATAACGGGGAGCTGTGACGTACTGCACGACGAGGGAGTGCTTTACGCAGATCGATTAGAAAAAGCCGGCGTGGCGGTCATACGCCGGAATTTCCCCGGCATGGTCCACGGCTTCATCGAAATGGCAGGCGTGCTGACGGCCACCCACCTCGCTCTCGACACCATCGCATTCGTACTGCGCGAGCAGCTGGTTCAATCAAAGTAACACTGTCAGTGCCTTTGCCTATCCAACTCAGCGACACCTTTTGCCGAAAGCACCGGCTCCGGCATCGTAAACTTAACGCTGCGAAGGCACGATTTGGAGTTCTGCCTTTGGTTCAGGCGGCATGAAGGCGTGCGATCTGGCGCCATGTTTCCATGGCTATTGCTCGCAGCTCGCGATGATGGGTGGATGAGATGTCGTGGCGGGGAATGTGAAAGAGGTTGGCGATCGGGTCGTGGATGGAAACAAAGCGTTGAAGCTGCCTGGCTGACTTGAAGCGCTTATCCTCTCACGCCTTCGGATCGGCTGATGGGAGTTTTCCGCCCGATTGTTCAGGCCTTTGTGCGAGCGATGTTCGACGCTGGGCATGATGTCGCGTTTTGCGGCGCCATAGGACCGGAGCTTGTCGGTGATCATCACACGGGGCGAACGGCCTTGTCCTCTCAGGAGTTTTCTCATCAACCGCTTTGCAGCCCTGGCACTCCGGCGGTTCTGGACCAGGACGTCAAGGATGAAACCATCCTGATCGACGGCACGCCATAGCCAGTGTTTCTTGCCGGCGATCGTGATCACAACCTCATCGAAGTGCCATTTGTCACCGAGCTTGCCGGCCGTTCGCCTCCGGATATCATTGGCAAAGTGTCTGCCAAACTTCTCCGCCCAGAGCCTCACGGTCTGGTGAGAGACGATGATGCCACGCGCTGCCAGCATATCCTCGACCATGCGCAGACTGAGCGGAAAACGGAAATAGAGCCACACCGCATGGGCAATCACTTCTGCAGGAAATCGATGGCGACGATAGAGAGGATCACGGGCAGGTTTGGTCATGCCGCTAAATCCCACATCTTTCTGGAAAACCAGTTAAGTTTACGATGCCACCCACACCAATAAAAGATCCGTGCACCAACGCCATTAGAAAGTGCTAAACTAATGGTCGGCCACGCGGTCGATGACCGGTAGCCTGAGGCACGCCAGGAATGCCGACCCTCTATGGATAGCCGCAGGCATGCGTTTCAAAGGGCTTGATCTGAACCTTCTCGTCGTGCTCGACGCCCTGCTGGCCGAGCGCAATCTCTCGGCGGCGGCACGCCGCATCAACCTCAGTCAGCCGGCCATGAGTGCGGCCGTCGCCCGGCTGCGCGATTTTTTCGGCGATGAACTGTTCAGCATGAGCGGCCGAGAACGTATTCTGACACCACGTGCGGCAGCACTTGGCCCCGCAGTCCGCGAGACTCTCCAAAACATCCAGTCCTCGTTTATTTCGTCGGATCCGTTTGACCCTGCTCGATCCGATCGCCGCTTCAGGATCATTATTTCCGATTTCGCCGCGCTCGTGTTTTTTGAAAAGGTCGTGGAGCGTGTTGCCCGGGAAGCCCCCGCCGTCAGCTTCGAATTGATGCCTCTCGACGGCAGCCCCGATGAGGTCCTCCGGCGTGGTGAGGTCGATTTTTTGATCACTCCGGATGTGTTCATGTCGAACGCGCATCCAAGAGTGGCGCTTTTCCACGAGAGGCTCGTATGCGTAGGCTGTCCCACGAACAAGCAGCTGCCACGGCACCTTACATTCGAGAGATACATGTCGATGAGGCACGTCTGCGTCAGGTTCGGACGTTTGCTGAAGCCCTCCATCGAGGAAGGGTTCTTGCTTGAGCATGGTCTTAAAAGACGTGTCGAAGTCGTCGTGCAGGGCTTCAGCATGATCCCGCCCATGGTGTCCGGCACAGCTCGTATAGCGACCGTGCCCCTCCGGCTGGTCAGGCATTTCGAAAACACGTTTCCCCTTCAGGTTGTCGAACTTCCGCTGCCGCTTCCCGGTTTCACCGAAGCCGCCCAGTGGCCGGCTCTCCACAATAGCGATCCGGCAAGCATCTGGATGCGAGAGATAATGATGCAGGAGGCAGAGCTGGATCGGGAAATTTGGACAGGGGTTATAAGTGGAATTTCTGCCTGAACACGGCGTTGGTACACGGATCTTTTATTGGTGTGGCTCAACTTGAGAGACATCGCCAGTGTCCTGATCAGTCAGGGTATGGGCAATGATCTCGCCGCTGTCGGCATCCAGTGCCAGATGCAGCTTGCGCCAACTGCGACGGGATCTGGCGCCGTGCTTCTCCTCCAGCCACTGACCCGCGCCGAAGACCTGCAGGCCGGTGCTGTCGACAAGAACATGCAGTGGTCCCTCCGGCGGAACCTGGCGATCATGCCGTTTGTTGGGCGATTGCCATTTCCGCGCCCGACGGCTCAGGGTGGTATGATCGGGGACAGCGAGCGCCAGCCCCATCAGTTGCAGCACCGATTCCAGCAACCTTCTGCCTGGCGCAGCCGCAGGCCAAACACAAGGCCCAGCGTCAAGGTGGTCTCGATCGCCAGATCAGAATAGCGGTGCTTGTCAAACGGCGTAAGCGCTCATTTCCATGCGCGTTGACGCGGCCCGTTTGACCGGGGTCGCTGTCGGCCAGTTGCATCGGATCAAGTAGCGGCGGTTTTGGCGAAGTTGAATGGCAAGAGATCGGTGATGTCGGCATTGTCCGCGCGCTGCGGCAATTCCGTGAGGACGTGGCGCAAATAGGCCAAGGGCTCGATGCCGCAAGCTCGGCATGTCAGCATGAGGCTGTAGACGACGGCACTGGCCCTGGCTCCGTCCACAGTGTCGCTGAACAGCCAACTCTTTCTTCCAGTGGCAAAAATCCTGATGTCGCGCTCAAGCAGGTTGTTGTCGATCGGCATCCTGCCGTCTTCGGTGTAGCGCGTCAGGTACTCCCACTGGTTCAGGGTGTAGGACACGGCGTCGCCGATCTTGCTGTCGGGCAGGACCTTCGGGGCTATGTCGTCGAGCCATGCCTTGAGAGCGTTCATGATGGGGACGCTGTGTTGCTGGCGGAAACGGCGGATGCATTGATGTCGCGTTTCGCCCTTGTCCGGCTTTTCGTTGCGCGTCTGGCTTTCAATCCGGTAGAGCTGTTCGAAGAACTTCAGCGCCTGCTCCGGCGGGCCGCCGCCTTTCTTTCTGGTCTTCAGTGCATCGACGAAGCGACGTCTGGCATGGGCCATGCACCCCAGATGGGTCGCTCCTGGCGTTGGTGCATGGGTCCGGACTTGAGCGGATGTCGATCTTTGAAGCGGCAGACTATGCCGTGGCCGCCTTGCGGCGGGCGGATTTCGGGCGTGCGCAGGCAAGCATGCGGTTGAGGACGGCGCAGCCGATGGCGCCTTCGGTCTGCTGAACGGGAAGCGACCGTGCCCGCAAACGCCGCCCGATGGTGGACTTGTATCGCCCTATGGCGGTCTCGACCAGCGAGCGTTTGCCATAACCGTTGGAGACCTGCCATTTCATCCGGCCGTCTCTGCCGATTGCGGCGATATGCTGGTCCCTTTGGCCGGGAGGTCTATCGTCGAATGGTTCGACCGCGCTGGCACGAGGCGGAATGACGATTGCGGCGGCAGCGCTATGATCGATGACTGCGTCGTAAGTCGGTTTTCCGTCATAGGCGCCGTCAGCAGTAAACTGTCCGATCGGACCGCCAATCTGGTCGAGTAGTGGCTCAACTTGAGAGACATCGCCAGTGTCCTGATCAGTCAGGGTATGGGCAATGATCTCGCCGCTGTCGGCATCCAGTGCCAGATGCAGCTTGCGCCAACTGCGACGGGATCTGGCGCCGTGCTTCTCCTCCAGCCACTGACCCGCGCCGTAGACCTGCAGGCCGGTGCTGTCGACAAGAACATGCACTGGTCCCTCCGGCGCAACCTGGCGATCATGCCGTTTGTTGGGCGATTGCCATTTCCGCGCCCGACGGCTCAGGGTGGTATGATCGGGGACAGCGAGCGCCAGCCCCATCAGTTGCAGCACCGATTCCAGCAAGCCTTCTGCCTGGCGCAGCCGCAGGCCAAACACAAGGCCCAGCGTCAAGGTGGTCTCGATCGCCAGATCAGAATAGCGGTGCTGGCCGCCACGTGTCTTGCGTCTTGGCGCTTGCCACCTGGACAGGGCTTCCGGCGTCACCCACAGGGTCAAACTGCCGCGATGACGAAGTCCTGCCTCATATTCTGGCCAGTTCGTCACCCTGAACTTCATCTTCTCAATATGATGGCGGCGGCTGGTATTGTGTTTGAAAGGCATGGCTACGCTACAAAGTTGCTATTGCGGTGACCGCTTGCCTAAGCCCGCACCAATAAAAGATCCGTGCCCCAACGCCAGTTCGCTATAGAGCGGCACGGTTGGAGCGTGTGCGTCGATCACCTTCACGACGGTGGCGGTGAGGGGGAGATTCCTCTTCTCAGCCTCCCACGCTTGCCGAAATCGCTGGACGGTTTCGGCGGCGGTGTCGATGACAAGCTTTTCCGGCAGCAACGCCTTCGCCGCCACATGCCGAAGCTCATCAGCGTCGAGTTCGGCCATCTTCTTTGTTCGCGAGAAATTGAGGGCGGCCGTATCCTCGCCCTCCATATAAGGAACGGTCGACACCAGGTCGTAGGCTGGCGAGAGCGCAGCCGTTCGTCGGTCCGGATAGATCAGCGACCAGTTCTTGAGGTGCATGTCGCCATTTCCGATCAGCGCACTGAATACGAGGCGCCGGATAAACTCAGCGGCGCCGGCATCGCCCGCTTCTGTGCCAATGACGCGTGCGATGTTTGCGTAGGTCGCACGCTTGTACTTGTTGTCCGGAAAGACACCGAAAACCTGCGCGAAATCCTCGGTGTGGACGGGACCGTCACCGGTCCGGTCGAAGCGGCTGACAGCGAGCGCCTGTCCCTTTAGTTCGCCAAGGCCGTCTGGAATGCCGGCGATCGCATCGAGATCGATCAGGTTGATGATCGGTACCTCCATGCCGATCATTCCGGCGATCGTCATCATCGAGAATTCGTTCTCCGGAACGCCGGCGAACTGCTGAGACGGAAGCTTCACGATCCAGGAACCACCGACTCCTTCGGCGGGAATGGTCAGGCCTCCGCCCTTTCCGGCGTTCTGGAACGCGGAGAACTTGAGTTGCACACCAGCGAGCGAAAAGCGCAGCGCATTAGGTTTGGCATTCTCCGGCAAATCCTCGTCGGCGCCAGGTGGAAGGGCGTCACCGGCTGCGGGATGAATAGACAGCGCTCCCGGCAGATCCAGGCCAAGCACCCAGAGCAGGAAGAATTCACGTTGCTGATTGACCCCAGCCCGCTCGGCGAGATAACGCCGCAGCCCTCCCTCGGGTAGCAGGTTCGAGAAGAATGGCGGCACAACCCGCTGTGTCGGGCGAATTTTGGTAATGAGGCCACCCAGATCGTCTTTGAACGAAAGGCTCAGGGTTGGCCGATCCGGGTTTTCGACATAGTCTTCGTTGAAGGCAAAGATCGTCCGGTCGCCCTGCAAATGGGTTAGCGTGCCAATGGGCTCACCGTAGAGCCGCACATCGAGAACCGAGACGTCAGGCATCGTCGTCACCTTCGTCGAGCGAATAGGCTGGCCTCGGTTCGACTGAACCGCCATGGGCGATCGAATTACGTAAGCGCTGCAGGTTCTGCGCGATGTCACGGATGACGGGCGCCGCTTGGTCGCTCGCCTGATAGCGCTCTAGCCGAGCGATCAGTTCGCGCACGAGCTGCATCTCCTGATCGGTGAGAGTCATTCGCCGCAGGAAACGCAGCGTATCTTCGACCCGATCGAGGTCAACCGAGCTTCCGTAGAGTTCCTTCATTTTCTTGACCAGCCGTTCGGCGCGGGCGAAGCGCTTGTCGTTGCGCTGACCGGCATGAATATACATGTCGGGCGTTGCCTGCGCCTTGATCAGGCCTAGTACCGCGGGCACCAGCTTCTTCGGCACGAGCATGAGCTCAAGATCGAGCGCGCGGGTTATGTCGATGAAACTCGACAACCCAGGCTCCATCTTGCCGCTCTCGATTTGGGAGATATGGCTCTGCGTCAGCCCGGCGCGCTTACTGAGGGCGCGCTGACTAAGACCGGAGGCCTCGCGGACCTCGCGTGTTTGCGTTATCAGGCTTTCGCTCTGGTAGGCCATGATACATAATCCTAGATCAAATGGGCCGAACGATCAGGATGAGGTATCTACCTTGACATGCCGCCGCCGTCAACGGCCTTGATGTAGAATAATGATCATCAGGCGCTACTTGATACAGGATCATGCATCAAATTATATCCCCCAATCCGAATGTGGCATTCTTCCTATGGAGTGAAGACATGGCGGCCAAGCCAACAGGTCAGTTGCGATCTTGGATAGAGGGACGCTACCCAGTCAAGTTACCGAAAAGTTTGCGACACATCCAGGCGGATGCCTCGTCGGTGACCGAGGCGGACCGTGCGGCTGAGCGGGTGATCCTTGAAGGGCTGCGCGAGGCGCTGGCCGGCGTAACTTGTGTGGCGGAAGAGGAAATCGCCGCCGGCGTGGTGCCGGTGCTCGAAGGCGATGCGATCCTGCTGATCGATCCGCTCGACGGCACCAAGGAATTCATCAACCGCAACAGCGACTTCACGGTGAATATCGCGCTTGTCCGCCAAGGCGTTCCGGAATTAGGCGTAGTTTATGCTCCGGCAAAGGGTGTGTTGTACTCCGGCCGTCCGGGCGAAGCGACCGAGGTATCAATTGCGCCGGATTTCCAGCCGGCGGCCCGCCGCAAGATATCCGTACGAAGGGCAGCCAAGCGGCTTACCATCGTCGCGAGCCGCCCCCACCGCACGCCCGAGACCGACGAATTCATCGCTAGGTTCCCGGGCGCGGAGATCGTCTCTGTGGGCTCTTCGTTGAAGTTCTGCCTTTTGGCGAGCGGAGCGGCTGATCTTTATCCGCGCTTCGGTCGTACTATGGAATGGGATACTGCGGCCGGCGATGCCGTGCTGCGGGCGGCTGGTGGACGAACAACGCTTCTCGAAGGCGGCCCGCTTCGCTACGGCAAACTGGGGCAACAGGACGAGGCGGATTTCGCCAATTCCTGTTCATAGCAGACACGTCACCGGCTGCGATTGATCAAAGTTCGCACTCTGGAGAATAACTCAACCGATTGGTCGGAGTGGAACAGACGCTCGTCACTTCATCAACATCTGCCAGTTGCTGCTGAATTTCACTGGCGAGCGTGAGCAGCGACTGTCCGTTGTGCGGCGATAGCGAGGTAACCGGAGAGATCCTCCGGCCACAATTTGTTCTCGCAAAACCCGGCCACACCTTGCGTCGCCAAGAGCTTTTGCTAGTCTGCCACAGCACCGGCCTTCAACAGCGGCCCGCGAGGATATGTGCCACAAGACAGTCAAACCCTTCATGGCGACGGCATCTCGGCTGTTATAGTCGGCCAGGGCGCCGAACTGGTGTCGCTGCAGGATGCGCAAGGATTTGAGTTCCTCTGGCAGGCCGGTCCGGCCTGGCGGCGCCATTCTCCGTTGCTGTTTCCGATTGTCGGCCGGCTGAAGGGCGATCAACTGCGTCACCGCGGCCAGACCTATACGATGAAGCAGCACGGCTTCGCGCGCGACAAGCCTTTTGTGTGGGCGGACAGGGGACCTCGATCCTGCACGCTGGTTCTTACCGACGACGCCGACAGCCGCGCGCACTACCCCTTCGCGTTTCGCCTGGCCGTGACTTACACGCTGGAACGCCAGCAACTCGGGGTGACCTTCGAGGTCACCAACACAGGCGACGAGCTGTTGCCGGCCTCAATCGGCGCGCACCCGGCGTTCAATTGGCCGTTGCTGTCGGAGTTACCTAAGGAGGCCTACCACCTGACATTTGCCGATGATGAGCCGGCGCCAGTTCCTCGCCTTAGCGATGGCCTCCTGCTCGCAGCACCGCGGCCGACGCCCATCGAAGGCAGGACGCTTGCACTATCCGAACGGCTGTTCGATGACGACGCCGTCATCCTGGATCGTCCCGCAAGCACCAGCGTGCGCTACGCGGCCGAGCGTGGTCCGGCGATCGAAGTATCATGGCAGGGATTTTCAGAACTGGGCATCTGGTCAAAGCCTGGCGGCGCCCCGTTCCTGTGCATCGAACCCTGGCATGGCATAGCAAGCCCTGTGGACTTCGATGGCAACTTCATCGATAAGCCGGGCCTGATGCTGGTCGCACCGGGGGCGAAGCGGTCGCTTAATTACGGGATCAGACTGGAGCAGGGGCCATGGTGATCCCCGGACCATCCGGAGAAGCAACGCTCGTGGGGTACCCAATCAAACTTGGCTTCGTCGGCAGCCATGCGCTTACTTCGCCATTGTTATCGGCTGAAATCCCATCAAGGGCGATCCGGTATCGATCTTGTTGTCGCCTTCCAGCGAAGAGATTGCGGCAAACTCGCTTCGCGCTATCCGAATGTGGGGGTTGCCGCAGACAACCAGGCTGTGCTCGAAGAACGCGACACTATCACGCTGGCGGTCCGGCCGCAGATTGCCCCCAGCTGTTGTCCGAATTGCGGTTTCGGCGCGACCACCACTTTATCAGCCTGATCGCCACGCTATCGGGATGTGTCGCAAACTTTTCGGTAACTTGACTGGGGCATGACAGCTCTTCGATTTTCGGGAGCGCTCAATGTTCAAAGGCAGGCACTTCGATCGATCCGTGATCCTTCAGTGCGTGCGGTGGTATCTGGCCTACAATCTGAGCTTGCGTGATCTGGAAGAGATGATGGCCGAGCGAGGCCTGAACGTCGACCACTCCACCGTGCATCGTTGGGTCGTCCACTTCTCGCCCCAGCTTCTGGAGCGTTTCAACAGTAAGCGCTCATTTCCATGCGCGTTGACGCGGCCCGTTTGACGGGGTCGCTGTCAGACGGCTGCATCGGATCACGCAGCGGCGGTTTTGGCGAAGTTGAAGGGCAGCAGGTCGGTGATGTCGGCGTCTGTGGCGCGCTGCGGCAATTTGCTGAGGACGTGGCGCAAGTAGGCCAAGGGCTCGACGCCACAGGCGCGGCAGGTCAGCATCAGGCTGTATATGACGGCGCTGGCCCTGGCTCCATCCACGGTATCGCTGAACAGCCAGGATTTTCTGCGTTCGAGGAGGTTGTTGTCGATCGGCATCCTGCCGTCTTCTGTGTATCGCGTCAGGTACTCCCACTGGTTCAGAGTGTAGGACACGGCGTCGCCGAGCTTGCTGTCCGGCAAGACTTTTGGGGCGATGTCGTCGAGCCATGCCTTGAGAGCATTGAGGATGGGGACACTATGTGTGAACGCGAATTTTGCCACACCGTCGCCGAAGTGATTGAACGGAAACAGATCGCGGCTTCCGGGCGAGGCCTCCACCTTACGGTACAGCTTCCTAAACCCTGCCCCACCCCGATGTCCGCTGCCGGCGCGGAATCCCACCCCCAACGATTGACCAATAACATAGCGTACTGGTGGTCCGGGCGGCGCCTACCAGGAAGGACGATGGACACTGTCCTCCCTTGGGCCTTGTGCACGCCGGCCGCCCGAGCCAATGTGGAAAAGGTCAGCGTCGAGGGGCGTTGGTGCGCGGATATGAAATCGAACGCATTTCGATCATTAATGTAGTTGGTTATGCCTGCGTGACTTGACGCCGGATAGACTCCGGGCGTGCCCATGCCAGCATGCGGTTGAGAACGATGCAACCGATGGCAACCTCGGTCTGTTGAGCCGGAAGAGAGCGTGCTCGCAGGCGCCGTCCGATCAGCCCCTTGTATCGTCCGATGGCTGTTTCGCTCAGCGCCCGCTTGCCGTAGCCGGTGGCTGCCTGCCATTTCAGCCGACCGTCGCTTGCGATTGCGGCAATGTGCTTGTCCCTTTGACCAGGCGGTCCGGTATCACCGCTTTCCACCGCCGTGGAACGCGGTGGAATGACGATGTTCGCGGTTGCGCTGTGCTGCAGGATAGACCGATAGGTTGGCTTGCCGCCATAGGCTCCGTCGGCTGTGAACTGGTCGATCTCGCCGTCGATCTGATCGAGCAGCGGTGCCACCTGGGAAGGATCATCCGTGTCCTGATCTGTCAGCCTTTGGGCAATGATCGCGCCACTTTTGGCATCCACTGCCAGATGCAGCTTGCGCCAGTTGCGACGTGATCTGGCGCCATGTTTCTGCTCCAGCCATTGCCCGGCGCCGTAGACTTTCAATCCCGTGCTATCGACAAGCACATGCAGCGGGCCGTCCGGCAGCGGCGGGTTTCGTCGGGCTGATGGCTCCCACTTCTGTGCCCGACGGCTCAGCGTCGTATGATCTGGAACTGGGACTTTCAGCCCCATGAGATCCAGCAGCGAGTGGAGCAATCCCTCGGTCTGGCGCAGCCGCATTGCCAAGACGCAACCCAGCGTCAGCGCTGTCTCAATGGCGAGATCGGAATACCGGGCTTGGCCGCCGCGGGTCTTGCGTCGCGGAGCGCGCCATCCCGCAAGTGCCTCCGGCGTTACCCATAAGGTCAGGCTACCACGCCGGCGCAGACCTGCTTCGTAGTCACGCCAATTCGTCACCCTGAATTTCATCTTTCCGACGTGATGACGACGATCTGCGTTGTGTTTGTACGGCATGGCACTCGCATCAAGCTGATTTCGATCCTGCCTGCCTATCGCCAAACCGTTGACAAAGGATCCATGCACCAACGCTGGCCAGCACCGCTATTCTGATCTGGCGATCGAGACCACCTTGACGCTGGGCCTTGTGTTTGGCCTGCGGCTGCGCCAGGCAGAAGGCTTGCTGGAATCGGTGCTGCAACTGATGGGGCTGGCGCTCGCTGTCCCCGATCATACCACCCTGAGCCGTCGGGCGCGGAAATGGCAATCGCCCAACAAACGGCATGATCGCCAGGTTGCGCCGGAGGGACCAGTGCATGTTCTTGTCGACAGCACCGGCCTGCAGGTCTACGGCGCGGGTCAGTGGCTGGAGGAGAAGCACGGCGCCAGATCCCGTCGCAGTTGGCGCAAGCTGCATCTGGCACTGGATGCCGACAGCGGCGAGATCATTGCCCATACCCTGACTGATCAGGACACTGGCGATGTCTCTCAAGTTGAGCCACTACTCGACCAGATTGGCGGTCCGATCGGACAGTTTACTGCTGACGGCGCCTATGACGGAAAACCGACTTACGACGCAGTCATCGATCATAGCGCTGCCGCCGCAATCGTCATTCCGCCTCGTGCCAACGCGGTCGAACCATTCGACGATAGACCTGCCGGCCAAAGGGACCAGCATATCGCCGCAATCGGCAGAGACGGCCGGATGAAATGGCAGGTCTCCAACGGTTATGGCAAACGCTCGCTGGTCGAGACCGCCATAGGGCGATACAAGTCCACCATCGGGCGGCGTTTGCGGGCACGGTCGCTTCCCGTTCAGAAGACCGAAGTCGCCATCGGCTGCGCCGTCCTCAACCGCATGCTTGCCTGCGCACGCCCGAAATCCGCCCGCCGCAAGGCGGCCACGGCATAGTCTGCCGCTTCAAAGATCGACACCCGCTCAAGTCCGGACCCATGCACCAACGCCGGTCGAGCCCGATCTGCGACGTCGCGGGCGCTGTGCTCGGCACCTTTGCCCTGTACTTTCCGGAGAAACGCGGCCCCACCCCTCGCGAGGAGAAGGTTGTCGCCTCTTGTACCTCTCTGTGCGCCATCGCGCTTGAGCGTCACCGGCGGGTCGTCGAGCGAGAGCACGGCGCCTATGTCGATGCGCTCACCAACCTGCCGAACCGGGCGAGTTTGGACGTAGCCCTGGAGCGGCTGTCCTTTGGCCAACCGAGCGCCTGGGCGGTCCTGATCATCGACCTCGACAACCTGAAGACCATCAACGACACCTTCGGCCATGCTGCCGGCGATGCTTTGCTACAGGCGGTGGGGTCACGTCTCGCCGAAAGCGTAGCGCCTGACCGTGTGTTTCGCATGGGCGGCGACGAGTTCGTCGTAATCCTTCAGCGAGCCGGAGCGCCCGCCGGCATCCAGAGCACGGCGCGTCATATTCTCGGCACTCTGGCTGTGCCCGCCAACTGCGACGGGCACATGATCCTGGCACAGGCCACCATCGGCGGCGCAGTGCTGTCGGCGGGGGACGTCGATGCGAAAAGCGTGCGCCAAAATGCCGATTTCGCGCTCTACCACGCCAAGGAAACTTCGCGAGGTGGCTTCGTGCTGTACTCGCCGGGAATCGGCAGCACAATCAAGACCCGGATCGAGGTGATCCGCGATGTTGACGCGGCTTTGCGCGAAGGCCGGATCGACGCGTTCTATCAGCCGATCCTGCGGCTCGACACCCGCGAGATCATCGGCATGGAGGCCCTCTGCCGCCTTCGCAAGCCGGATGGAGAGATCGTTTCCGCCGCCGCGTTTCACCAGGCGACCTCCGATGTCAGCGTCGCCTCGAATCTGACGGAATGCATGATGGCGATCGTCGCAGCGGACGCGCGCTCGTGGCTGGATCAAGGTATTCCGTTGCAGCATGTCGGTATCAACATTACCTCAGCCGATTTCCACAGCGGAACGCTCTATGCGCGTCTCGAAGCCGCGTTCGGCCGCGAGAACGTTCCGTTGAAGCACATCATTCTGGAGGTCACGGAGTCGGTCTATCTCGGGCAGCGCGACCCCCTCGTCGCTCGGGAAATCAAGGCGCTGCGCGCCCATGGCCTGCGCGTCGCGCTCGATGATTTCGGAACGGGCTTCGCTTCGCTCACGCATCTGCTGACCGTGCCGGTCGATATCGTCAAGATCGACAAATCCTTCATTGATCGCCTTGTCCAGGGAGATCCGAGCCTGGCCATCGTCGAGGGCTTGGTCGGCATCGCTCGCAAGCTCGACATTCAGGTCATCGCCGAAGGCATCGAGAACGAAGCCCAGGCCGTCTTACTTGCGGAGATCGGGTGCCAGTTGGGTCAGGGATACCTGTTTTCGCAAGCGGTACCACGTCAGATAGCGAAAGGCCTTCTGAAGCGGTTCGGGCGACCGCCTGCTGAGGAGACTAGGGTAGCGAGCGGGATAGCGAACCCAATCGATCGGATCGCCTGACAGAAATCCCTCCCTGGGGGTGGCTTGAACAACCGATAAGAATGCTGCGGCGCCCCGCAGAAACGTGTCCGAAAAGGAAACAAATATGCGCCTGCCATCCGCATCACAGCTCATTCGCAAGGCTTTCGGTCGCCCCGGGTCCGGGCAGTCATCGGCAGGCCTGGCTATCCGTTCGGACATTCATCCGGAAGAAACGGATTTCCGGATGCTCACTGAGAACAGCGGTGACGTCATCATGCAACTCGGGCCGGACACGAAGGCACGCTACGTTTCACCGTCATGCACCCGGCTTCTGGGATGGCTCCCGGAGGAAATGGTTGGGCATGGTCCGGAAATGTTCGTCCCGCCGGAGCATCTTCAAAACATCGCTGCGGCAGCCGCACTCTTGCTTGCCGGAGCAGACGAGGGCGAGCCGCTTGCAATCGAGATCCGGCGCAAGGATGGGAAAACTGTCTGGGTGGAGAGCAAGGCGCGCATCGTCCGTGATCCGCTAACTGGCGTTCCAGGCGACTTCGTGCTGATCATGAGAGATATCACAGAACGCAAACGGCTCGAAGAACAACTCCGCTCGCTTGCGATGACGGACGGACTGACCGGTCTGGGCAACCGCCGAGCCTTCGACGAGACCTTGGACAGGGAATGGCGACGCACCGTTGGCAGCGCTGGACAGATGTCCTTGCTGTTGCTCGATATCGATCGATTCAAAGGCTTTAACGACAAATACGGTCATCAGGTAGGCGATGATTGTCTTCGTGCCGTCGCTGCAGCTATAAGAGACGTGCTTCATCGTCCTGGGGATCTGGCGTCGCGATACGGCGGGGAAGAACTCGCCGTCATCTTGCCTGATACCGACAGCGAGGGAGCGCTTGAAATAGCGGAACGGCTGAGGCGCGCAATCGAAAACCTCGGCCTGCCTCATGGCGACAATCCGGAAGGCGGCGGACGCGTCACAGTCAGCATTGGTTCAGCGACCGCACTGTCACGATCGGGCGGGACAATCAGGATGCCGGAAGGCCTGCTTCTCGCCGCCGACACCGCCCTTTACAAGGCCAAGCATAAAGGTCGCAACCGCGTCGAAGTAGCGCTGCTCCTTGCATCGGAAGGTCCCGACGCGGCCTGATCAAAGGACGTTATAGCCTCGCGCCGACGCAGCCAGAAGGTCCCGGTTTCGTTGGTCTGGGCCATACACACGCATTGAGCGCGGGGGTTTTCGGCCATGAGCCATCACCTCGACTACGCTGAGTGTTCTTCTGGCGGACCCTTGAACGGGTTCAGTAGGCGGACACCGCGGCCAGCGAAATCCTTCAGGTTGCGCGTAACAAGGATGAGGTCGTGAACACGAGCTTAGTTTAGCCCAATAGCTTCTGCGACCGGGTCTGCCGCACTACACGCCGGGTAGCTTCATCTTTTTTCCGGATGGCTGAGGTCAGCTCATCATAGTCGACGCCGCGCTTCTTCAGCGCCCTGCGCGCATCGTCAATCTCGAAGCCCAGCAACTCGAATACGGTCATATTGAGCTTGGAAGCGATGCGCTCGATTGTCTTCAGGGTCGGATTTCCGATGCCGCGCAGCATCGTGTAGTAGGTCCCTCGCGCCAACCCCGTCTTGGAGAGGAAGGCCTCCATCCCACCATTCTGGATCTCAAGCTGCTGGAGGTGCAGCGCCAGCATTTCATTGAGGATGGAATGATCGACCGGCTGGGGCTTGCGGACGCGCGACATGAATGGACGAACTCCAGAGAGGCACCTCCCGCCTGCGGAGACCATCAATGCCGCAATGCGATTATATTGTATAGTGAATGTTCTCAGAATGCCGCACGGCGCGTTGGATCAAACCTCCTGGCTTACATCGAAACTCCGGGGACCAGGACTGCGGCGGTTTGCGGGCGTGCAACCGGACTAGCCGCCACGCGCTATTCGTTGAAAGGTTTGTCTCAATAAGGTTGCCTCTCAGTTGCCTTCGTCGTCGCCCCCGACGACCCGTTTCTGCCCCGAAATATGAGCGGCTGTTGAACCAACAGGCTTCCTACTCGTTTACGCAGATGGAAGATAGCCAACCTAGATTTAGCTGCGTTCCTGAGCAGTCTGGTAACGGACGGTATGGGACGACATCGCTGGTGCGCCTGCGATGTTGGGAGGAAAAATGCTTATCGGCTGCGCGCGCCAGCGTGCCGAGACTGCCTGCGACGTGCTAAAGCGGATTTACGAAAATGGGCTGGACGCACACCAGGGCATGCTTGAAGTATTCTTGTGTGTACCGACTATCTCTGCTTTGGCGCTCTCTCTTGCGATCAAAGGTCGGCTTCACTCGCGATTGCGCCAGCTCAGCTCGCTCGTCGGATGAATTCTTGCTGCCATCTTCGCATTTCCGCCAAAAGTGCGGCCTCATTGGTCATCCCATGCTGAAACAGGTGCAGCAATGTCGTTGCCGCAATCTCCGCATCTAGCGATTGTGCCGCGTAGGCGCGCTCGCAACACACCTGGTCAAACACACGCTGAAGCAGCGCTAGGTTGGCAGGATATAGCGTGCAACTAGGAAGGTAGCGTTTCAGCATCTCTTGCGCCTCATAGCCGGGCGAGAGTGCGTTCTTAGCTCTCAAGCAGCGACGCCCTTAAGTGGTCGCTGACGTTGATTACTAAGCGCGAGTGGGCAGGAAGAGTCAACGATTGAGGTTCGAGATGATTAACTCTTTCGCTGGACCCGTTTCCGAGCTTAGATGGGTGAGGATGACTGGATACGAGTCACCGAGAGGCCATTGAAGGTCCGAAGCATTAGCCGACTTCCGACCCGCTACGAATATCGCGGGCTTGGAAGGCGCCTTTAGGGCATGGTGGAATACGCCCTGCTTGCTCGACTGATCGGATCGGCTGCATGGGCCGGCCTACCACCAGTGGTCAGTCCTGGCGCCGCTACTGAAACTGGACCGGCCCGCCCGTCAATTCGGTAGAGGCTGTCGACATCTTCGTCGCTCTCCTCGGCTGATGCCAAGCGAGTTGGCTTCGGCAATCAGTTTGTGCGTGAGTTAGTTGGGACTGGTGTCGCAGCCTTTTGAAGGCGGTGGTCATATATTAGCACCGTGGTCCACCAAGCCACCACCAGCACCACGATCGGAATAACAACGAACGCGAGCCAGATGACGGTCATAGTCTCTTCGATCCTAATCTTGCAAGAAAGCGTGGCCGCGCCAACGTAGGGGAAGCGCGGACCGACCGGGATAAGCGAGGAGAACCCGATCAAGAGCATAGGGAACTGTGGCAGACCCCGATGCCTCCGGAAATGAACAAGTCGTCGGGAAAGAAGTTCCGATGGCGAACGAAAAAACCCGCCGGCCGAAGCCCGCGGGAGGCACCGTAAACTTAACGCTGTGAAAACAAGATCTGGGAGTGAGGCTTTGGTTCATTTGGCGTGAAGGCGCGCGATTTGGCGCCATGCTTGCATGGCAGTTGCTCGCAGTTCTCGATGGTGGGTGGATGGAATATCGTGGCGGGGAACGTTAAAGAGGTTGGCGATCGGGTCGTGGACGGAAACGAAACGCTGAAGATGTCGCGCTGACTTGAAGCGCTTCATGACCCTCTCCCGCCGTCGGACGGGTTGATGAGAGTTCTCCGCCCGATTGTTCAGGCCCTTGTGCGAGCGATGCTCGACGCCTGGCATGATCTCCCGCTTCGCCGCACCGTAGGATCGAAGCTTGTCGGTGATCATCACACGCGGCGAACGGCCTTGCCCTTTCAGAAGCTTTCGCATCAAGCGCTTTGCCGCCTTGGCATTGCGACGGCTTTGCACCAACACGTCGAGAACAAACCCGTCCTGATCAACGGCGCGCCAAAGCCAGTGTTTCTTTCCACCGATGGTGATGACAACCTCATCGAGATGCCATTTGTCGCCGAGCTTGCCGGCCGATCGCTTCCGGATATCATTGGCAAAGTCTGCCAAATTTCTCAGCCCAAAGTCGCACGGTCTGGTGAGAGACGATGACGCCACGAGCTGCCAGCATATCCTCGACCATCCGCAGGCTGAGCGGAAACCGGAAATAGAGCCAAACGGCATGGGCAATCACCTGCGCCGGAAATCGGTGGCGACGATAAAGAGGATCACGGGAAAATCTGGTCATGCCGCCAGATCCCACATTTTGATCGATGCCCGGTTAACGTTACGGTGCCGGCTGCTCGCCTTGTGGCCGCAGCGAGGGAAAGAATCTGCCGCCGGACATGACTTCAGTGGTTTAGAGAAGGCGGCTCGGCAGCGACCTCTGCGTAAACTTCAGACGCCTTGAAAATGTGCCCGATAAGCGTGCGTCCGGATTTTTGGTGGTGATCTTCATAAAATGCCGATGAGCTGCAAATTTCTGGCGACGGCCGCGCTAAGGGCGGGCCTCCAGCACCATGTTGAACGGCGTCTCCGCGGCGCGACGGAATCGCTTGAAGCCGCCGCCGGTCACCACCTTGCGCAGCCTCGCCTCGCCGGCCTGGGCGCCAAGCCCGAGCCCGACTTCCTGTGACACGGACGCAGGGGTACACAGGAACGTGGAAGCGGCATAGTAGACGCGTCCGACGGGATTGAGGTTCGCCGCCAGATGATCATGCGCGAACGGCTCGACGATCATCCACGTGCCATCCGGCTTGAGCGATCCGTGGACATGGGAGGCGGCGCCCGTCGGGTCGCCCATGTCGTGAAGGCAATCGAAGAAAGCGACGAGGTCATAGGTGTCGGGATAGGTCTTGGCGGTTGCGACCTCGAAGCGCGTGTTGGCGCCGACGCCGGCTTCCTCAGCGGCCTTGCGGGCGCGCTCGATCGACGGGGCGTGATAGTCGAAGCCGACGAAGCGCGAATTGGGGAAAGCACGCGCCATGAGCACGGTCGATGCGCCATGACCGCAGCCAACATCCGCAACGTCCACGCCGCATTCGAGCTTCTCGACGACGCCCTCCAAGGCCGGCAGCCAGGAGTCGATCAGATTGGCATTGTAGCCTGGACGGAAGAATCGTTCCGTACCGCGAAACAGACACGCGCTATGATCGTGCCACGCGACGCCCTTGCCGGACTGGAATGCCTGCCTCACCTTTTCTTCATCGAGCCACAGCGCGGACAGGAACTCGAATGCACCAGCCATGAAGGCCGGGCTATCTTCATCGGCGAACACCAGCTCCTGCTCGGCGTTGAGATAGAACTCGTCGCTCGCTTCATCGTAGTCGACGTAGCCCGCCGCCGCCTGCCCGGAAAGCCATTCCCTTACAAGGCGTTCCTGGGTGCCGGTGCGTGTCGAAAGTTCGGCGGCCGTCATCTTGCCGCCTTCGCGCAATGCCTTGAACAGGCCGAGTCTGTCCCCCAGCACGACTCCCGCGCCAGTAGCGATCGCACCGAGATCGCCGACCATTTTCCCTAAGAATGCGTCCAACTTTTCCTTACTCGCTTCAGACATTGGAATCTCCCTTTGGGTTCAATCTTTCCAGGCGATGGAGCCCTGCTCGTCATGAGGCGTGATTGGCCGTCGCCTTGAGCATCAGATGCTCGAAGACATGCGCGATGCCGGATTTCCCCCGCGGCTCATCCGCGCTGCCGATCCTGAACCAGACCATATGAGTGGCGACCGGCGCGGTGGTCGGTAACGGGCGGAGCCGGAGCGTTCGTCACCGGGCAAGCGCGGTCGCAGTAGGTATCCTGGGCAGCCCGTCAGACATCGATGGCTCCGGTTGTGGTGACGGGACGGGCGATAAGCAAGTTCGGGGCAAAGTGATTGTTCCGCGGCGGCTGTATGTTTTGGTGAGGTGATCATGCGACTTCTTGTTGGTCGGTCACGTGTTTGCGGATGACGAGCATGTACTGTGCCAAAGGAGAAACCATTCAAACGCAATCCAGTAGATCTGACTGTATCCGACATTGTCGGAAATTGGACATCGCCGAACGCGAAGCGTTCGGGGCTTGTGACGATGGCACCGTAAACTTAACGCTGTGAAAACAAGATCTGGGAGTGAGGCTTTGGTTCATTCGGCGTGAAGGCGCGCGATTTGGCGCCATGCTTGCATGGCAGTTGCTCGCAGTTCTCGATGGTGGGTGGATAGCGTTGGTGCATGGATCCTTTGTCAACGGTTTGGCGATAGGCAGGCAGGATCGAAATCAGCTTGATGCGAGTGCCATGCCGTACAAACACAACGCAGATCGTCGTCATCACGTCGGAAAGATGAAATTCAGGGTGACGAATTGGCGTGACTACGAAGCAGGTCTGCGCCGGCGTGGTAGCCTGACCTTATGGGTAACGCCGGAGGCACTTGCGGGATGGCGCGCTCCGCGACGCAAGACCCGCGGCGGCCAAGCCCGGTATTCCGATCTCGCCATTGAGACAGCGCTGACGCTGGGTTGCGTCTTGGCAATGCGGCTGCGCCAGACCGAGGGATTGCTCCACTCGCTGCTGGATCTCATGGGGCTGAAAGTCCCAGTTCCAGATCATACGACGCTGAGCCGTCGGGCACAGAAGTGGGAGCCATCAGCCCGACGAAACCCGCCGCTGCCGGACGGCCCGCTGCATGTGCTTGTCGATAGCACGGGATTGAAAGTCTACGGCGCCGGGCAATGGCTGGAGCAGAAACATGGCGCCAGATCACGTCGCAACTGGCGCAAGCTGCATCTGGCAGTGGATGCCAAAAGTGGCGCGATCATTGCCCAAAGGCTGACAGATCAGGACACGGATGATCCTTCCCAGGTGGCACCGCTGCTCGATCAGATCGACGGCGAGATCGACCAGTTCACAGCCGACGGAGCCTATGGCGGCAAGCCAACCTATCGGTCTATCCTGCAGCACAGCGCAACCGCGAACATCGTCATTCCACCGCGTTCCACGGCGGTGGAAAGCGGTGATACCGGACCGCCTGGTCAAAGGGACAAGCACATTGCCGCAATCGCAAGCGACGGTCGGCTGAAATGGCAGGCAGCCACCGGCTACGGCAAGCGGGCGCTGAGCGAAACAGCCATCGGACGATACAAGGGGCTGATCGGACGGCGCCTGCGAGCACGCTCTCTTCCGGCTCAACAGACCGAGGTTGCCATCGGTTGCATCGTTCTCAACCGCATGCTGGCATGGGCACGCCCGGAGTCTATCCGGCGTCAAGTCACGCAGGCATAACCAACTACATTAATGATCGAAATGCGTTCGATTTCATATCCGCGCACCAACGCCAAGCATGGCGCCAAATCGCGCGCCTTCACGCCGAATGAACCAAAGCCTCACTCCCAGATCTTGTTTTCACAGCGTTAAGTTTACGGTGCCGACATGCCCCATCGAGCCCGCCAATGGAGCACCGGGAAACAGGGGGGATAGGACATGGCAATAGCGGTCGCGCATGTTTGGATGACGGCTTCGATACCGGTGCGCCGGCTGGCTCCTCACACGGGTTTCAGCTCAGGCCGTACCACGTTCCGCGACCCGCCCCGTGAAGGGTCAGGTGTCCCTCATCGGTCAACGCGCGCAGATGATCTTTGACCGTGTTTCGGCTTGCGCCCGTGGCCTTGGCTGCGTCCATCACGGTCACCCTCCCACGCTCGCGCGCCAGCTCGAGGATCGACACCGACAACTCCGGAAGGTCGCCCAGAAGGATGCGCTCACGCTCCATCTTCCGCTCGAGGCGCTGCTTCTGCCGCTGCAGGCTTCGCAGGAAGAACTCGATCCAGGGGTTCCAGTCCTGCCGATCCGTGCGGATCGTGCCTTGGGTGCGGCGTAGCGCGAGATAATATGCCTCCTTGTTTTGCTCGACGATGCTTTCGAGCGAGCTGTAGGGCACGTAGGCATAGCCGGCCCGAAGCAGCAGCAGGGTGGTGAGCGCTCGCGACAGACGGCCGTTGCCGTCCTGGAAAGGATGGATTTCCAGAAAGACCACGACGAAGACAGCGACGATCAGCAGAGGGTGGAACGTCCCATCTGCCTCCTGAGCTTGCTGCCAGGCCACCAGCTCCGCCATTCGACCGGGCGTATCGAACGGAGAGGCTGTCGCAAAGACGACCCCAAGGCTCACACCGTTCTCGTCGAAAGCTTCCACATTGTTGGCAAGGGTCTTCCAGTTCCCCCGGTGTCGCTCATCCTTGGTCGAATGCGCGAGCAGATCCCGATGAAGTTGGCGTATATGATTTTCGTTGAGGGGGATCGCGTCGAAGGCTGAGAAGATTGTCTCCATCACCTCGGCATAACCTGCGACTTCCTGTTCGTCGCGGCTTGAGAAAGAGCCGATCCGGAGGTTTGCAAGCAGCCTCTCGACCTCGCGGTCACTCAGCTTGGCGCCCTCGATGCGTGTTGAAGATCCGATGCTCTCGATCGTCGCGACCCGACGCAAGCTTGACAGACGATCAGGTGCAATGCGGCCAAGGGCACGCCATGCGCCCTTGAACTCGTCGATCTCCGCGATCAGTGACAGGATCTCGGGCGTGATACGCAATGTCGAGAGATCGAGAGCCGTCATCCATTGTCCCATCCGTTTTCATCCGAATGGTTATGACACGGCGGGGTCCATTTTTCCATCCATTTTCATCCGATGATGGGTATGGAGGACTTGAAAGCAGAAAGGGAGAAGGCCCCGCCTGATGGGCGGAGCCTCGATGTATCAGTCCCGGTTCTGGCGGGACCAGATCAGCTGGTAGCCATCCTCGCCTTCGACTTCGGTGAGGGTTGCATAGATCGGAGCCGGGAAGCTCGGGTCATCCAGCTTGACCGAGAGGTAGTCGCGGTCGCTCTCGGTTGAGCGCTTCTGCCAGGCGGCACCCAGCTCGACGGCGCCTGCGTAGATGCGGAACTGCGGACCCTTATCGGAGGGGTTTTCGACGCGGGCGATGCGTGCCTTGACGTTGAGGGCGAGAGTGCGGATCGTGCCGGTGAAGCCGGATTAGGTCAGCTGTCAACTGTCTTTTTGCGTCGAAGCCGTTGATCTGGTTGCTGGATTCTCTGAATGACACTTTCCGGTGTCCTTTTGCCGGATCGCGGCGCTCCGGATGGAGCACCGCGTCCGGTGGTCGGTCGCCTCAGCGCGACCAGATGAGGGCGTAGGCGTCCTCGTTCTCGACGAGGCTGGCGTAGATCGGACCGGGGAAGCTCGGATCATCGAGCTTGACCGAGTGGTACTCCCGGCCGGTCTCCTTGGCGGTCTTCTTCCAGCCGGCGCCGATCTCGATGGTGCCCGCGAGGGCGCGAAGGTCGGGCGACTTGTCGCTTTCCTTCTCGGACACGACCAGGCGAGCCTTGATATTGAGGTTGAGTGTCTTGATAATTCCGGTGAAAGAGCCGTCTTCGTTGCGGTTGAAAGTGCCGATCTGAGCCATTTTGTCTTCTCCATCTGCTGTATCAGGTCGCGACCATCGCGGCCTTGATGGCGATCGGAAAACACCGGGCGACCGGCCCGCACCCGAAGGGCCGCAATGCAATGGAGGGCGGCGCGGGGCCGAGCTTCTTGCCTCGCGAGGAAGCCGCGCGCAGGCGTCAGCCGAGCACGGCGGGGAAGAAGGTCGGAAACGCGCTGTTGCGGGATCGAGGTCGGGCTGCGTAGCAGGCGAACCCGGTGTGAGATACGCCAGAAAGAAAGGCCTCAGTGGCCACACCTCAGTCAGCGGTCGAAGGAGAAGCCTGGGGCTCATGACGCCGAAACCGGGGAGATGACGGTATGACGGGGTCGGTCAAAACCAGCCTCAGTCCGGGGCCGTGCTCTTCAACGAGAAGGAAGACAGTCCCCGCCGCCATGTCCCACGACACCAGCCTGTCAGCGCATGGCGGAAAGCGCATGGAATGACCGGGAGCATCATAGGTCAGCTTTGTACCGAACCCTCCTTCGTCGATTGCAGTATCGTTGGGCGTTGCAGGCTGCAGATCTCCTTCGTCAACTGTGCGCTGCGGCGTTCCGCCCTGTCGGCGCGCTGTTCCGCTTCGATCGCGTGCCGCAGAAGCCCGGCATTCTCGGTCGCCAGTTGTCGGACCTGCTGCTGCATGCCGTCAATCAGACAACGCTGCTCGGTGATCTTGTCTTCGGCGGTGGGGCCGCTGGTGGGGGCACGCTGACGCTGGCGGGCCCCGGTGAGATCATCTAGAATATCGCGATGGTTGGTGTAGATGGCGTTGCGGCCGACGCCGGCTTCTCGCGCCAGGGCGGCGACTGTAAGGCGCGCGGTCGCAGAGGCGGAGCGTGATCCGCTGTCCCTGATCAGGCGGTCGAGCGCTTCCCGCAGCTTTTGCGCTGTGGCCCGCATGCGCGTATCAGCCGGGTTTGCAGTCGGTGGCTTGGCCATGGGATGCCCCTGTTGCGGAAAGATCGGAGAGGATGCGCTCGCATTCGGCGATGCGCGTACTGGCGAGAGTGCGGCTCGCGTCATCGAGACGCCGGTCGGTGATGAGCGCAAGATTGCGGTCGAGGCGCGCCTGCCAGACCGGCCGATGACGCTCGGTGACGGCGAAGTTGGTGCAGTTCATGCAGACGCTCTCGGTTCGCCAGACCGGGTTGGGGCCTCGCTCGTTGCCCATGCAGGCGGCGGACTCGGCACGGTAGACGCAGTATCCCCAATCGCAGACGCCGAGCCGCATGCCGCTTTCCTCGATCAGGAAATCGACATAGCCGGCAAGATCGCCGTCGCGAGTCCGACCGCGGAAGCGTGATCGCGCCGACAGCATGCGGCCAGCCTTGCCGCCGAGACGCGATGTGGTCAGCAGTTCCTCGAGGGCGGCCCGGGTCTCTTCAAGCGTCTGGTCGTCGACGAGTTCGCCGAGATCGAAGTCCGTCCCGACGTAGGCGCTGTCAGTCATGATGCGTGTCAGATGCCCGAAATGGTGTTGCAGGGCATGAAGGCCGGTGCGGTCGCGTTTGCCGACGAAGCGGGCGAAGGTTTTTCGGCCCTGATGGGTTGTCAGATGCCAGGGGCGGCCATCGGCATTGTCGGGAAGCGCGATGAATGGCGCGAAATGTCGGTTGAGGCGCGACACCAATGTGCTGCTGGTCACGACATCGACGGGGCGCGTGTCGATGATCCATGTCCCTGCATGGCGAGCCAAAGTTCCCGGCGGCCCGCCTGCTCGCGCAAGGGAGCTGAAAGGCGCTCCAGCACATCGATGGCCCGCGCGACGGCTTGAGGGGCGGCCCATAGATGCGGCTGGCCCGCGTCATCGACGGCGGTCTTGAAGACGCGGCCGCGCAGATAGGAGAATATCTCGGTTCCATCGGCAGAGCAGCGCTGCTCGATGCAATCGGCCAAGGCGAGAATCTCGGAGACTCTCGCGCCGACGAGGTAGGAAATGACGACAAAGCAGGCTTCGTAGATCCTGTCGACGAGGAAGCGCACCTGCTTGGTGCCGACGATCGGCGGATGCCAAGGGGCATCTTCACCATCGAGACAGGTGAACTTGAAAGCGGCGATCAGCTTCAATACGGGTTGCCGCACCGATGGCCTCGTAAGGCCTCGGGCACGTCGTTCTTCATAGAGGCTCGCCGCCTGGTCGCGAAGCGCGATCAGGTCGTCGGCCGGTTGAGCGATAAGGCGAATTGCGCTCGAAATGAGGGGGACGGCAACCGCATCGGGGGTAAAGGGCCATCGTTTGGCCGAGCGCCCGTTGAACCCGGAAAAGGCGCTGGGGCGCTCGCCGTCGAACGGGTGTTCCGGTGGCGGATCGCCGAGCTTGTGACGTTGTAGCCAAAGCGCAGCCTGCCGCTTCAAAGATCGACATCCGCTCAAGTCCGGACCCATGCACCAACGCCGAGCGCGCCCATAAAGGTTCGCGTGGGCAGTTGCACTCGTTGTCGGCTTTATGACAACAACGGACATCAAGCGCGAGCCTATCAGAGTGGTCCCATTGTTATAAATGGGTTTCCTGGATTGGTACGCCATTTGCTTGGCTAATGCACAACTTCCCGACCAGCAGGATACTTCCGTGAACAGCCCTGGCAAACATCCACTCGTGACCGCGACATACGAGACACTTCGGCTCCACCGCGAGGGTCAGGCAATAGCCTTCGACGCCATCGGCGATCGCTATGACGAGGCCTTTCCGCACAAGGAAGGCCAAGTCCTGGCGGGCGAATGGCTGATCAAGTCCTTGCCGACGGGTTCACGGGTTCTGGATCTTGGCTGCGGGACCGGCGTCCCAACCGCACGTCAATTGCTCGACGCCGGTTTGGAGGTCGTGGGTGTCGATCTGTCTGCCGTGATGGTGAAACTCGCCCGCGAGCATGTTCAGGGCGCGACGTTCCATCAACTGGAGCTTGCTGACTTGCGACCCGGCGGGCCGAGGGACCTCGGCCGGTTCCAGGCCGTTGCGGCCTTCTTCTCGCTGCTGATGCTTCCACGAGTGGAGATTCCCCTCGCGCTAACGACGGTCCGTCATCTGCTCGCTCCTGGGGGCTTGTTCGCCCTCTCGATGGTGGAGGCGGATGTGGACGATTTCCCGGTCCCATTCCTCGGAAATACTATCCGGGTCTCAGCCTATCCGCGAGAGGAGTTGCGTACGGCGGTCGAAGCGGCAGGGTTCACAATCGTGCAGGAGACGTCTTCCGCCTACGCCCCTGCGGCGGCCGACTTGCTGCCGGAGGAACAGATCTTCCTCTGCTGTGAGTTGCGCGGCTGAGTGCGAGCCAGCGTTGACCATTCAGGCTTGGTTCTGGCCGGCAGGCTCAGTGCGGCCGCTCTTAAAATGTGCTCGTTACCAGCGGCGGGCGTTCTGGGCGCCGTCGATGTAAGATGCGATACGCCTGCGTTTACGCATATATTGTAAACGGCTTTCCTTCGGCACGTCCGATTGTCGGGTGGGCGATTCCTGAATAGCCGAAAACGGACGGTGCACCGTCCCGGAATTCGGGTTGCCCTTGATCTACGTCAAGGATTACTCCTTCCAATCCTGTAGCCTCTCCTCTGGGTTCATGGAGATATCCAATGAACAGACTCAACGTGCTTATTGGCGGTTGCGCCGGGCTTCTGCTCTGACGAGCGAGCCGCGCTTTGGCGGGTTCCTGGGATCGGTGACGGCATACGCGGACTGCGCGCACCACCTTCGTTTACGGCGGTAAGTGAGCCAACTGGGGAAATCCGAGGAGCCGCTAAAGGGTCGAGAGGAGATCAGTTTGAGCTTTCTTGAAACGAGTTTGCAGCTGTTTCAGCAGAAATATGCGCCTGACTTAGGTCCTGAACAATACGCTCACCACACTGGAGTCGACCGGGATGGCAATCCAATGAGTGGCGCATTGTTATGGGCTAAGGCTGAAGCTCAGAGGATCAGTAATGCGCTCGTCACTGGCACGACCAATATGGTGGATGCTGAACTCAAGTTGACCCAAAAACTTCACGAGAGAGTGAGAGATTATGTTCAATGGTATCATCAGGACGAACGATGTCGTAAAGGGGTGTCGGTTCTGGAGTATGGGCCCGGAACAGTGCGAGCCTTCAAACAGAAAACGCTTCCCCTTGTAGCAGGTCTGCGCGGCGAAACCTCACGTTGCACGCTCGTCGACCGTTCAAAAGAGTTCCTCGGGGACATAGCGCAGTTGCCGTCCGCTTTGGGGTTGAAAATCGAGTTCATATGCGACGATATATTCTCTGGGCGACGCTATTTTTGCGACGGTGAAGCGGCATTTGTTGTCATGTTTGGCCGGACATTTGGAAATCTTCCCGCCCGAATAAATGATACGCCCCCCGTGGAGGCGGTCGTCGAGACGCTGAAGAAGATATCGAATAGTGCGAAGAGGTGCTGGGTTGCGATCTCAATTGGCTCAGATCTGAGGAGGGATGTGGCGAAGTCCTACTATGAAGCGCATCCTGAATTTCAGCTAAACGTTTTCCATAGAATGAAGGCAGAGCTGCCGGTCGACGCTAATTTCGAGCCAGAGGCATTTGAGTATGAGTCGGATGTAAGAGGTGACGACCAATTCATGCAAGTCATACACACTGCGATGGTCAAAAGGGATATGGACTTTTGCCTTGGTGGTAAAGAGATTATACTGTTAAGTGGTGATCGACTTCATCTAAAGAACTCGTTTTCTTTTTCTGAGTTGTTTTTCAAAAAATGTGCACACCGAGCGGGGTTTGTGTCAATCGATGTGCTCTCAGACAACGCCGGCTCAGACATTCACGTGTTAGAGAAGGTGAATTAAACAGAAAAAAAAATGACCAGGAGGCGTCAAGTCTCTGTCGCGACCACGCTGAAACGCTCGAAGGGCGGCCAGGTCGCGCTGTATGCCAAGGCTTTGCCCGGCAATCCCTATGACGGCCACACGCTGGCGACCGTCATTCCCGACATCGAGAAAACCATCGGCGATGAGATCGAGCGCCGCCAATATCGATGGGGAGTACATCGCCCGCATGGAGGATCTCCTCGATCTCTATGCCGAGCCGCATGATCCCAAGCGACCGGTGGTCTGCTTCGATGAAAGTCCGATCCAGCTCATCGGCGAGGTGCGCGTGCCCATCGTGCCGAAACCCGGAAAGCGATACCGCTACGACTCCGAGTACAAACGTAACGGCACGGCCAACCTCTTTGTCATGGTCGACGCCAACCGGTCGTGGCGCAGGGTCAAGGTCACCGACCGGCGCGCCAACGAGGACTTCGCCGTCTGCATGCGCGACCTGGTCGACGTGGACTATCCCGGCGCCGACAAGGTCCGCGTCGTGATGGATAACCTATCAACCCACACGGCCTCCGCTGTCTATCAGACCTTTCCAGCAGTCGAGGCGCGTCGGATCTTGCGACGCCTGGAGTTCCACTACACACCCAGGCACGCCAGTTGGCTCAACATCGTCGAGATCGAAATCGGCGTCATGCGCCGCCAATGTCTTGATCGCCGCATCGCTAGCCGCGACCTCCTTGAAACAGAGATTCGGACCTGGGAACGCCGCCGCACCGAAAGTGGCGCCCGTATCCGCTGGATGTTCTCCACACAGCAGGCCCGAGCGAAGATGGCAAAATCCTATCCCACGCCATCTCTCGAAGAGTCATAATCACCGCGACGCGACACTAGCGCCGATCATTGTTCACGGTCGACAAACCCAGAAACGGTCACAATCGTGCGCCACTCGTTGTTCGGCGAAGGCGCTCGCATCATCGCAGCTGTTCCGACAGCGTTATTCATACAGGCGGGTCCGACCACGCTCAGCCTTTGAGTGATCCGACAATTCTGTCGGCTTTGCCGATTTACATACGGCGCCTCGGCCGGCATCGCCAGATGCTAGGAGCCCCACAAAACCACAGTTTCAAGCAGGCCTATCTCGCAAGGCTGCAGCGCCCCAAAAATCGTGATTCGTTCACGGTCCAGACGCTCGCCGCCAACATCGGCGTCGTCGAACAGGGCCCTGGGCGCGGAGTGCGTTGACTGCGGTAGGTCAATGTCGCGTTAGGCTTGTCCGATGTACGACAATGCTGGACATGCGAGACCGCCTGTTTGAGCCATTTCGTTGTATTAGAAAGAGTTCTTCCTTTGGCACTCATATTGCTTCTAGCATTTGCAGGACACGCCACGGACCGACTTATCGCGCGGAGATATCGATATGCTAGCACAATGGTTTCTGCCGAGCCCAACTTCCGATCATCAAGGAGCGGATCGTTTCAGATGCAGAAGTAACTGGCTGTTCGCGCCTGGTCGAGGCAGCACAGGCGCATATTCCGCTGTCGTGCCCCGGCTACCGGCACGAGGACGCAGGTTTCGGGCGCTGCAATCTTGGCGCGGGCGTGGGAGAAGTGATCGATGCCGACGCGCTCAAGCGCGATTTGGATCAGAGATTCCGCAACTCGCTTGTCGAAGCTTCTCTGCTGCCGATAGCGGAAACTACGCCGAAGCCGAGGCAGGAAACATGCATTGAAGTGCAGCGTCTGGCGGGTGGATCCGGATACATGCAACAGTAGGAACCTAAATCATGGCTCACTCTGCGGACCTCGACCTGTTCCGCCAACGCATCGCCGAGGCGCTCCCTTCGGCCAATATCCCAACCCTACTACTCCTTCTGTACCAGTTCACAGGAAAGGAGTACTGGCTCAACCCGCCGTTTGTTCCCGTGAAGAGTGGCTGGGGCGACAACGATTCAGGGGGGCTCGCGGACGAATTGCAGACGAAGATTCGCAATGCAGCACTGGCCGCCATCATCTCTTGGCGCCGCGGCGCACAAGTCGCCAGGCAGGACCTGTCGGCAGAAGAGTTGATCCGCATGCTAACTGTGTCTGAGGCCGAGCCTATCCCGCCAGAATACGCTGAAATGATGCTTCATAAGCTGCGGAGATATTCAGGCGCCATTCCGGATCCGGTGTCCTTGCCGGAGGGGTTTCGTGTGCTCATCATCGGGGCGGGCATGTCCGGTGTCGCAGCCGCGATTCGGTTAAGTCAATTGGGCATCTCCTACATCCAGATCGAAAAGCAAGACAGCGCCGGCGGGGTCTGGCACTCACATCACTATCCTGGCTGCGGAGTGGACACGCCCGGGCATCTCTACTCCTACACTTTTGCCAGTGGCGACTGGAGCAAGTTCTTCCCGTTACAAAAGGAAATCGACAACTACTTCAACCGTGTTGCCCGCGACTTTGGGATCGAGAGCTCCATCCGCTACGGCACCGAGTGCCTGGTCACCCGCTATGACGAAGAGAGCCTAACTTGGCACTCCCGGTTACGCTTGCCCAACGGTACGGAAGAAACCCTCGTGACCAATGTGGTCCTCTCGGCCGTGGGGGGCTTCACCACGCCGAAATGGCCGAACGTTTCGGGCCTGCGCGACTTCGACGGCCCGGTGGTACACACCTCGGAATGGGATCCAGAAGTCGCGCTCGACGGTAAACGCGTGGCCGTGATTGGTAATGGGGCTTCGGCAATGCAGGTTGTTCCCGCCATCGCAGATCGGGTGGGTGCCTTGACAATCTTCCAGCGCTCACGCCAATGGGCAGCGCCCTTCCCGAAATTTCAAAAGCCGGTTCCGGAACCGGTGCAGTTCTTCTTCCGCGAGGTGCCACACTACGAATGGCTGTACAGGCTCCGGCTGAGTTGGATTTTCGACAGTGAAGTGCACGAGGCCCTGCAGAAGGATCCGGCTTGGCCGCATCCGGACCGTTCCGTGAATGCGGTCAACGACGGCGACCGCGAGACTTACACACGATACATCGAGGGACAGCTGGCGGGGCGCCCTGACCTTGTCGCCAAGGTCATACCGTCGTACCCGCCATTCGGCAAGCGGATGCTCCTAGACAACGGCTGGTATAGAACCCTACTGAAGCCGCATGTTACCCTGGTAGACGAAGCTGCTGCGCGTGTTGAGGGCAGGTCGATCCATGCGATTAATGGTGAAACGCATGGGGCAGACGTTGTCATCGTCGCCTCGGGCTACGATACCACACGCTATCTACTTCCGGTTCAGGTGATCGGACGCAATAGTCGGACGGTACGTGAGGTCTGGAACGATGATGACTGTCAGGCGTACCTTGGCACCGTTGTAGCGGGATTCCCGAATTTCTTCATGCTCTACGGCCCCAATACGGCGCACGGCCATCGCGGCAGCTTCATCTTCACAATCGAGAGCCAAATCGATTACGTGCTGAGTGTTCTGCGCCAGATGGGCGAGAATAAGCTTGTCGAAGTAGAATGCCGGCAAGATGTATATGAACGTTACAACCGGGAAATCCAACAAATGCACCAGCAGATGATCTGGAGCCATGCCGGCATGTCCACCTTTTTCCGCAACGATCGAGGACGAATCGTAACAAACAGCCCTTGGCGTCTGGTCGATTATTGGAAGTTGTTGAAGGAGGCGGATCTCGGTGACTACCGTACCGTGCCGCAGGTGGTTCCCGATTAGAGGCTTCGGATGAAGCGGTTTGAGAGGGCGGTCAACGACCCCCGCTCGCGACTACGACCTCGACCTTCTTGACCGAGGCGGCCTATCGGCATTGCGCTGCCATGACGAATGAGACCTATGGTCGTTCCCACGATCTCTCGAACAAGCGGGGGGGACGTCCATAGCGAATTGGCGCTGCCAACGGATGCGCCAGCATGGGCCCTTGAGCTAGGCCGTAGTGACGATTTAACTATCTGAGCCAGATAGCGATAGCGGCGAGTTTAACGAAGCCCATGAAGTTTGGCCAGCAGCTTATCGTAGCGAGTTGCGACACGGCGGAATTGCTTGAGCTTGTTGAAGAAGCGCTCGATGATATTGCGCTCTTTGTAGAGGTGAGTGTCGTAGGGACGCTGGACCTTGCGGTTGCGCTTCGGCGGGATGACGATTTCGGCCGGTTTCAGCGATCTTTTCGTGTAGGTGGTCGGCGTCATAGCCCTTGTCGGCGATCGTGGCGCCAGCCTCGCCTTGCGCCAACAATCCAGTGCTGACGCCCTCCAGGGTCAACCAGCAGCTAGCCGGTTCCACTGTACCGTCCAGAATTATCTGTCGTTGTCCGGAATTAAGCCGGGCTTCGGAGGTCGTGTGCGGTATTGTGCGCACCATGGCAAACCGTGGATCTACGCAGGCTGTACGCTGGCGGCCGCTTGGTTGAAACGATGAATGGCTGATTGACCGTAATTACCCACGCCCTTGTCAGGGGCAAGAATCCCTGAATCTATGGGGATATGGATCGCACTGATTTGCAGCGTCTGACGAAGGAAGAGTTGATCGATCTGGTGCTGCGGATGCAGCGGCCAGAGAAGACATCACGCACGTCGTCCAAGCCACCGTCGAGCGATCGCAAGGCGCGTCGGGACAGGGCAAAGCCTGGCGGCGCCAAGGCGGGTCATGAAGGTCACAGCCGCGCCATGAGTGAGAATGCCGATCGCATCATCGATCATCACCCCGACCAATGCCTTTGCTGCCGCGCCAGCCTGTCGAGCGACCTTGCTGCCGAAACCGTCAGCGAGCACGACAAGATTGAGCTTCCCGCGATCAGGCCTTTGATTGAGCGCCATCGGCGTCCGGCAGTCCGTTGCCCGTCCTGCGGCACGCTGGTCGTCGCGGCTGTGCCAGATGCGGCGAAGGGGACGCCCTTCGGGCCACGCGTGCACGCCGTAGCGACCTATCTCAAGACTTTCCAGGCCCTGTCCTACGAGCGGCTGCAGGGCGCGTTCGCGAACCTTTTCGGTCTCACCATCAGCCAGGGCGGACTGATGAACATGTTGCGCCGTGCGCAGGGCGCGTTCGCGGCCGAGTGCGACAAGGCCGTCGCGGCGTTGCGCCGGGCCAAGGTCATCGCCTCCGATGAGACCGGCGTGCGGATCGAAGGAAGCAACGCCTACCACTGTGTGTTTCGCTGCGCCGAAGCGGTTGTTCATCAAGCGGTCCCAACGCGGGGCGCCGTCGTGGTCCGGACCCTGATGGACGGCCATCGGCCCGACGTCTGGTGTTCCGATCGCTATGCCGCGCAACAAGGTCACGCAAATGCGCATCAGACCTGCCTGGTGCATCTCGCCCGCGACGTCGCCTATGCGGACGAGGCAAGTGAGGACATGCTGCCCTCACGGCTCAAGCGTTGGCTGCAAAGGGCCTTCGCCCTAGCCGACGGTATCGAAACCTTCGCCGCCTCGACCATCACCGGCAAGCGTCGCGCCCTGGAGCGAAGTCTGGACGATATCTTCGCCACCACAACGTCGTGCGATCTGGCCCGCGACATCCAAAACAAGTTCAGGCGAGCTCGCGATCAACTTTTGACCTTTGCCCAATGGCCAGGAATGGTCGACGCGACGAACAACGCCTGCGAACGGGCTCTAAGACCCGCCGTCGTTCAACGGAAGATCTCCAACGGCTATCGCGCCATGTGGGCCGCCCAGGGCGAAGCCGACATTCGAACCGTCGTCGACACGGCTCGTCTCGCGCCAGGCACGAACCCCTTCAAAATCATCCTTCAAACCGTCAGCGCCTGAAATCCGCTATGACCGAGCCCGCGACCTTGATCTTCCGAGCCTCTCTTCGGGCGCGGCTTTATCGGGACATCGAGGTGTCGAGTTCGAGCACGCTAGCGGATCTGGCCGAAGCCATGGTAGCGGCATTCGGCTTCGACATGGACCACGCCTACGGCTTTTATTCAAAGCTGACGGGAAAGCTGTTCGACTCGCCCCAGCGGTTCGAACTCTTCGCCGACATAGAGGGGAGCGGTTCTCGCAGCGTGAAGGGCACGCGCGTCACCACAGCCTTCCAGAAGGCGGGCTCGGCAATGACCTTCTTGTACGACTACGGTGACGAGTGGCGCTTCCGCGTTGAAGTTATTGGAACAGGGCAGGCGCAGCCCGATGCCAATTACCCGAGGATCGTTAGCAAGATCGGCAAGGCTCCCCCGCAGTACCCGGACATCGACGACGAGTGACGACGCACCGGGCCGCATCGAGGGGGCTAGGGGGTGGGTAATTACCTCAACTCCGGGCTCCATTTGGACACAGCACGATGTTCGTGGCTCACCGGCGAGGTCAGAGCGGAGCAGTCTCAACAACGCCATCCGACATCTTTTGTCGGGTTTGTCGAGTTCGCGATATGGCCATTTTCAGTCGATCTCTTGCTTTGCTTCGGGCTAATCGACTGAAAAGCAACCACAAAGTTCCTTCTTCAGCTCAATCAAGCAAGCTGGCATGACTCTTGAGAGCCTTCGTTGCCGGGCGGGCAACAGCTGCCGGCCATAACTCGTGTCACGGGTAGACACGATGAACAGGCGAAGGACCGCAATGCTTCAGGCTCTCGATCTAAGGCAACGTATTCCTTCGACCATGACAATGGTCGCACCAAAAACGCGAATCATATTTGGGTACATAATTTATCTTCGTCCTAACCGACGCAAAGTACATTTTCATGGCATAACAAAATGAACGCTCGCAGCATCTCGATCACTAATACGCGCCTTTTGTGGTACAGGCGCATGTTCATTGCTGAACGATCTCTGATTTCCTTCGCGATGGGCGTTTTTGCGCTGCTTCCAGTCTACCTGTTGTCGGTTGGGCGCGACGAGATATTTTTTGGTTCGATCTCAGCAGCAGGCATGGCGGTCGCTATATTAATAGTTTTGATCAGTCCTACGCTGATACGCCAGTTTAGTGTGCGGAGGCTCGCACCCATCGGCGGGCTTCTCTGTGCAGCAGCCTGCGCGACCATACTCTTGAACGAATTGTCGGGGGTTCGCGCGACATTCCCCTACTTCCTCAGCTACATGCTGCAATCAGGCGGATGGGCGCTGCACTTCACTATGGGCTCGATATGCATTTCCGCCCTCTCAAGCGATGCAGACCGGCCATCGAGCTTCATGGCCTACTCTGCATTCGCCACCTTAGGGTTAACCTGCGGACCGCTGCTGAGCAGCCTCCTTACCCGGTACGCCGGCTTGGGCACGCTGGATATGTTCATTCTGGCAATGCTCGCGGCGACGGCAGGGTCAGCGTTGTCATCGTGGGCAGCGCAACGTGCGGCGAACATCCGCGAAGCCGGTATTCCGAATAACGCCTCGATTGCGCGCGACCTTTTCGATCTCCTCTTCAGCAAATCTGCTCTGTTTTTTGTTCTTGTATTGTTGTCCGCAAGCATTTACACTAGTTTGATAAACTTCCAGGCTATATTTGCGAATAAATCAGGTCTTCCGTACGAAATATTCTTTGGCTTTTGGGCCATAGGAGTAGTCGGCTCCAGATTTGCAATTGGTCCGCGCGTAACCCGCAGTGCGGCCGACCGCACCTTGCCGCTACTCCTGGGCGGGATGGTTGTTTCGCTTCTCGGCTTTCACTACTCCCCGGGCCACCCCGTCATTTACGCAATGGCATCGCTGGCGACCGGCATAACTTATGGGCTATCCTATCCCCTGATGCAGGCAGAAGCCATCCGCGTGACTGCGCCGCAGTCCCGGACTTTGGTGCAGATCATCTTCAGCCTTTCCTATTTTCTTGGACTGTATTTCTTCCCCTTCGCCGCCGGGCTCGTCTCAGTCCAGCTGGGATACGACACGCTGACGCTGTTGATTGCCGGCTTGGCTCTAGTGCAAACGGCTATCGCTCTCCTTGGCTATCGCACGATCCGGCGCAAGCCGACCCCGACCGTAGTTGGCAGTAAAGGCTGAAGCAGGGCACTATGCACGGGAGATCACACGTCGTCATCGGAGCCGGGCCGGTCGGTCGGGCAGTGGCGCTGCAACTTGCGGACCAGTCGGACTCGTTCGTTGTCGTGATTGACAGGAGCCATTCTGCGTTTGCCGTGGCGCAAGGCGTTGGTGGACGGATCGTTTATTGGTGTGGGTTTAGGCAAGCGGTCACCGCAATAGCCTTTGTAGCGTAGCCATGCCTTTCAAACACAATACCAGCCGCCGCCATCGTATTGAGAAGATGAAGTTCAGGGTGACGAACTGGCCAGAATATGAGGCAGGACTTCGTCATCGCGGCAGTTTGACCCTGTGGGTGACGCCGGAAGCCCTGTCCAGGTGGCAAGCGCCAAGACGCAAGACACGTGGCGGCCAGCACCGCTATTCTGATCTGGCGATCGAGACCACCTTGACGCTGGGCCTTGTGTTTGGCCTGCGGCTGCGCCAGGCAGAAGGCTTGCTGGAATCGGTGCTGCAACTGATGGGGCTGGCGCTCGCTGTCCCCGATCATACCACCCTGAGCCGTCGGGCGCGGAAATGGCAATCGCCCAACAAACGGCATGATCGCCAGGTTGCGCCGGAGGGACCAGTGCATGTTCTTGTCGACAGCACCGGCCTGCAGGTCTACGGCGCGGGTCAGTGGCTGGAGGAGAAGCACGGCGCCAGATCCCGTCGCAGTTGGCGCAAGCTGCATCTGGCACTGGATGCCGACAGCGGCGAGATCATTGCCCATACCCTGACTGATCAGGACACTGGCGATGTCTCTCAAGTTGAGCCACTACTCGACCAGATTGGCGGTCCGATCGGACAGTTTACTGCTGACGGCGCCTATGACGGAAAACCGACTTACGACGCAGTCATCGATCATAGCGCTGCCGCCGCAATCGTCATTCCGCCTCGCGTCAACGCGGTCGAACCATTCGACGATAGACCTGCCGGCCAAAGGGACCAGCATATCGCCGCAATCGGCAGAGACGGCCGGATGAAATGGCAGGTCTCCAACGGTTATGGCAAACGCTCGCTGGTCGAGACCGCCATAGGGCGATACAAGTCCACCATCGGGCGGCGTTTGCGGGCACGGTCGCTTCCCGTTCAGCAGACCGAAGTCGCCATCGGCTGCGCCGTCCTCAACCGCATGCTTGCCTGCGCACGCCCGAAATCCGCCCGCCGCAAGGCGGCCACGGCATAGCCTGCCGCTTCAAAGATCGACATCCGCTCAAGTCCGGACCCATGCACCAACGCCGCGTGCCATAGGAGTCGTGCCCCTCATGGAAGCCGCAAAGATCAGCGAAGAGCGCTTCCTGAGATAACCGGTCACGACGGGCGGGCAGCGACCACTGTGATTTCGACGAGCGTCCCCGCCGACAGGACCGCCTGGACGCAGCAGCGTTGGGGCCAATTGTCCGGGTCATCGCCAACCCACGCCCTCCACTCGGCATCGAACTCTTTCTTCTGCTCGAGGTCCGACAGCAAGACATTTACGGAAATCAGGTAGCGCTTGTCGGTCCGAAAATGCGCTAGAACGCCCTCGATCTTGCTGAAGCTCGCCTCGATTTGCCCTTTCAGGTCGAGGGTCTTGTCGTCGGAGGTCGCAACAGCCCAGACGAGGTTGCCAAATGCCGATCCCGAGCTGCGTCCGGGAGCGACCCCCGGCGTACGCTCTATCGGAAACGAACTGTTCATCTCGCACTCCCGTTCGATGTTTCGAGAAATGATAACTTAACAAGAAAGTTCTTACTCAAGAACGGTGCTTGATTACCATAGCAGCGGCTGATCATCCCGCCGCCAGCCGTCCATGGCCACGCAAGACCATCCCGCAGCGTGTTGTTCTCTTCAAGAACTATGCCAGACGGAACCGGACACAATTGCGTATGATGGCTGACAAATCAAAGCCGATTCTTTACACATACAACGGCGAGCCAAATATCTTCGGCAGTCATGGAGCCGCCATATGGACATGAGCCGAGCGAAAAGCTCCCGAACTTACGATGTCGTTATCATAGGCGGCGGTATTGTTGGCCTGTGCATTGGCTATGGCCTCGCTAAGAGTCAACTGGGCGTCGCTATACTTGACGGTACCGATGCCGATTTCAGCGCCTCGCGCGGAAATTTCGGAATGATCTCCATCTCGAACAAGGGGGGCAACAATATCCCCTATTTCCGCCTTTCGCTGACCTCGGGGAAGTTATGGCCCTTGTTCGCGGAGGAGATACGCGAATGTTCCGGTATCGATCCGCATTTCGACGCCCGGGGCAAGGTTTATTTGTCTCTGGGAGAGCGGGAACTCGACGAACAGAGAAGACACATTGGAGAGTTTTCGCGGCGAGCGGGAGCCGAATACCGGAACGAGATTCTCGACAGAGAAAGCGTTGACGAGTTGTTGGGCCATGTCGGTCTGGGAGAGACCGTAAGTGGGGGGTCCTTCAGTCCGCTGGACGGCTCCGTCGACCCCCTGAAATTCTATTCCAGCCTCCTCCGGGCCTACCTTGTTAGCGGCGGGCATTATCTCTCCGGTCATATTGTCGATCGTGTTACTCGCGACGCTGCAACTTTTTCCGTGACGACATCAGCGGGTCGGTTCTCGGCTCCAAAAGTGGTCATCGCGGCGGGCCTTGGCATTCCGCATCTCGCCGAACAGGTCGGGCTTCGGGTGAAAGTCCGTCCAGAACGCGGCCAGATCATCGTGACCGAAAGGATCGACAAGGTGTTCAAGTACCCGATCAGCGGCTTCTTGCGACAGAACGTCGAAGGCACTGTGATGATCGGCAGCTCGAGCGAATATGCCGGCTGCGACGACCGCACCACGGTTGAAATCCTGAAGGAGCTCGCGAAAGGCGCGGTCGAGAGACTGCCCTTGCTGCGATCCGTGCAAATTAACCGGAGCTGGGCGGCTCTCAGGCCGCGTACGCAGGACGGCTATCCGATCTATCAGGAATCAGGCGAGCAGCCGGGGGCCTTCGTTGTCTCGTGCCACAGCGGTATTACTCTATCGGCTCTACATGCGCGTCTCCTGCCGCAGTGGATCATGGAGGGTGCAAGGGACCGCCTTCTCGAGCCGTTCGGAATGGAAAGGTTGCGTGATGAACAACCGGCATGATGCCACCAATCAGATCTCCTCCATAAGTTTGGACTTCGAAGGCAATACCATTCCCGCCCGGGAAGGAGAGACCGTAGCCACAGCCCTTCTCGCCGCCAATCCGGGCTACACAGGCACCAGCCCGGTGAGTGGACGCCGTCGTGGTCCGTACTGCCTGATGGGCGTCTGTTTCGAGTGTCTCGTCGAAATCGACGGCGTTCCAAATCAACGCGCTTGCTTGGTGCCGGTGCGGGAAAACATGATTGTCCGCAGACAGAACGGACTTCGGCCGCTCGACCCGAGGGGGCTGAAGAAATGAGCCCGGATATCGTCGTCATCGGTGCCGGTCCCGCCGGCATGGCCGCGGCAATCAAAGCGGCCGAGTTTGGGCTGTCCGTGCTGGTCCTCGACGAACAACCTGCTCCCGGGGGGCAGAGGTTTCGCGCGATCGAAATGGCGGAGCGACGGGCAACGGGAAGCGGAGGCGCCCTGGATAAGGACGAAGCCCACGGAGCATTGATCGCGAGGCGTTTTCAGGAAAGTGGCGTCACTTATTTGGCGCAGGCGTCGGTCTGGGACGTGGCAGCCGATCCATTCGAGGTTAGCTATTTGCACCAAGGCAGCAGTGTTTCCGTACGGCCTGAAGCCATCGTCGTTGCGACCGGCGCCCTTGAGAGACCCGTGCCGATACCCGGTTGGACGCTGCCTGGCGTGATGACCGCGGGCGCCGCCCAGCTAATGCTGAAGGAGTCTGGACGCATTCCCAAGGGGCGCGTTGCGCTGTTGGGATGCGGGCCGCTCCTCCTTCTTGCGGCAAAGCAGCTTTTGGACGCGGGAGCCGACATCGTCGCGCTGCTACAGACGACGACCTTCGTCGATTTCCTTCGAGCGACGCCTAATCTTCCGAGCGCATTTCTGGCACCGAAGGTTCTGTTGGAGGGATTGAAGCTGCTCGGCCGCACGATCGGAATTAACGCTGCCGCCTCGCTGCAAGGCGCAAGAATTCTCGGAGAAGATTGCGTGACCGGCATTGAACATACGATCGGTCGACGTACCACGGCCCTGGAGTGCGATGTCGTCCTCATGCATTTCGGCGTCATCCCCAATACCCAGATCACGCGATTGGTCAGGGCCGACCACATGTGGAATGGCCGCCAACTATGCTGGCAGGCGATGACCGATGCCTGGCAGGAAACATCGATCCCGAACTTGATGGTGGTCGGCGATGGAGGTGGCATCTTTGGCGCAGACGCGGCCGAACTGTCCGGCCGGCTGAGTGTTTTAAAGATCGCATCTCAGCGGGGGGCGATACCGGAAGCCATAAGAGATAGGCTCGCTCATGATCTCAGGACGAAACACAGTAGGCTTGCCCGCGCGAGGGCATTCGTGGGGCGTTGGTGCGCGGATATGAAATCGAACGCATTTCGATCTTTAATGTAGTTGGTTATGCCTGCGTGACTTGACGCCGGATAGACTCCGGGCGTGCCCATGCCAGCATGCGGTTGAGAACGATGCAACCGATGGCAACCTCGGTTTGTTGAGCCGGAAGAGAGCGTGCTCGCAGGCGCCGTCCGATCAGCCCCTTGTATCGTCCGATGGCTGTTTCGCTCAGCGCCCGCTTGCCGTAGCCGGTGGCTGCCTGCCATTTCAGCCGACCGTCGCTTGCGATTGCGGCAATGTGCTTGTCCCTTTGACCAGGCGGTCCGGTATCACCGCTTTCCACCGCCGTGGAACGCGGTGGAATGACGATGTTCGCGGTTGCGCTGTGCTGCAGGATAGACCGATAGGTTGGCTTGCCGCCATAGGCTCCGTCGGCTGTGAACTGGTCGATCTCGCCGTCGATCTGATCGAGCAGCGGTGCCACCTGGGAAGGATCATCCGTGTCCTGATCTGTCAGCCTTTGGGCAATGATCGCGCCACTTTTGGCATCCACTGCCAGATGCAGCTTGCGCCAGTTGCGACGTGATCTGGCGCCATGTTTCTGCTCCAGCCATTGCCCGGCGCCGTAGACTTTCAATCCCGTGCTATCGACAAGCACATGCAGCGGGCCGTCCGGCAGCGGCGGGTTTCGTCGGGCTGATGGCTCCCACTTCTGTGCCCGACGGCTCAGCGTCGTATGATCTGGAACTGGGACTTTCAGCCCCATGAGATCCAGCAGCGAGTGGAGCAATCCCTCGGTCTGGCGCAGCCGCATTGCCAAGACGCAACCCAGCGTCAGCGCTGTCTCAATGGCGAGATCGGAATACCGGGCTTGGCCGCCGCGGGTCTTGCGTCGCGGAGCGCGCCATCCCGCAAGTGCCTCCGGCGTTACCCATAAGGTCAGGCTACCACGCCGGCGCAGACCTGCTTCGTAGTCACGCCAATTCGTCACCCTGAATTTCATCTTTCCGACGTGATGACGACGATCTGCGTTGTGTTTGTACGGCATGGCACTCGCATCAAGCTGATTTCGATCCTGCCTGCCTATCGCCAAACCGTTGACAAAGGATCCATGCACCAACGCCATTGAACAGGCGAAGCTGTTGGCCTCCGTGCACAGCGTCGAAGGTGTCGTCAATGTCGAGTACGATCCGCTTCGGCACCTGCCGGAACGAGGCGCAATAGAGATCGACCATCGCCCGCCCCATCGCAACCAGCTCCCGCACGCCGGGCAGGTTCTCCAGCCGGCACAGCGTCGATTGCGACGCCAGATCCCGACCCGACGGCAGCGCATCCTGGGCCATCTTGAAGACCGGATCGCGGCGCAGCCGGTTGGCGTCGTTGCCGTCCTCGTAGCCGGCGGCAATCATCTTCATGCGAAAGCCGATCATGTCCGCCAGGCTGTGGACGACCTGGTCCGGGCAGCGCGGATCGTCGATGCAACGCGCCAGACGCTCGGCCACCCGCAACCGCTTTTCCACCTCGGCCAAAGCCAGAACGCCGCTGTTGGACGACAGCATGCCGCCGTCGAAACGGGCGACGACGGACTTGCCGCCGACTGATGACAAACCGCTCAGCGGCAGCGTAAGATCGTTCATGGTGGGTGTGGTCTCCGGGAAATGGTTCGGATCGGCTTAAGCAACCAAATCCTAAGTCATTTCAACGGCTTGCGCCACATCCACCAACCCCCAGTAGAGTCGAGGAAGGGCGCGGTGGCTTGGGCCGTGTTGGCATCGCTCCGTTTCCCTTCCCCGCTCATCAAACCGGACGTGCGGATTTCCCGCATCAAATGTGTTTGAGCACATTTGATGCGTAATGTGGCTTCGGTAGAGATGTGGCGTCGGCCGCCGCGGGCCAGAAGCGGCAGGCCGGTGAGGATGCCGAGCGCCACATAACAAACTGGATATAGGTGATCGGATTTCCCACCTCACTGGAGATCCGAGGCATGTTCGAGGACTTATTCGCCTACCCGAAGGTCGTAGCGCGTCACCATGACGGGCCCGAGGCCTCGAAGCGGCTGCGCTATCTCAAGCATCTCGCCGATCAGCGTGCGGCTCGTGAGACTTTGCTGCGCACGGCCCGCGAACTGCTGGTCATTGCGGAGCGGCTGGACCTGTCCGGCGGCAGGTGCGTCAGGCAGGCCGAGATCGACGCGGCCGCTCAATCTTGGGCCCGATACCAGCACGCGCGAAACAGAGCCTGCGGTGAGAAGTGGTCACGGCGTTTGTTCCATGACGTCGCCGCAGCGTGGCTTTGCTTTCTTGGCCAGCTTGACGAACCGGCTCCCAACGAACCGAAGGCCCATTGTGAAAAGGTCGACGACTTCATCGCCTATCAACATGATGAGCGTGGCTTGTCGGCGAGCACCCTAGCCAACCAGCGCTGGCAGGTAGAGACTTTCCTCGAACATTTAGGCGTCGAAAAATCGTCGATCGCCGACATCACCGTTGCAGACGTAGACGCTTTCCTCGACGTGAAGGGTCGTGGCGGGTGGTCTCGGGTGTCGGTAGCGACGAGCGCGCACGCCCTGCGCGCGTTCTTCCGCCATGCTCAGCGTCGACAATGGTGTTGCCCCGGAATCGCCGCAGCGATCGACGCGCCGCGACTGTTCAGGGAAGAAGCTTTGCCGATGGGCCCGGCATGGCCCGATGTCCAGCGGCTCCTTGAGAGCACGAGGGACAGGACCGCGCGTGACGTCCGTGACCACGCGATTCTAAAGCTGCTCGCGATCTACGGACTGCGAAGCGGCGAAGTCCGCGGTCTTTGTCTCGAAGACATCGATTGGACGAGAGAGGTCATCAAGGTGACCCGGTCCAAGCAGCGCAAGATGCAATACTACCCCCTGGTGACCTCCGTCGGCGACGCTGTTGTGAGTTACCTTCAGCTGGCGCGCCCCCGCTGCCGTCGCCATGAGGTCTTCCTCACCCTCAAGGCCCCGTTCCGGCCGCTGTCGGCGAGCGCAGTGTACCATGTGGTTGCAAGCCGACTGAGCGCCCTGGGGGTTCAGTCGATGCATTTTGGCCCTCATGGACTTCGCCACGCCTGCGCCACCCACCTTGTTGCGCAAGGTCTGAGCCTGAAGGAAATCGGGGACCATCTCGGCCATCGCAGCGCCTTTGCGACCCGCACCTACGCCAGGGTCGACCTTGCCGGACTGCGCGAGGTCGGGGCGTTCGATCTGGGAGGACTGGCATGATCCTTTCAGAAATTATCGCCAGCTTTGTCGATCACCGGCAAGCAATCGGAATGCGCTTCCGCACGGAGGTGCGCACGCTCAAGTCGTTCTGTCGCTTCGTCGGCGACAGACCTCTGCCGGAGGTGACGGCCGACCGAGTGTTGGCCTTTCTGGCGGGACGCGGCCCGGTGACCCGTTTCTGGGAACGAAAGCATTCTGTTCTGGCGGGCTTCTATCGGTTCGCGATGGCCCGGGGGCATACAAACATATGGCCGTTGCCACGCGCCGTCCCCAAGCCGACGGAAGCCTTCGTTCCCTACATTTACTCCCGCGAGGAGATCGGTCGTTTACTCGACGCCGTCGTCCTGATCGACCATCCTCGCTGTCCTATTGATCCGGACACATACCGAACGCTCCTGCTTCTCCTTTACGGCGCGGGCCTTCGCCTTGGCGAGGCACTGTCCCTCACCTTAGCCGACGTCGACCTCGAGGAAGGGATTCTGTGCGTCCGCGAGAGCAAGTTTTACAAGACCAGACTGGCTCCGATCGGCCACGACCTCGTGCGCATCTTATCCCGGCACGCTTCTCGCCGCCGCGAAGGCCAGTCTGCAGAATCCCTCTGGTTCCTCACGCGCCAGGGCGCCCCTGTGACCCTGCAACACGCTGAGAGGGAGTTCTGCCGATTACGCGTCAAAGCGAATGTCGTGTGCGCCGGCGCCGGGCCGCGACATCAGCCTCGCTTGCATGATCTTCGTCATAACTCCGAGTGCCGGATTATTCCGAGTGACGCCATCGCCGCGGCGTAATTTTCTCATGATTGCAAGTAATTGGATCAGCGTCGGCCGTTGATTGCGCGACATTATTCGGCTGCTCTTTCTGAGCGTGAACTTTCCCACGATATAGGGAGACAGACGATGATTGATCTGAATGAGGCGCTAGCCAAAGATCGCTGGATAGGCCGATTGGCTAGCCACCTGGATGGTTTCGAGGCTTTGCTCGATGGCCAGGGATACCCCAAAACGACTGTTCAGCAGAAGATTAAGCTCCTGGCTGGTTTCAGTGCTTGGGTGGAGAGGCAGGATGTTCCGCTGAGCTTGCTCGGGGAAGAGGACGCAGATCGATTTCTGACGGAACTTGGTCGGCGCCCGAGGCGTGGCGATGCCTGGACCATTCGGCAGTTGCTCCGATATCTGCGCGACACGGGCGGCGTGCCGGTACCGCTGCTGGAGGTCGATACGAGCGCCAAGGGTAAGCTGATCGACGCATTTGGGGAATTCCTGCGCACCGAGCGTGGTCTCTCGGCATCGACATTGACGAACTATCTGCCGATTGTTCGTGGGTTCCTGGACGAACAGTTTGGCGGCAACGATCCGGATTTTGACCGCTTGCGAGTGGGCGACGTTCATCGGTTCATCGTGCGGCGCGCCCAGGCCGGTTCGCCCGGCCGCGCCAAGTTGGCGGTCACGGCGCTGCGTTCGTTTCTGCGCTTCCTCCAGCAACGCGGGTTGCTTGCCACCGATCTCGCTGTCGCGGTGCCTGGGATCGCCGGCTGGCGCTTGGCACATCTGCCGAAGGCGCTGCCTGCCGAACAGGTCGAACGGCTCCTTGCGTCTTGCGACAGGAGAACACCGGCCGGCCGCAGGGACTACGCGGTTCTGATGCTGCTCGCGCGCCTCGGCTTACGGGGTGGCGAAGTCTCGGCCTTGACCCTGGACGATCTCGACTGGGATTGCGGCGAGATCGTCGTGCATGGCAAGGGTCAACGGCTGGCGCGGCTGCCACTGCCGGCGGATGTCGGTGCCGCCTTGGTCGACTATCTGCGGCAAGATCGGCCTGCTTGCTCAACACGCCGCGTCTTCATTCGCATAAAGGCGCCCAGACGGAGTTTTGTCAGCCCGTCGACTATTTGCTGCATCGTCCATCGTGCGCTCAAGCGCGCCGGTCTGACGCCGGCGTTCAAGGGTGCGCACCTGTTGCGTCACTCACTCGCCACCGATCTGCTGCGCCGCGGCGCCTCGCTCGTTGAAATCGGTCAACTTCTCCGCCACAGCCAGCCGAACACGACACAGATCTATGCCAAAGTCGACATCGCGGCGTTGCGTGCCATTGCGCTACCCTGGCCAGGAGTCGCATCATGAGCGCGTTGCAAGCGGCGCTCGAAGAGTACCCGGCCGCGCGCCGCGCCCTCGGCCATAAGCTGCGTCTTTCCGGACGGTTGCTGCAGCGCTTCGTTGTCTTTGCCGAATCTTCCGGCGCCACCGTCATCACCACCGAGATTGCCCTGGCCTGGGCCATGCAGCCGGCAGAGGCACAGCCCGCCCAGTGGGCCAACCGGTTGGCGATGGTTCGCCGGCTCGCGCGCTATTGCAGCGCCATTGACCCGCAGACCGTCGTCCCGCCGCCCGACCTTCTTCCTCACCGGTATCGTCGGCCATCGTCGCCCTATGTTTACCGCGACGAAGAGATCACCCGACTGATCGACGCGGCAAAGCGCTTGCCGTCGACAGTCGGCCTTCGCCCGCAGACCTATGCCACGCTCTTCGGCTTGTACGCGGCGACCGGCATGCGCTGTAACGAACCGCTGCGTCTCGATCGCGGCGACACCAATCTCGTTGATGGCGTGCTGACGGTTCGCGACACGAAGTTCGGCAAGTCGCGCTACGTGCCGCTTCACCCCTCGACGCAACACGCTCTCAAAATCTATGCGGCCAGCCGAGACCGGTCATGCCCCAATCCCCTGAGCTCCAGCTTCTTCCTTTCCGAGCGCGGCATGCGTTTAACCGAATGGGCCGTGCGGTGGACGTTCGTCAAGCTGTCGCGCGAGGTCGGCCTCCGCGGCGCCAATGACTCCCGCGGGCCACGCCTGCACGACCTTCGCCACCGACTGGCCGTGACAACATTGCTGCGCTGGTATCGCAACGGCATCGATGTCGAACGCCACCTGCCCGAGTTGGCGACCTATCTCGGCCATGCCCACATCACCGACACCTATTGGTATTTGACGGCAACGCCGGAGCTGCTGCAGCAAGCGCTGCTGCGGGCGGAACAATCTCAGCCGGAATCCCGCCCATGAGCGCCGCCCCAACGTTCCCCGCTCTTCTTGAGGCCTTCTTCACCGATCGCCTCATCAGACAACGACAAGCAAGCCCGCATACGCTGGCGAGCTACCGCGATACCTTCTGCCTGCTGCTGGCCTATGCCCAGCGGCAGCTACGCAAGGGGGCCTCGCACGTCACCTTGCCGGATCTCGACACCGCCTTCCTTGGCGCCTTCCTCGATCATCTCGAACACGAACGCGACAACTGCGCCAGGAGCCGCAATGTCCGTCTTGCCGCCATCCATTCCTTCTTCCGCTATGTGGCCTTGCATGCGCCGGAACACAGCGCATTGGCTCAGCGCGTGCTCGCCATTCCGAGCAAGCGTTACGTGCGCCGGCCGGTCGCCTTCCTCAGTAGCGTCGAAGTCGCCGCCTTGCTCGCCGCCCCCGACCTCGGCAGCTGGATCGGGCGCCGTGACCGGGCGCTTCTGTTGCTGGCCGTGCAGACCGGCCTGCGTGCTGCCGAAATCGTCGGCCTTCGCTGCGAGGACATTGTCCTTGGCCCGGCCGCCTATGTGCAATGTCAGGGAAAGGGCCGAAAACTCCGCAATACCCCGCTTCGCAAGGATACGGTCACGGTGCTGCGTGCCTGGCTTGCCGAGCGACGCGGGCGGAGCGCCGATCCTGCCTTCCCGACGATAAGCGGCACGTCATTGAGTCACGACGCACTTCAATATCTGCTGAACAAGCACCTCGCCGTCGCACGTCGCCACTGCCCATCGCTGGCCAGCAAGCACGTAACGCCGCATGTCCTGAGGCATACCCTGGCAATGGACCTGCTCCAGCACGGCGTCGACCGCTCGGTCATTGCTCTGTGGCTGGGCCACGAGTCGGTCGAAACCACCGCCATCTATCTTCAGGCCGACATGAAGCTCAAGGAGCAAGCTCTGGCGAAGACCGACACGGCCGACATCCGGTTGGGCCGCTACAAGCCCGACGACCATCTCCTTGCATTCCTGAAGAGCCTCTGATTATGCCGACCCAACAGCCACAGATCGCCCGCACTCTTTGGCCTCCCGGACCGTCACTCGGAATAATCCGGCACTCGGAGTTATGACGATAATTCCGGGTTCGGAATTATCGTCATAGTTTTGCAGTTCACCGCCTCCTCTCCTGGTATCGCCAAGGCGCCGACGTCCAACGGCTTCTGCCCAAGCTCTCCACCTACCTTGGCCACGTCAACATCTCGGGCACGCAGCGATACCTAACCCTAACCCCGGACCTTCTGCGTGAGGCCAGCGCGCGCTTCGAGCATTACGCCATGGAGATGCCCAATGCGTGACGAGGCGCTCCTTGGCCCCTGGATCCGGCGGTTCCTACTCGAACACGTGGTTGCCGAGCGCAATCTCGCCCGCAACACCCAGCAGGGTTACCGCGACGGCTTATGTCAGCTTCTCCCGTTCGTTGCGAAGCGGGTCGGCAAGTCTATTGATCGCCTGAATGTCGTCGATTTATCGGCCGAGCTAATCCGCGCCTTCTTGACCGATATCGAAGTGACGCGTCGATGTTCGATCGCCACCCGAAATCAACGTCTTGCCGCCGTTCGGGCGTTCGCTGGCTTTGTCGGCGAGCATAGCCCCGTCCACATCGAATGGTCGGGCCAGATCCGTTCGATCCCGTTCAAGAAGACCGATCAGGCGGTCGTTCCTTACCTCGAAAAGGCGGAGATCGACGCCTTGCTCGCCGCTCCAGATCGGCGGACGGAGCAGGGTCGGCGCGACTACGCCCTGCTGCTGTTCCTCTACAACACTGGTGCGAGAGCGTCAGAGGCGGTCGGCGTCAAGGTGGCGGACCTGGACCTGAACGCCCCCAGCGTCAAAATCCATGGCAAGGGCGGCAAGCAGCGATACTGCCCATTGTGGACCGCCACCGTCGTCGAGTTACGGGCACTCGTCGCTGACGGAGCCCCTTCTCGATCCGTCTTCCTCAATCGCTGCGGCCAACCCATCACTCGCTTCGGGATCCATACCGCCGTCGAGCGTTATGGCCTCAAGGTCGTCGCCAAAATGCCATCGTTGGCGACAAAGCGCGTAAGCCCTCACTCCATCCGCCACACCACGGCGACCCATCTCCTGCGCGCCGGCGTCGACATCAACACAGTCCGCGGATGGCTCGGGCACGTCTCGCTGGACACCACGAACGTCTATGCAGAGGTCGACTTCGAGACCAAGGCTAAGGCGCTCGAAAAATGCGAGGCGCCGAGTCTCGGCAAAATCCCAAAACGATGGCGTGACCAACCGGCGCTGATGGACTTCCTTCGGTCGCTGTAACCCGCTTTGTTATGTGGCGCTCGGCATCCTCACCGGCCTGCCGCTTCTGGCCCGCGGCGGCCGACGCCACATCTCTACCGAAGCCACATTACGCATCCGGCTTTCCGACTGGTTTCATCGTGAGGCACACGGCGGCGGTCCAATGTGCACGCGTCGAAGACGCAGGACACCAAGTTTTCCGAAGACAATGTCGTCGGAGAAACGCTGTGTGCCGCGTCCCTGCACCTTGTGCCGTTTGCGCAGGAAGGTGCGAACACGGTCATAGACGTGGTTGTCGACCGCTCGATAGGCCGGCAAGCGTGTTCCATAGCCAAAGTAGCCTGACCAGCCGCGCAGAAGCCTGTTCAGCCGGGTGCAGACCACGGGCCACGGCTCTTTGTTACCGTTTACCAAGTGATCGCCAATCTTCGTTTTGATCCGTTGCACGCTCTTCTTGGATGGGCTCGCACCCAGGTACCAATGGCCGTCTTTCCGGTAGCGGTGAGGTCCGAACGTATAGCCAAGGAAGTCGAAAGGCTCCGTGCGGGCATCCTTCACCGAGGTCTTGGCCTCGTTGAGTGTCAGCCCGAGTTTCGTCATCACCGTCCGCGTCCACGCCAGCGCCTCGACCGCGTGCCCGCGGCTGAGGATGACGAAGTCATCGGCATAGGAGATGACATGCGCACGGAACGCCTCGCCGCGTCCGGTGAGCCGCCAATGTTTCAGGAACCGGTTCATGTAGATGACCGAGAGCAGCGGGCTTGCGACCCCACCTTGCGGCGTGCCGCGCGTGCTGCTCTTACCACCGCTCACGTGCCGTTTCCCGTCACCGTCCCGCTCTTCGATCGGCGCTTTCAGCCACAGCTTGATCAGCCGCAGCACGTGCCGGTCGACAATGCGTCGGGCCACCGATTTGAGGAGGTCCGAATGCGGAATCGTGTCGAAGTATTTCGACAAATCGGCGTCTACCACGTCCGTGTGGCCCCGGCAGACAAGCCGGTGCACTTCCTTGATTGCGTCGGTCCCACTGCGTCTGGGCCGATAGCCATAGGCACCATCCTCGAAGTCCGCCTCGAATATCGGTTCCAGCACCAGCTTCGCGACGGTCTGAACCACCCGGTCCCGAATGGTCGGGATGCCGAGCGGACGTTCGCCGCCCCCCGGCTTCGGGATCATCACCCGTCGCACCGGCTGCGGCCGATAGGTCTTCGAGACAAGTTCCTCGCGCAGGCCCGCCAGCCACCTCTCCGCGCCTTCCGCCTCGATCTTCGCGAAGGTCACATTGTCCACGCCCGGCGAACCCGCATTGGCGCGGGCCAGCGCATAGGCATGGCGCAGCATGTCCTCACGGCAGATCTTGTCGTAGAGCACGTAGAAGCGGAAAGCGGGCTCCGCCTTCGCCTTACGGTACAGCTTCCTCTGAAGGTTCCTGATCTTTTCGGGTGTTTCGAGGCTCATCGCCAATCACCCCCTCCTCACCAACGTCAAAAGCACACCAGAAGTCAGGGCCCTTCCCTCCACCGGCATTACCCGGCTTCAGCGGTATTATGACCCTGTCCGACTCCCACCGGCACCGCCGCCCTGACGGCTGCGTTGAGGCCGCTACCCTCATGCCGAGCGGGTCTCCCCCTACCCGTATCACCCTTCCGACGTGCCGTGCCCATTACCCCGGCGGATCGAACGGGTGCACATGTCGATTGCTTCCCCGTTCGCGCGGCCTTCCCCGAAATTCAGGCGGGTCGGCATCCACATCATCACTTTCGAGGCCTGCTCAGGCTTCACTCACGTTACGGCCCATCGGATTGCTCAACCGCCCAAGGCGGCCTTTGTCACGAGGCTTCGACCCGGCCAGTTACCCGACCGAGCCGCTCGTCAGCTACCAGACCAATCGACTACTATCTGGGTGGAACCTTCCTCCACTGGTGATACGCGCCATCGGGGCGCACTGAATAGGACGGGTTAGCGGCTTCAATTATCAAAATAAACCGAGACGCGGGCAGCTGAGAAGCGGCCGATGCTGTAGTCGATCGGGGTTTCGTCGATCATTTTAACACTTTCCACTTCAAGGATGGGTTCGGTTTTTGGCTGTTCGAGCCGTCTGGCTTCTTCAGACGAGGGCAAGCGCGCTTCTATATGACAATGAGTGCGACGCGTATTTTCGTAGCCAAAGAGCCGATAGACTTCAGTGATGCAGGAAAAACTCGAGATCCGATTGAGTGCATCTGGAAAAAGGCGCAAAGGCAAATGATGCCGCGAAACTGAGATCGTCAGATCGCTTGCCTTACCAACCGTATCGATGACCAGGACGGGCTCACCTATCGGAATCTGCAGTCGATTTGCGATTTCCGTAGAGGCAGACACCTCAAACTTCGCAAGAATCTCTACCGCGGGCTCCAAGCTCGCGTCGCGAAGGTTAGCCATAAAGGAAGACCCGGCGCCAAGTCCGTACTGAATCCGACGCTCTACGAAGGCGCCACGTCCACGTTCAATACGCAGCACGCCCTTATTCTGTAGTTCTCCCAATGCCCGCCGGACCGTTGTCCTGGTGACGCCAAAATGAGGCGCAAGGACATTTTCGCCAGGTAGCTTCTGCCCAACCCTGAACGCGCCGGCATCGATTTCCTTCAGGAGTGTCAGTTCGATCTGCCTCCACCGCGGCAGCTCGTTCATCAACTCGTGGCTCATCTCATTCATTCGCTTCTCTTTCGAATAGTCATCTCACCGTCATGAAACCGTGCGATGTGCCCTCATGTTGACATGTCTGAACATGGTTGGCTATTCTATCCCGAGCAGGCACACTCGACAACCATGGATTTCGTAGCATGGCAACCAAACCGAGCCCGGCTGTCTTCCTCGAGGCTAGCCGGCGGCAACCTGACAGAATGACGGCTGAAAACTTGATCCATGGAGAGCTCGATGAGCCGTTGTTGCGCGCCGCCAGGCTGTCGCCGAAAGACCTAACCCGCCTAACAATTTTATTCCCATCGGCCGACAGGCTCGGGTCGTTTGCTGTCGCCAAACAAGCTGAAGGTGACAGCCAATGAGCTTGCAACTTAGCAATGCGCGGATCGTCCAGGAAGATCGCGTTACCGAAGGCACCCTGGAAATCCATGACGCAATGGTGTCTTCCATTGGCGCTGCAACGACGGGCCGGATCAATGTGCTCGATTGCGAGGGCGACTTCCTTCTGCCCGGCCTGATCGACCTGCACACCGACAATGTTGAGCAGTTCATGCACCCGCGGCCGGGCGTCCAATGGCCCATACCACTCGCCGCCTTGCTTGCACATGATTGGGAGTTGCTGGGCGCCGGCATCACGACCGTGCTCGATGCGCTGTCTCTGGGCGACTACGACAGCGGCCGCGCCCGCACTGCCATGCTGAACGAGGTGATCAACGGACTGACGACGGCGCGCGCCGCCGGTCTTCTCAAGATCGATCATTATTTCCATTTTCGTTGCGAGCTGTCAGACTCGGCCCTGCTGCCATTGGTCGAACGGCACATCGACAATCCCGGGCTGAAGCTGATCAGCATGATGGATCACACACCGGGCCAGCGGCAGTGGCATAATCTGACGCTCTATCGGGAGTGGCGCGCCAAGAAGAACGCCCGAGTCTGGACCGAGGACGAGTTCGCGCTCTACATCGCCGAACGCCGAGACCATCAGCAGCAATATGTACCGCAGAGCCGTTCGACAATCGGATGCCTCTGCCGCGAGCACAATATTCGCATCGCCAGTCACGACGACACGACGATCGGAAACGTCGAAGAATCTCATAGCGACGGCATCACGATCAGTGAGTTTCCAACCACCCTCACAGCGGCACGGCGCGCCCGTGAACTCGGCATGCAGATCGTCATGGGTTCGCCGAACATCATTCTTGGCGGCTCGCATTACGGCAATGTCAGCGCAATGGAACTTGCCGACCACGGTCTGCTTGACGTGCTCACCTCCGACTACGTGCCGGGAAGTCTGCTTCATGCCGTATTCGCGCTCGCGGCCAAAGGCTTCGATCTCCCGGAGGCGGTTGCCATGGTGACGAAAAATCCCGCCGACTTGCTTGGCTTTATCGATCGCGGCCGCATCGCTCCTGGTCTGCGCGCCGACCTAATCCGCGTGCGCCTCGTCGACGGCGTGCCGGTGATCCGCAACATTTGGGTCGCTGGAAAACAATATCTCTAAGGACACCAAAAGGAAGACAACTGATGAACTCGAAAATGGAGATGCAAGCCGAGTCGGTTGCCATTGCAAAGCGCTCCGAATGGCTCGGGATTTTGTCCCGCAGTGTTGGCAGCGAGCTTGAGGCCTTGGCGACCGACTTGGCGAGCGGCGTGCTCTTTGAATGGCTTCGGACTCCCAATGTCGGCCTGGTGATGGTTCGGGGCCGTGCCGGTGGCACGGGAAATGTGTTCAACCTGGGCGAGATGACGGTCGCCCGCGCCTCGGTCCAGCTCAAAGAGGGGACGGTCGGCCATGGTTATGTGCAGGGACGTGACAAGCGCCAGGCAGAACTGGCAGCGATCGTCGATGCGCTGTTGCAGCAACCGGACCGCCATGACGAGGTCATGGCCAAGGTAATCGAGCCGCTGCGCCAAAAAGCCGAAGTGCGGCGGATGGAGAAAAGCCGCAAGGCCGCATCCACCAAAGTCGATTTCTTCACCATGGTGCGCGGGGAGGATCTGCCATGACAGTCCAATCTGGTACGTTTGCCGAGGGCGCCATGTCGTCCGCCAGCGTTTCGTTGAAACCAGGCTTTGCCGATCCGGTCTTCGACGCCCAAGTCGTGTTTCGTGCCGCTCTGCTTGCGACGGCGTATCCCGGTCGCGTCGTGCCGCTCGACCGGACGCTGACGGCGCCGCGGCCCTTCTCGTCGGCAACCGCTGCTCTCTGCCTGTCACTGATGGATTTCGAAACACCGGCCTGGCTCGACAATAGGCAAGATTGTGGCGAGCTGACCGCTTGGCTTCGTTTTCATTGCAGCCTGCCGCTGACCGAGACTGCTGGAGAAGCTCGCTTCGCCATCGTTTCCGATCCGGCGAACCTGCCGCGCCTCTACGAACTCCATCCAGGCGATGTCGAATATCCCGATCGCTCGACGACGCTTATCATTCAGGTCCCTTCCTTCACCGATGGCCCGACAACGACCTGGACCGGTCCAGGTGTCAACGGAAGCATTACAGTCGGTATTGCCGGACTGCCATTCTGGTTCTGGGCGGACTGGGATCTCAACAGCGAACTTTATCCGCGGGGCATCGACGTGATCTTCACAGCGGGCAACGCCGTGATCGGTCTGCCACGTACAATCAAGGTGGAGGCTTAAAATGTATGTTGCCGTCAAAGGTGGCGAGCAGGCCATCCTCAATACACACAGACTGATCTCTGAGACGCGTCGAGGCGATCCCGAGATCGCTGAACTGACGCTGCCCCAGATCAGCGAGCAGTTTGGGCTCGCCGTGGATCGTGTCATGGCTGAGGGCTCCGTTTATGACCGCCAGCTCGCCGCGCTGGCGCTCAAGCAGGCGCAAGGCGATGCAATGGAGGCGATCTTCCTTCTTCGTGCCTATCGCACCACACTGCCGCGCATCGCCGTGTCGGAACCGATCGATACATCCAGGATGAGGATCCGCCGGCGCATCTCGGCGACATTCAAGGACCTTCCCGGCGGCCAGGTGCTTGGCCCAACCTACGACTATACCCATCGTCTGCTCGACTTCGCGCTTGCAGCGGAAGGTCTTGAGCGGGTGCGGGCGGTCCCGGCCGCCGAGCCGCTCGACCAGAGCGTCCCGCGCGTCGTTGACCTTCTCGATGACGAAGGCGTGATCCAGGAAGAGAATGATGACGATCAGGAGGAGGTCTTCGATCTAACCCGCCAGCCGAAGAGCTTTCCGGCCGGCCGCGACCAGCGGCTGCAAAATCTGGCACGCGCCGATGAGGGCTTTCTGCTCGGCCTCGCCTACTCGACCACGCGCGGTTACGGCTTCAACCATCCATTCGTTGGCGAACTCAGGCTCGGAGAAGTGACTGTCGAAATCGTTCCCGAGGAACTCGGGTTCCCCATCGTGGTCGCGGAGGTCACCGTCACCGAATGCCAGATGATTAACAGCTTCCGAGGAAGCGCTGAGCAGCCCCCGCAATTCACGCGCGGCTATGGTCTCACCTTCGGTCATAATGAAGGCAAGGCTATGTCCATGTCGCTGGTCGATCGAGCGATGCGTGCCCGGGAACTCGGCGAAGACGTACGTTACCCAGCCCAGGACGAGGAATTCGTCCTCTCTCACACGGACAATGTCGAGGCCAACGGGCTCGTAACCCACTACAAGCTGCCGCACTACGTCGACTTCCAGGCGGAGCTGCAGCTCGTGCGGCAATTGCGGGCGGAATACGAAACAGCCCGCGCGGCCGCGCAGACGAGGGAGGCTGCCGAATGAGCAGTATCACCACAAATTATAGCGACGACGGCTATAACTTCGCTTTTCTCGATGAGCAGACCAAGCGGATGGTCCGTCGGACGCTGCTTAAAGCCCTCTCCATCCCTGGATATCAAGTACCATTCGGCGGCCGTGAGATGCCCCTCGCCTCTGGTTGGGGTACCGGCGGGATTCAGATTACGGCGAGCGTCCTTGGCCCGAACGACCGCCTGAAGGTGATTGACCAAGGTGCCGACGACACCACCAACGCCGTCTCCATCCGCCGCTTTTTCCAGACGGTCGCCGACATATCTGTCACCGAATCTACCGAGGAAGCAACCATCATTCAGACGCGCCACCGTGTGCCGGAGGCACCGCTTACGGAACGCCAGATCCTTGTATATCAGGTTCCGGAACCTGAGCCTTTGCGCAAGCTGATCCCGCGCGAGAGCGAAACTCGCAAAATGCATGCCTATGCCGAGTACGGCGCCATGCAGGTGACGCTCTATGAGAACATCGCCCGTTTCGGCCGTATCGCCAAGACCTACGACTATCCCGCGATGATCAACGGCAGGTTTCTGATGTCGCCATCGCCGATCCCGAAGTTTGATAATCCAAAAATGGCAAACAACCCCGCTATTCAATTTTGGGGTGCGGGCCGAGAAAAACGTATCTATGCCGTGCCGCCCTACACTTCCGTCCGCAGCCTCGATTTCGACGACCATCCCTTCGAGGTGCAGACCTGGCAAGGATGCTGCGCACTTTGTGGGTCGACAGTGAGCTACCTCGACGAGGTGATCACCGACGACAAGGGGTCGCGCATGTTCGTCTGCTCCGACACCGATTTCTGCAACACTCGTCAGGCCGAGGCTGCGGCGCAACCGAACAGCGCCGGAGGGGAGTCATGACCATGAATGCGATCCCTAAGCTCGCCCCGAAACCGGCCCTGCTCGACGTCGTCGGTCTGTCGAAGTCCTATGGTGGGCAGATTGGGTGCCGCGATATTTCGTTCACGATCCGGCCCGGTGAGGTGCTTGGCATCGTCGGCGAAAGCGGTTCCGGAAAGTCGACGCTTCTTGCCTGCCTGGCAGGTCATTTGCCGCCCGATACCGGTACCGTCACTTATGACATGCGTGGCCGCGGTCCTGTGGACATCCTGACACTATCTGAACCCGAGCGCCGGCGGCTTGCACGCACTGACTGGGGCATCGTGCATCAGAACCCTCGCGATGGGCTGAGGATGGATGTAAGCGCCGGCGGCAATATCGGCGAGCGGCCGATGGCCATCGGCGCCCGGCATTACGGCAACATCCGGGCCGAGGCGCAGGACTGGCTGCAGAAGGTCGAAATCGACCTTGGTCGCACCGATGACCAACCGCGCACCTTCTCCGGCGGCATGCAGCAGCGCCTGCAGATCGCCCGCAACCTCGTCACACGGCCGCGCCTCGTCTTCATGGACGAGCCGACCGGCGGTCTCGACGTCTCGGTGCAGGCTCGCCTGCTCGATCTGCTGCGTGGGCTGGTGCGTGAACTCGGCATCGCCGCCATCATCGTCACCCACGATCTTGCCGTCGTGCGGCTGCTCGCCGACCGATTGATGGTCATGCAACGCGGTCGCGTCATCGAACAGGGTTTGACCGACCAGGTGCTGGACGACCCCCATCATCCCTACACACAGCTGCTCGTCTCCTCTGTCCTGCAAGTTTAAGACAAAAAGGACATCCCATGACCATTCGATTGCACGCCAAAGGTCTTGCCAAGACCTTCACGCTCCACACCCAGGGCGGCACCATCCTGCCCGTCTTCGACAATATCGAGCTTGCGGTAAAGGCCGGCGAATGCGTCTGCCTGCACGGACCGTCCGGTGCTGGCAAATCGACGCTGCTGCGCTCGCTCTATGCCAACTACAAGCCGGACGCCGGCAAGATCCTCGTCCAGCACATTGGCGACACCGTCGATCTCCTGGCTGCCGAACCCTGGGAAGTCGTTGAAATCCGTCGCCGCACCATCGGCTATGTCAGCCAGTTCCTGCGTGTCATTCCAAGGGTGCCGACGCTGGACATCGTGGCCGAGCCGGCGATCGTCAACGGCGTCACCCCGGAGAAAGCGCATGCCGCCGCCCACGCCCTGCTGTCCCGGCTGCGCATCCCCGAGCGTCTTTGGTCTCTAGCCCCTGCCACCTTCTCCGGTGGCGAGCAGCAGCGCGTCAACATCGCCCGCAGCTTCATCGCCGACTATCCAGTGCTGCTGCTCGACGAGCCGACGGCCTCGCTCGACGCAACCAATCGGCAGACAGTCATCGAACTGATCAACGAAGCCAAGGCACGCGGTGCCGCCATCGTCGGAATCTTCCACGACGAGGAGGTGCGCGAGGCTGTCGCGGACAGGTTATTCGAAGTTACACCTCGCTCGTCGGAATGGACGGAACGTTTGATACCGGAGCCGACCCGCGCTTGAAAGCGCGGCCGGGCACCGCAGAAGCTCGTTCGTCAGTGATTCCGTTTTGTCGAGCCTCTCTGCCCCGTTTGTCATTCGACTGTCATTCTATCATGCGAACGCTCTTATGTAGACATGTCTAACCAAGTTGCGAAGATCGGCTTCTGCTAACTTGACAATGGAGGGTAGCGCACCATGAATATGACTCGCCGAAACTACCTTAAGGTGATGAGTGCCATTCCACTGCTTGGCACAATCGCTCCGCGAATTGCCAACTCACAGCCCCGAACCGATTTGATCATTGCGGTTCAGGACAATCCGCCCCAACTCGATCCCCTTAGGCTCACTACGAATATCACATATCGTCTTGCGGCAAGCATCTACGACACGCTGATCCGTATCGATTACCTTAACGGCGAGCGCCTGGTGCCGGGCCTTGCGGAGTCTTGGCACCAGGTCGATGCACGCACCTGGGATGTAGTCATCCGCAAAGGGGTCCATTTCCATGATGGATCGGTGATGACCAGCGAAGACGTTGCCTATACGTTCGGACCGGAACGCATGTTGACGGAGGGCCTTCCGGGTCAAAGCATATCACGGCAGTTTTTCAGCGTGCTGGAAAAGGTGGCCGCCCTCAACGAAAGCACTGTGCGTTTCGTAACCAAACAGGCCGATCCGCTTTTCGAATTCAGGCTGTCCAACTGGACAAGTCAGATCATCAGCAAGGCTGCGTTCCAGAAGGCTGGAAACTGGGACAAATGGGCGCTATCACCGGTCGGCACCGGCCCTTATCGCGTTGCCGAAGTCAAGGCTGGCGATCGAATCCGACTGGTCGCGCATGACCAATACTGGGGCGGCCAGCCGCCGTTCTCTTCGCTGACTTTCAAGGTCATGCCGGAAGCGGCGAGCCGCGTCAACGCGCTCGCGGCGGGCGACGCCCACATCATTACGGAAGTTACGCCGGATCAGATCGCGACGATCAAGGGACACGGTAACCTTGATGTGGTCGGCGGGCCAATCAACAACATCCGTTGCGTCAACTACGGCACGTTCGGCGGGCCGCTGAAGGATGTTCGCATTCGTCAGGCGCTTAATCTTTCGATCGACCGCGAAGCCATTGCAAAACAATTGTTCTCAGGCATGGTTGATGTTCCCAGAGGCTTTCAGTGGCAGGCCTACGGCGACATGTTCGTCGAGAATTTTCCGATGCCGGCTTACGATCCCGATGCCGCGAAGAAACTCCTTTCCGAGGCAGGCTATTCCGGTGCGCCGATCGAATATCGCATTCTGGCCAACTACTATACCGCTGAGCTCGACGTGGCGCAGACGCTCCAGCAGATGTGGCAGGCCGTCGGCATCAATGTTCAGCTCAAGGTTTGCGAGAACTGGGGGCAGATGTTCGCTCAGCCAAATTACGCGATCTTCGACGGTTCGGCCGACATGATCTACCCGGATATATTGGGGTCGCTGTGGACCAACTACGGGCCAGATGGCTTTATCCGCTTCGAAGCCAAGAGCTGGAGCAATACGGAGTTCGACGAGATCGGCAAAAAACTGCAAACGCTGACTGACCGTACTGAACGCCGCACGCTTCACGAACGCGTGCTGAAAATCTTCAACGAGATCGATCCGCCTGGCACTGTGCTCTACAATACGCCCATGCTTTACGGGAAGCGGGGAGACATTGCCTGGCTGCCGCATCGCACCCCAATGATGGACTTCGGTCCATTCAACATGCCCGCATAGTCTAATGCTTACCGGGCATCATGCGCCCGTCAGGTCGTATGATGCCCATGCATTATCCAATCCATCCACCGAGTTTCGAGGTCGATTGAGGCTGTCGGTGGCGACTACTGAAAGGCAATGCTCCATGATCATAGCGCATCTCACTGATCTTCATATCCGCGAGACGGGCAGACCCTTGGCTTCCGGAAACGTAGATTGCACTGCACGGTCGGCGCAAGCCTTCGAGCGCGTCGCCAACATGAATCCAAGGCCGGACATGATGGTCGTCACCGGGGATCTGGCTGATAGCGGCCAAGTCGGTGAATATCAGCTGCTCAAGGAGATGATCGAAGGCTTGCCGTTCCCGGTCCATTTGGCGCTTGGCAACCACGACATCCGGGAGAATTTCCTGGCTGTTTTTCCCGAAAAGAAGGGCCCCGGCGGCTTCGTGCAGTTTTGCGTCGAACACGACAAGCTTCGTGTCATCGGGCTGGACACCCTTGTTGAAGGCGAGGGCCTGGGTCGCCTTTGCTCCGAACGACTTTCGTATCTTCGGGATTGCCTACAGGAGCGGCCCAATACTTCTACCCTCATTCTTCTTCATCATCCGCCTTTTGCCTTTGGTGGGGGTATCTACGACGCTGTGCGGCTGATCGACGGAGCGACGGAGCTAGGCGAGATCATCACAGCCAACAAGCAGGTCGTTCGTCTCCTCTGTGGCCATCATCACCGCGCGATCGACTGCCTATGGCATGGCACGCTCGCCTCAGTAGCGCCGTCGGTTGTAAGCTCCTGTCACCTTCAGTTGGGCGATGTACGGGTCTTTAAAAACATCAATGAGCCCCCGGCATTCAAGCTCCATGTGCTGGTACCTGAAAGTGGGTTCGTATCGCACAACGTCTTCGTCGAAGAGTTCGGTCCGGCCTACGAAAACATCCCCGATCCCAACTACCAGGCGCTGGCTTCCATGAGGAAGCAAACCGCGCTGGCAGCGTCTCGGTAATACGGTCATGCACGATACCAGAGTCGCACCGCTCCTGCAGATCAGGGACCTTCGCGTTCGGATCGATTCGACACGCGGATCAACCGAGATTTTGCGGGGCATCGATCTGGATATCGGCCGCGGCGAGATTCTCGGCCTTGTCGGGGAATCCGGATGCGGGAAAAGTGTCACCTGGCTTGCCATCCTTCGGGTCCTGGGACGGCAAGCAAAGACTACCGGTTCCGTTCTCTTCGAAGGATCGAACCTTCTGGATCTCAACGAAAAAGCCATGGCTGCCCTTCGTGGCCGGCGCTTGGCAATGATTGTCCAGGATGCCACTGCCTCTCTTAATCCGATCCACACGATCGGCTTCCAGCTTGCCGAAACACTGGTTTTGCATCGTAAGATCGGATGGGGCACCGCGCGCGGCGAAGCAAAGCGATTGCTCGATCGGGTTCGCATACCAGGCGCACAGCGGCGTCTCGGTCAATATCCTCACGAGCTTTCCGGGGGCACGAACCAACGTGTCGCAATCGCCATGGCTCTGGCCGGAGAGCCCGACCTCCTTGTCGCAGATGAGCCCACAACGGCGCTCGATGTTACGGTGCAGGCCCAAATCTTGGACCTGCTCAAAGAGATCAGAAGCGACACGGGTACATCAATCGTCCTCATCTCGCATGATCTAGGCGTGGTGCGCGAAACCAGCGACCGGATTGCCGTAATGTATGCGGGAAGACTCGTGGAGATGGCGCCATCGGCTGATTTCTGGCACAGGGCGCGACATCCTTATACGCGTGGTCTTCTCGCCGCCGCTCCCGATATCGATGAGCCGGTCGGCCGGTTACGAGCGATTCCGGGTCACGTTCCGGCACCAAGTGACATCTCGAGCGGATGCGCATTCGAGGCCCGATGTGCCGAGGCGATGCCGAGTTGTTTACTGATGACGCCGGCAATGGCCATGGTTGCGAACGGTCATTGCGTCGCCTGCCTTAGAACTCAGTCCTCCGACGCGGAGACGGATAAGGTGAAGGTTCCGGCATGACATCGTTTCTAACTGTGCAGGGGCTGACGAAGCATTTCAGTGTCCGATCCCGGGCGGGTCCATTTTCGCCCAAGGTTCCGTTAAAGGCAGTCGATGACGTGTCCTTTTCCCTGAAGCGGGGAGAAACGCTCGGCGTCGTTGGCGAGTCTGGTTGCGGCAAGTCGACAACCGGCCGCCTCGTTCTCGGGATGATGGCGCCGACACGTGGGTCGATCCTGCTTGACGGCATGCCGGTGCAAACGCGCCGCGATGCCGTCTGGCGAGCGCAAAGACAAAGAATGCAGATGGTCTATCAGGACCCCTTGTCTTTTCTTGATCGACGTCTCCCGATTGGCCGCCAGGTCATGGAACCGCTCGTCGTGCACGGCGTAGGTTCCTCCATGGCGGAGCGCAGAGAAAAGACCCAGGCTCTGTTGTCGACCGTCGGGCTGCGGCCGGACCAGTTTGCCAGCTACCCTCACGAACTCTCGGGCGGTCAGCGGCAGCGAGTGATCCTGGCGCGGGCACTGGTCCTCGATCCAGATCTTCTGGTATGCGACGAGCCGGTTTCCGCCCTCGACGTCTCTGTCGGGGCGCAGGTGGTCAATCTGCTCAAGGATGTACAGGCCAGCAGAGGTCTCACCTATCTGTTCATCAGCCACGATCTGAAGATCGTTCGCCAGATCGCTGACCGAGTGATCGTTATGTACCTCGGCAGGATCATGGAGGAAGCAGCCGCCACAGAACTTTTCCGGAATCCCCTGCATCCCTATACGCAAGCGCTGCTTTCGGCGGTCCCCAGCTTGAAACCACAGCCTCAGCGCCGCCTTATTATCCAAGGGGATCCGCCCAATCCGATGGAAGTCCCGAACGGATGCGTCTTGCATCCACGCTGCCCTCGCGCATCGACGCTGTGCCAAACAGAACGGCCAGAGCTGCGTATCGTCGCGCCAAACCGCTCCGTAGCGTGCCATCACCCCCAAGACGACATGGTTTCCTCGCGCGGGAAAATGGAGAACGCGTGATGTTGGAATATATCTCCGCGCGCTGCTTGCGTGCCTTGGCGACCCTTCTGTTGATCGTGACAATCACTTTCGTCGTCCTTCGCCTCTCAGGCGACCCGGCCATCAATATTCTGGGCCTCGATGCCTCGGGCGAGGCCATCCGCGAATTTCGCCGAAGCTGGGGGCTCGACCAGTCCATATGGATTCAATATGTCAGATATCTGCAGGCGGTCATGGAGGGAAATCTCGGACGCTCCATGCTTGACGGGCGCAACGCATTGGACGCCGTCATGGAACGCTTGCCGGCGACGTTGGCGATCACCGTTCCTGGCTTTATCCTGCAATTGCTGATCGGCATTCCGGCTGGCGTATTCAGTGCCCTTTGGCGCAACACTTGGGCTGATCGGCTCATCATGACCGGTTCGATTGTCGGCTTCACCATGCCGAGCTTCGTCCTCGGTCTGCTGTTGGTAATGCTGTTTGCCGTCAGATTGCACTGGCTCCCCTCTGGAGGTGCGGGCACTATCTTGCATGTTATCCTGCCCGTGCTGACACTCGGCGTGTTCGGTGGCGCAACGCTGGCCCGATTCACACGTTCGGCGATCATCGACGTACTAGGCCAGCCGCACGTGCGGGCCGCGACGCTCAGAGGGATTCCGCGTTCGCAAATTATGTTGCTCCACGTGGTTCCGAACGCTGCCCTACCGATCGTCACCATCATTGGACTGATGCTGGGTCGCCTGGTGGCGGGAGCGGTGGTCGTTGAAAGCGTGTTTTCCTGGCCAGGAATTGGTCGATTGCTGGTCTCTTCGGTCGCAAACCGGGATCTCGCCGTCGTTCAGACGATCCTGCTGATGATAGGCGCCGCCATGGTTCTCGCCAACTTCGGCGTGGACCTACTCTATGGGCATCTAGATCCCCGTCTGCGGCACGGGCAGAGCGACGGCGCAAGCAAAGGATGACCCAGATGGCTACGGTTGCGGCTCGCTCTATGCCCAGTTGGCGCCGCGTGGCGCGGCGTTTTCCTCCTTCAGTGCTCCTCGCCGTTCTCTGGATCGCGGTCATGGGTGTAATCGCGCTGTTGGCAAACCATCTCGCTCCCTTTGACATAGCGGCGACGGATTTGCGTGCACGCCTTCGCCCTCCCGTTTTCCTGGTCGGGGGAGACTGGACGCATCCTCTTGGAACCGACCAGTTGGGCCGCGATACGCTTTCGCGTCTGTGTTCGTCGATCCGAACGAGCATGACGATCGGGCTAATTTCGACATTCATCGCGGCTGCCATTGGAATCGGTCTCGGGTTCCTTGCAGCCCACAGCCGGGGTCGTCTCGAACAGATCATCCTGATGCTGATCGATGCTCAAGCCGCCATTCCCTTCATGATCGTCGCGCTCGCCGTTCTCGCCTTTTTCGGCAACAGTCTCGTCCTTTTCACGGTGCTCCTGGGCTTTTTTGGCTGGGAGCGCATCGCCCGCCTCTGCCGCGGACTGGCTCTGTCAGCATCCGAGCAGGGCTATACAATTGCAGTACGGGATATCGGTGCTTCGCCTATGCGCGTGTATGCGCTTCACATCCTCCCTAACGTTGCCTCCAGCGTGATCGTCGCTATGACGCTCAATCTGCCTGAAGTCATCTTGCTCGAAACGAGCCTGTCATTCCTTGGACTTGGTGTGCAGCCACCGCTATCGAGCCTTGGCAACATGCTTGGAGCTGCGCGTGATTATATGGAAGGGGCGCCTTGGCTGGTCTTCATCCCGAGCGCCGTTATCATGCTCACTGCGTTATCGATTTCCGTTATCGGTGATTGGCTGCGGGACCGGGCCGATCCCACCAACGAAAGCGGCCATTGAGCGATCGCCCTGACGACGCCGAGATAGCGTATCCAGCATGGTCGTCCATCCTTAGATGTCCGAGTGGTTCGTTCCCCTGAAGGCATTAGCATGAGTATTGCTCAACCGAGTGAACGCCGACACGCAATATATTACTCGCCAAGCCCCAGACACCCGCTGGCTACGGCGGCCGTGCATTGGCTTGGTCGGGATCCGTTTGGAAGTATTTATGCCACCGACGCTGCCCAACCCGAGGGCGAAACAGTTCTCACCTCGGAGCCGCGCCGCTATGGTTTCCACGCCACGCTCAAAGCACCGTTCCGATTAAGAGAAGATACTTCGGTCGAGGAACTAGAACACGCTCTCGGCAGCTTTGCTGCGTCCCGGCCGCCCTGCCCGATCGGATCTTTGAAAATCGATCTGATTGGTGGCTTCTTCGCACTCGTGCCCGTTTACCCGATCCCAACCTTGCGCGGTTTTGCGGCGCAGATCGTTGAAGAATTCGATCGGTTCCGCGCGCCGATGGATGCAGGCGAACTCGAGCGGCGCATGAGCCGCCAGCTCGACGAGGTCGAGATGACTAACCTCGTAACCTGGGGCTACCCCTACGTCTTGGACCGGTTTCGCTTCCACATGACCTTGACCGATCGCGTGCCCGAAGACGGGCGCGCAGCAACGCGGGCGCGCCTCAAGGAGAGGTTCGAGCCGTTTCTATCCGAAGATTACCATATCGATACCCTGTCGCTCTTCGTGCAGGAACACCGTGGCGCCGATTTCGCGGTCCGATCGCAGTTCGCACTGAAGACCGGCGCGGCCCTTATGTCGGTGGTTTGAAGCCCATGAAATTGTCTGGCGGCTTTGTCCTTGTCGTCGGTCCCAGCGGCGCCGGCAAGGATACCCTTATCGACTTTGCGCGCGTTCGACTTCGGGCCGTTCCGCGTATTCACTTCGTACGCCGGATCATCAGCCGCCCGGCAAGTATCGGCGAGGATCACGAACCTGTCGATACGATCGAATTCGACCGTCGTGCTCGCGAAGGTGGGTTCTCGCTCCATTGGCAGGCGCACGGCCTTTCCTACGGAATCCCATCGGACATCAACGAATGGCTCGAACGCGGCGATGTCGTGGTAGCCAATGGCTCTCGAGCCATCCTGCCGGAAGCGCGGAGGAAATACCCGCAATTGCTCGTCGTCAATATTACCGCGCCCATGGACGTTTTGGCGTTGCGTCTGGTCGAACGGGGGCGGGAAAATCTGGAGAGCATCAGGCAGCGGCTGCTTCGGAGCGAACAGCAAAGCATCGAAGGTGGAGATGTGCTGCATATCGACAATTCCGGTCAGCTGGAGATTGCCGGAGAACGCCTCCTTGCCGTGCTCACCGCACAACTTGGCGTGACCATATGAGGTGCGTCCTTGGCGAAGACGCCTCACCCTATCTCACGGTTATCGGATTTTCTGGTTCTCTCGATTGTGTCTTTGTTTTTTGTTGTAAGGCGCCCGCGCTCGTGAATTCGAGGCAGAGAACGAGAATAATCTCATGGTGAGATCACACAGTGCGAAGAGGTCAGTCGATCTCGACGAATTTGATCTGGCTATTTTAGATATTGTGCAGCGGGACAGGGAAACTCCGCTCCGCGTTATCGCTGAACGTGTGAACCGCTCTACTGCGGCGGTCCAGCGCCGCCTTCGTAGATTGGAGGAAGTTGGCGTCATCACCGCACACGTTGCGCTCGTCGACTCAACCTTGGTGGGAAAACCCATTACAGTGATCGTGGAAGTCCACATAGATCGAGTGCAGCTAGACCTGCTAAACGAAATCAAAAGACGGTTCTCTGGCCCTGAAGTGCAGCAATGCTACTATGTAGCCGGCGAAGCGGACTTCGTTCTCATCTTGTCGGTAGCAACGATGGAGGAATATAACTGTGTCGTACATCGACTGTTTTACACGAGCGAAGACGTAAAATGGTTTCGCTCCACGGTGGTGATGGATCGGGTCAAGGTTGGCCTTACTATTCCATTGGCCACTGAATGAGTGCGGGTACGCACTACGATATGTGTTCTCTCGTTCGGGCGCAAGATTTTTCGAGAGGCTCATCCGCCCAATGTATGCAGCCGCGAGCCCTCAAGCATGTTGTCCGGATACTCTGCTGAGATGAAGGTCTGGCACCGGACCGAGATTGGGATCGCTGCTCCTTTTCCGTTCGCGCCGCGCAGTCCAGCCAAGCGATTTGATCGTTGTTCTGATGGATTACGAGGACCGAAGATGAATAGGGTTATCGTTGTTCAGGCAAATGCAAAAAAATTTCATTGACCGGGCAAAAAACGCGCACACTTATCGTCCTTCGTGCAATACGTTCTCTCCCGCAAAGGGTGAAGAGGGATCGCCCTCGCCAAAAGTATAGACACTGACAAACCTCACACCCAGGCATAGCTATTTGTAGATAATCCAGGGAAAACGCCGTCATGCACTGGCGCTCGAAGCTTATTCACCCCACCGCTCAGGCCCCGTCGGGGTTCCGCTCGCTCGTGACGCCGACCTATCGGGCTTCGACCATTCTGTTCGAGCGGCAGGCCGATGCGGCAGACGATTGGCGTCAGAGCGAGGTCGGTTATACGTACGGCCTGTATGGAACGCCTACCGTGCTGGAACTTGGGGCGCGTATTGCGGAACTGGAGGGCGCACGCCACAGCTTTGTTGTCCCTGGCGGCCAAGCTGCTATTGCCTCGATCTATTTCGCCTTCTGCAAGGCTGGCAGTCACGCGCTCGTACCAGCTTCCGCCTATGGGCCGAACCGCGAGCTCGCGGACGGTCTGCTCGCACGGCTCAACATCGAGGTCGAAGCCTATGACCCTCTGATCGGCGGCGGCATTTCGGCCCTCATCCGTGACAACACGGCGCTGATCTGGACCGAAAGCCCAGGCTCGGTGACGATGGAGGTACAAGACGTGCCAGCCATAGTGGCAGCGGCGCATTCCCGGGGGGTGCCGCTTGCCCTTGACAATACCTACGCAGCCGGTGTGCTGTTCGACGCCTTCGCCAAGGGCGTAGATGTCAGCATGCAGGCGCTCACGAAGTACGTAGGGGGCCACAGCGACCTTCTGCTCGGCACGGTGTCGGTTGGGACGCAAGCGGCGTACGACGCGGTCGGACCCGTGCTGAAACAGCTCGGCGCGGCCGTCTCCCCGGATGATGCAAGCCTTGCCTTGCGTGGGCTACAGACGCTCGGCGTGCGACTGGAGCGCCTCGAATCATCGACGCTGCAGGTCGCCAATTGGCTGGTTGCCCAGCCGGGAATCGAAGCCGTCTTTCATCCCGCGCTCCCGTCATGCCCGGGCCACAAGTTTTGGCAGCGCGACTTCACAGGCTCGGCCAGCGTGTTCTCGATCCTGTTCTGCCGTGAGGTTGACCCTGGGCAGGTCGAAGCCTTCGTTGATAGTTTGAGGTTGTTCAAAATTGGCTTCAGCTGGGGCGGCACAACCGCACTGGCGATCCTCTATCCAAAGCTTGACCGACCGGGCAAGGACTATGACGGGCGCCTTGTACGGCTCAATATTGGCCTGGAGGAGCCTTGCGATCTCATTGCGGATCTCGAGCAGGCTCTCGGGCGCATCAATCGGCCCGGCGCGACCGCTGGCTGACCTCTCATCTACGAACGAGGAGCCGACACACTCATCGGTGTTGTCATGACGGCGGATGGCTGTCGCGGTGTTGTCACATCAAGTCCCTGGGGGTCTTTAGTTCTTAGTCGTCCGTGAAGAACTCGGAACGCTTTGATTCATTTTGCTTTTTCGTTCCATAACGGGGCTGGATTTTGCCGAATTTCGTGGCTTTGAGCGGCGATTTCCGGCAATTTGAAAGCGTGCCTGTACGCGTGATTCGACTGTTGTGGCGAAGCTGCGAGGGAGCGAGCGATGCGGCCGAAGGAACGGCGCGAGAGCGGCCAGACCGACCTGTTGCGATCCCGGCTCGACCAGATCCTCAATATGGATCATGCGCTTGTGCAACTGGCCAAGGCGATCGACTGGCGCTTTTTGGAAGAACGGCTTGGCGCGGTCTATGACGACGATCCCGGCCGGCCGCCGCTGCCGACACGGCTGATGGCGGGCCGGGCCATCCTCAAGTCGATGCACAACCTGTCCGACGAGGCGCTGTGCGAGCGCTGGCTGGAGAACCCCTATTACCAGCAGTTCTGCGGGGAAGAGTTCTTCCAGCACCGCCTGCCCTTCGACCGCACCTCGCTGACGCGCTGGCGTCTGCGCATGGGCGAGGAGCGGCTGATGGCCTTGCTCCAGGAGAGCCTTGCGGCAGCGACCCGGTTGGGCGCGGCCAAACCGGCGGACTTCCGTGCGGTGATCGTCGACACCACCGTGCAGGAGAAGGCCATCACTTTCCCGACCGACGCCAAGCTGATGCATCGCGCCCGCGAGCGGCTGGTGAAGCTGGCCAGGAAACATGGCATCGGCCTGCGCCAGTCCTATGCGCGGGTCGGCAAGTTCGCGCTGATCAAGCATCAGCGTTATGCCCACGCCAAGCAGTTCAAGCGGGCCAACCGGGCGCTCAAGCGACTGCGCACCATGCTCGGTGCGGTGATCCGCGACATCACCCGCAAGCTCGCCGGGCGGCCGGAACTGTCGCAGCCCTTCGCCCTGCCGCTGTCGCTGGCCCGACGTGTCAGGGACCAGCGCCAGCGCGAGCGGGGCAAGAAGCTCTACTCCCTGCATGCTCCCGAGGTGGAGTGCATCGGCAAGGGCAAGGCCCACAAGCCCTATGAGTTCGGCGTCAAGGTCTCGGTCGCCACCACGCTGCAGCGCAGCCGCGGCGGCCAGTTCGTCGCCCACGTCAAGGCGCTGCCCGGCAATCCCTATGATGGCCACACGCTGGCCACCGTCATCCCCGCCATCGAGACCGCGGTCGGCGTCACCCTCGGCAAGATCGTCACCGATGCCGGCTATCGCGGCCACAACGCGCCGAAGGACAAGATGTTCAAGGTTCATGTCGCCGGCTACAGGCGCGGCCTCACCAAGACCATCAAGCGGGCACTGCGACGCCGGGCCGCCGTCGAACCGGTCATCGGCCATCTCAAGAACGACCATCGCATGGGCCGCAACTTCCTGGCCTTCGCCGAAGGCGATGCCAACAACGCAGTGCTCGCCGCCGTCGGCTACAACTTCAGCCTCTTGCTCAACTGGCTGAGGCTTTTGTGTGCCTTCTTCCTGGCGCTGTTCGCAGCCGCCGCAACGCTGCCGCTCCAGTCACGATCAGCCTAACCGACGTGCCGATTGCTAGCCCCATCCGACCGAGCCCTGCTCGCAGCTCACCATCGGCGAATTGGGCCTTCTTCACGGACGACTTCTTAAGAGCCGGTATGGAAACAAATGGCCGGCTCTCGCGTCCGGGTGATCTTTGGTATCTGGACCGGCGGCAAAGCGGCGTTGCCTGAAACTAAGGTGCCTTAAGGCTTCGCAGGCACAGGAACCTAATGTGACAAAACCCATACCTGATGGACATCGCTTGCCGTCAGTCGGGCATCCAGTATCGCAAATATTGCGCCACCTGGGGCACGAGCGCATAGATATCGCATGAATGCGGTCTTCCCACGCACGGCAATCGTCCACCAGATTCTGGGCCGCCCTGAGGCGATTGTCGTCCTAGAGGCCCCCGCCGGCATGGGCAAGTCGGTGATTTTGAACCAGATCGCCCGGCAGAAAAAGCTCAGGGTTCATGCCGACGCCAACCCGCCGAAGCTGCAAACCAACGGGCTTGCGCTGTGGGACATCCCGCCCCATGCGATTGCGGGACCGTTGCCGGAGCAGCTTCTGTCCGGCGGCAGCGGGGCCATAATCGCTAAACGCCCGGACACGGAAATACCAGGCCTGCCCCGCGCTCTCGCCTATGGCGCGGCACATGTGCTGGATCGGGAGATGCTGCTGGTTTCCGCCGAGGAGGGCGAGCGATTCTTTGGACCGAAGCAGGCGAGGCGGATAATGGCGGTTTCGGGTGGATGGCCGCTCATTGCTTTCCGCGGCGACAGCTTTGGCAACCTGTCGCAGTTCCTGCGCTTCGAGTTTCTCGCTGATATGGTTGACGAAGAATTGGTAGATCTGAAGCTGCTTGCCGAAGGTGCCGCGCTACCGCCTCGCAGCAGTGATGGACTTTTTCCGATAGCGCGGGTGGGACAGAATCGCCGACTTCAGCTTTGCGCGCAGGGTCTCTCCAGCCACTTGTCCTCAGCTGTCGAGGCGGTGATATCGGAGCGCCTGTCGACACCGGCGGGCGCCAATGCGATTGCCGAAACCTATGCCGAACACGCAAGGCCGGTGGATGCGATCACCACATACCAACAGGTCGGCTTTTACGACAAGGCGCTGGCCGAGTTCAACCGCGCCGGCGGCCTGTTCTTCATCTACTTCCACGGCACTGCCGCAAACGACCGCGTGCTTGCCGGCTTTCCTGCTAGCTACGCGCATCAAAGCGAAATCCTTGTCCTGTCGCTGGCGCTGCAGTCGCTCAAGCGCGGGGATATTTCTCGGGCACGGCGGCTGATCGCCGACCGGTTCGGCGACAGCGCCAATGATGTCGAGACCGTGTTCGCCTCGCGCACGCTGTTCTCCCGCGAGTTCCGGGAATTCCGCTTCCTGATGCTGATCTATGAGGATCACCAGTTCAGTGAGGAACTGCTCGCCACACTTTTCAACTTGATTGCCGAATTCCCGGGTGACGCGCATCTCTTCCGCGGCACTTTTTACAATTCGATGCTGGAATATTACATCCGCCGCCGCGAATTCGCCAAGGCCGAGCAGATGGCGCAGCGGGCCATGCATCACTATCAGTCCGCCCATGCGCCGATACTCAGCTTCTATATCAGCCTGCACCAGGCGATGATGGCGTTGATGAAAGGCGACACGATCGCGGCCCGCAAACATGCGATGCTATCGGCGAAGAGCCTCTCGGAGGTGCCGTTCGAAACGCCGAACGACATGCGGCTGCAGGCGCTCTTGGAGGCTTGCGTCGAATATGACGGCGGCCGGGCCGAATCTTTGGCGCGCTTCCTCAACACCGAAATCGACGATTTTTCGCATAGCGAGATCTGGCCGAGCCTTATGGAATTCACCCTACTCTATGGCAGCCAGGCGATGGCCACCCATTTCTCGCTGCTGGCGGCGCGCGGGTTCCTTGACCGCTGGCGGGTGTATCAAATTTCCAACCATGCCTTCCAGGCCATGGTTAGCATCCGCGAGGCCATCATCCTCCAGAATGCCAATCGCTGGTCGGAGGCCGCGACGCGGCTGAGAAGCATCGGCACATCAATCGATAGCGACTGGGTGCTCGCCCATCCCGGCGACGTGTCCCGCCTGGTCGACCGCGACGATATCAGCTTGCTGCTAGCCTGGATGCGGCAAATCCTGCATGAGCAGCCCGATCTGCCGCAGATCGAAACGCTGCTCGCCGCTACATTGAGCAATTTGAGTATCACGGACCGGCAGCGTATGGGGGTCAACGTCTGGCTCGCCCATGTCCACCGCCGTCGGCGGGATCTCACCAAGGCGCGCGCCATCCTGCTGCGCGTGTTCGAGGATGCGGCCCGACTGGGTTCGATCGCGCCGCTTGCCGAGGAGAAACTCTTCCTCGGCGAACTGTTGGACAACAAGCGCATCAGCGAATTCCTCGGCGCTTCCTCATCGGCACGCCAGGTGATCCGCAAACTGCGCGACAGCGGCCATCTGAGCCCCGTCCCCGGCATCCGCAGCGAACTGTCGCGGCGTGAAAACAAGATTCTGGTGATCGTCTCCGAGGGTGCCGCCAACAAATCGATCGCCGTCATGCTCGGCGTCAGCGAGGCGACGGTGAAATTTCATCTGGGTAACGTCTATCGCAAGCTCGGCTGCCGGACCCGGCAGGAAGCGATCAGCATCGCCAGGGCTACCGGGATCGTGGGCTAGAGCCGCGCAGGCTTCTGTGTGCCCTAAGTCGACCCGCAATTTGCACATTGTATTTTAGGCCACGATTAGCGGTTTGTTTCGCTCGTCATGATATTCGTCACCGATAACTGATAATCATGCTCACCTCTGGACGGATGTTCCGCTCCCACTCGGTTACGCGTGCTCTTTGGTGCGTCTGCGCCTCTCCACAAATTGCTGATCGGGTTAATCGATGCTTGGCTGGCGGCGGGCCTGCTATGACGCCTTGGCTTAGACCTGTTTATTACCGCATCGCACCCTATGAACCGCGTCGCAAAAAACTGCCGCACATCATCCGGCATCGCCTGACGTACGGCTGAGGACGCCCCGTAGCAAACACCTCACGCCAGCCGACCAATGACCTAGCCATGCGACCGCAGTTCCGCAAAACCTATACCATTTAGATGAAAACCTAGACTTCCATCGCGTTGTCGCCGCGCCCGTTGGCTGCAATTCTGCCTCCAACGCAGAGGCAGTTGCCCCAAACGATCGACAAGACGGCCGAAGGCCGCTGGGAACGAAGCTAACCGGGAGTCGCTATGAACAAGCTCAGATTTTTCGCGTCCACCACGGCGTTGACGCTGATGATCGGCTCGGCCGGCGTTTCCACTGCTTCCGCGGAAACGGTCGTTACCATGAACACGGTGCAAATCTTCAGCACAATCGACCCGGCCAAGATCTCCGATTATACCGACTACATGGCCGCCGTGAACCTTTATGACGGCCTGGTCACCGTCGATTCCAAGGGCAATTTGGTGCCCGAATTGGCCGAAAGCTGGTCGATGTCGCCGGATGCCAAGGAGGCGACGTTCAAGCTGCGTGCCGACGCCAAATTCTCGGACGGCTCGCCGGTCACCGCCGCCGATGTCGTCTACACCGTCAATCGCCTGCTGAAGATCAACCAAGGTCCGGCGACGCTGTTTGCCGGCGTGCTCAGGCCCGGCTCGGTGACCGCCGTCGACGACAAGACGGTGAAGTTCACGCTCGAAAAGACCTTCGCGCCCTTCCTGAGCACGGTGCCGGCGATCTTCATCGTCAATTCCAAGGTCGCCAAGGCCAATGAAGGCAGCGACGACGGCCAGACCTATTTCGCCACCCATGCGGCCGGGGCCGGCGCCTATCAGCTCAAGGACTGGGACCGCAGCGCGAAGATGACGATCGTGCGCGACAAGAACTACTATAAGGGTTTTGGCAAAGGCCCGATCGACGAGGTGCGCTTCATCATCACGAATGACGAGGCAACGGTGAAATCGCTGGCGGCCTCCGGCGAACTGACGATGTCGAGCCAGTTCCAGTCCCCCGATACCTACAAGGCGCTTGAGGAAATGGGGCGGTTCAACATCGTCAGCCAGGACACGACGATCGCCTTCTACCTGAAGCTCAACACCAAGGTGCCGCCGACCGACGACGTGCATATCCGCCGGGCGATCGCGCTCGCCACCGACTACCAGACTGTCCGCCACGACATTTATCCTGGAGGCGAGATGCGTGGCCCGCTGCCAAACGGTTTCTCGGATTTCTATGCCTCGGACCTGCCGGAGCAGAAATACGACCTCGAAGCGGCAAAGGCGGAGATCGCGCAATCGAAATATGCCGGCCAGGAAATCCCGATCACGCTCGGCTGGGAGGCCGGCACCAAGTACGAGGAAGAAATCGGCCTGCTCATGCAATCCAATCTCGAGCAGATTGGCTTCAAGGTGACCCAACAATCCAATCCGTGGAACCGGGTGACCGAGCTCGCCTCGAAGGTGGAGACGACGCCGGCGATCAACCAGATATTCTTCGGTCCGACCTATCCTTCGCCGGATTCGATGTTTTATGCTCAGTACCATTCCAAATCGGCCGGCACCTGGATGTCGATGGAATGGCTGCAGGATAAGGATATCGACAAGATGATCGACGACGCCCGCTCGACAGTCGACGTCAAGAAGCAGGCCGAGATCTACAAGCAATTGCAGCACAAGATCGTCGAAGCGCAGCCGGATGTGTTCCTGCTGACTCAGCGCGTGCAGCATGCCATGGACAAGTGTCTGACTGGCTTCAATGCCGTGCCGATGCAGTCCTTCGATTATAATTTCGCCCGCTATTCCTGGATCTGCAAATAACCGCGTTGCCTCCCGAGACCGGCCTCTTCCGCGAATGGAAGGGGCCGGACCTCGAGACGCTGACTGGTGATCCGCCATCGACGGCTGCTCCCGGCGCAAACGCTGTTGTCCCATTCGCTCAGAGAAGGCTTCTTTAGTTGGAATTCCTGCTTTCCCTCGTCCGGCGAATACTGTGGTCGATCCTCGTCCTCGTGGGCCTGTCGATCGTGATCTTCGGCATCGCCCGCGGCATGCCGGGCGACCCGGCCCGGCTGGCGCTCGGGCCGCGGGCGACGCAGGAGCAGGTCAATGGGCTGTCCCACAGCCTCGGCCTCGACCGACCGCTCTACGAGCAATATGGCATGTTCGTCTCCGGCCTCGCCAAAGGCGATCTGGGCCTGTCGCTGCTCACCAAGCGGCCGGTTAACGACGACATCCGCGACACATTCGCGGCAACCTTCGAACTGGTACTGGCGACCATCAGTCTGGCCTTTGTGCTCGGTGTGCCGCTCGGCGTCATGGCCGCCCGCTGGAAGGACAAATGGCCGGATAATCTCGTGCGGCTGATCGCCATCGTCTCGGCTGTGACACCAAGCTTCTTCCTTGCGCTTCTCTTGCAGATTCTGGCCGGCTATGTGCTGCACATCCTGCCGACCACCGGGCGACTGCCGCCGACCATGACCTTTTCGGCCGACATTACCGGCCTGATAACGATAGACTCCCTTCTCCATGGTCGACTGGACGTTTTTGGCGAGGCATGGCGCTACCTGCTGCTGCCGTCGATCGCGCTTTCCGCCGCGACCATGGGCCAGATCGCCCGCATTACCCGCGCTTCGATGATCGATGTCTCCAGCCAGGACTATATCGAGGCAGCCCGCGCCTTCGGCATTCCAGAGCGGCTCAGGGTATTCAAATACATGCTGCGGCCCAGCTTCGTGCCGCCGCTCACCATATCCGGGCTGGAATTCGCGTCCTTGATCGGCAATGCCTTCGTGATCGAACTGGTGTTCGCCTGGCCGGGCATGGCGGCCTATGGCGTGCGCACGATCATGCAGAAGGATCTCAACGCCGTTATGGGCGTGGTGATCGTCTCCGGCGTGTTCTTCGTGCTGGTCAATCTCGTTATCGACGTGCTGGTAGGCTTCGTCGATCCCCGCGTCCGCATTTGGGGGCATCGCTGATGGCCGAGCTCGAAACCTTGGCAACTGAATCCTTGCGCCTCTCCAACGCCTATCAGAACTGGTATCGCTTCTCGCGCAATCCGACGGCGGCGATCGGGGCGGCGATCGTCATCCTCACGATCCTCGCGGCCATTTTCGCCCCCTACATCACGCCGCATCCCGAACATGTCGGCGCCGCCGTCAATTTCCGCGCCCGGCACCTGCCGCCTTCCGCAGAATATTGGTTCGGCACCGACAATGTCGGCCGCGACATCTTCACCCGGGTGTTTTTCGGCGCCCGCATCTCGCTGCTGCTGGCACTGGTGGTGGTCGGCACCGCCGTACCGTTCGGTACCGTGCTTGGCTTGCTGGCCGGCTATTTCGGCGGCTGGGTGGAGGCCGTAATCATGCGGTTGACAGACATCGCGCTTGCCATCCCGCCGCTGGTCATGGCGTTGGCCGTTGCCGCAGTGCTGTCGCCTGATCTCATCAACTCGATGCTGGCGATCGCCGGTCTCTGGTGGACTTGGCACACCCGGCTGATCTATTCGATCGCACGGCAATTGCGCAGCCAGGAATTTGTCGAAGCGGCGGAAACGCTGGGTGCCTCGAAATTCCACATTCTCTTCCACGAAATCCTGCCGAACTGCGTCTCGGCGCTCGCGGTCAAGACCTCGCTCGATTGTGGCTTCGTCATCCTTGTTGGCGCATCGCTCTCCTTCCTCGGTCTTGGCATCCAGCCGCCGACGCCCGATCTCGGTACCATGGTGTCCCAGGGCTCGGCCTTCCTGCCGGATTACTGGTGGGAATCGGTGTTGCCCGGCTTCGCCATCCTGTTCATAGCCCTCGGCTTCAACCTGCTTGGCGATGGCCTGCGCGATCTCTTCGATGTTCAGGAGGTCAAATGAGCGGGGCTTTGCTTTCCGTCCGGGATCTCTCTGTCGAGTTCACGACCTATGGCCGTACCAATCGGGTGCTCCACAACGTCTCGCTCGACGTGCCGGCCCATTCGCAGGTGGCTTTGGTGGGTGAGAGCGGTTCCGGCAAAACAGTGACGATGAAGGCGATCATGGGCCTGCTGCGCGAGCCGCCGGCCCGCATCACCTCCGGCCGTATCCTCTATGGTGGCGCCGACTTGATGACCATGCCGGTTAGTGAGCGGCTGAAGCTGCGCGGCACGGCGATGTCGATGGTGTTCCAGGACCCAATGAGTTCGCTCAATCCGGTCTTCACCGTCGGTGACCAGATGGGCACCATCCTCAAATATGCCGACAAACGTCTTGGCCGCTCGCGCGGCCGCCGCGAGCGTATGGCGCGGGTGCATGACGTGCTCGAACAGGTCAGAATGCACGATCCGGAGCGGCTGACCCGCTCCTACCCCATCCAGCTTTCCGGCGGTATGCGCCAGCGCATCCTGATCGCCATGGCCCTGCTCAGCGAACCCAGGCTCTTGATCGCCGACGAGCCGGGCACGGCCCTCGATGTGACCACGCAGGCGCAGATACTGAAGCTCCTGAAAGATCTTGTCCAGGCGCGCGGGCTGGCTCTCCTCATGATCACCCACAATCTTGGCGTTGTGCGCGAAACCTCCCATCATGTCTATGTCATGAACAAGGGCGCGGTGGTGGAGGAAGGTCCTACTGCCGCGATCTTCGAAGCACCGAAAAGCGATTACACCAGGAGCTTGATTGCCGCCGTGCCGCGGCTGACCGGCGGTATGCGGTTCGGATCGGCCGAGGTTGGAGCATGACTGGGCCGATGCTCGAAATCCGTAACCTGTCGCGGTGCTTCCCAATCCGCAACGCACTTGGCCGTCACATTGGCGAAGTGCGCGCGGTGGACGACGTCTGTTTCTCTATCGAGCGCGGCGCCGTCTATGGCCTCGCCGGCGAAAGCGGTTCGGGCAAGTCGACGATCGCACGGCTAATCATGGGGCTGGAGACGCCGAGCTATGGCGAAATCCGGATCGACGGCGAGATGATCGCGGCCGGTGCGCATTCGCGCGCCCATGGCAAGAAAGTCCAGATGGTGTTCCAGAACCCGGGCTCATCGCTGAACCCGCGGCGGACAGTGGGCCAGTCGGTCGCTGTCCCGCTCGACGCCCATGGCTTCCCGTCGCTGCAGCGCGCGCAACGGATTTCGGAATTGCTGGAAATGGTGCAATTGCCGGCAAATTTCGCCGAGCGTTTTCCGCATGAGCTTTCCGGCGGTCAGAAACAGCGCGTCGCCATTGCCCGCGCACTCGCTGTGGCGCCGAAACTGCTGGTGCTGGACGAGCCGACTTCGGCGCTCGACGTATCGGTACAGGCCAAGGTCATCGACCTGCTGGTCGATCTCGGCCGGCGGCTCGACCTGACCTATCTTTTCATCTCGCACGATCTCAGCCTGATGCGCAATTTCGCCAGCCGTGTCGGCATCCTCTATCGGGGCAAGCTCGTCGAGACCGGGAAGACCGACGAGGTCTTCTACCGTCCCCAGCATGCCTACACGCAACTGCTTCTCGCCTCGGTGCCGGTGATCTCGGCCGAGGAGGTTGCGATGCGCCCCAAGATTCAGCTGATCGACGGTGAGATTCCGACGGCCGAGAAACTCATCGAACTCAGGGGAGCCTCCGCCGCCGCTCAGGCGTCGAATGCAAACAAGACTTCAACGAGGAACAACCAGGATGATTAGAATTGGGATCGATGTCGGTGGCACCAATACCGATGCCGTCGTGATGGATGGCACGCAAGTGGTGGCCGGCGTCAAGTCCGCAACCACGGCCGATGTCATGAGCGGCGTCGTCAATGCGCTGAAGGATGTGCTGGCCGCATCCAGAATGGCGGCAAGTGCCGTCGATGTGGTGATGATCGGCACCACGCATTTCACCAATGCCGTCGTACAGCGCCGCGATTTGGCGCCGACGGCTGCGGTTCGCCTCGGCCTGCCAGCGACCGCCTCGCTGCCGCCGATGGTCGATTGGCCCGAGGACCTGAAGACGGCGATCGGCAACCATGCCTGGCTTGCCCATGGCGGCAATGAATTCGATGGTCGGGTGATCTCCCCGCTCAACGAAGAAGAGCTCTTGGGCATCGCCGCGGAGATCAAGGTGAGAGGCATCAATTCGATCGCTATCACCTCGGTCCTATCGCCGGTTTCCAACGAATTCGAGAAGCGCGCCGGCGAGATTTTCGCCAAGGCGCTGCCGGGTGCGCATATCACCCTTTCCTCCGATATCGGCCGCATCGGCCTGCTCGAGCGCGAAAATGCGGCGATCATGAATGCTTGCCTTCGCGATCTCTCGGCCCACGTAATCGAAGCCTTCCGCAAGGCCATTGCCGAGACCGGCATCAGGGGCCGCTTCTTCCTGACCCAGAATGACGGCACGCTTATGGACGCGGCCTTTGCCGAGAAATTCCCGGTGCTCACCTTCGCCTCAGGGCCGACCAATTCCATGCGTGGTGCCGCTTTCCTGTCGGGTGTCGATGACGCTATCGTTGTCGATATCGGCGGCACGACGTCGGACGTCGGTTCGCTGCAGAACGGCTTCCCGCGCCAGGCGACGGTTGCCGTCGAAGTGGGTGGGGTGCGCACCAATTTCCGCATGCCGGATGTGTTTTCGATTGGCCTCGGCGGCGGCTCGCTGGTGGTGGACGGCGAACATGGCGTCAAGGTCGGCCCGACCTCGGTCGGTTATCGCATCAACACCGAGGCGCTGATCTTTGGCGGCGAGACGCTGACCACGACCGACATCACCGTTGCTGCCGGCAATGCCGAGCTTGGCGACAAGGCCAGGGTGGCGCAATTGCCGAAAGACCTGCTCGACCGCACCCAGGCGAAAATCCTTTCCATGCTGGAGGATTGCGTGGAGCGCTCGCGCCTTTCGCCCGGCCCCCTTCCCGTCATCGTCGTCGGGGGCGGTTCGATCCTGGTCAATGGTCCGATCGGCGGCCTTGAGGTCATCAAGCCCAACCATTTCGGTGTCGCCAATGCCGTCGGGGCTGCAATCGCCCAGGTCTCCGGCGAGATCGATCGCGTCTACGCGCTGGCCGAAATCGGCCGCGATCAGGCGCTCGACGATGCCAAGGCGCGTGCCATCGATGCCGCTGTGGCAGCGGGCGCGTCGCGCGACAGCGTCGAGATCGTCGATGTAGAGGATGTGCCGCTCGCCTATCTGCCAGGCAATGCCACGCGCGTGCGCGTCAAAGCCGTGGGTGAATTGCATGTCGCGTGATCCTGTGAGACTCAAGGAACCAGGTAGGTCCCGTGCCGCTGGCGCTAGGCGCTGCGCCGCTCGGCGCCGACAGCGGCAATCGGTGTGTCGGCATGCTCCGGACTCGTGAAGTGCTCCGGCGTGCGAAGATCCTTGTCATGCCGCTCAAAGCACTGCCCGTCGATGGCCGGGTAGGCGAAGTCGGCGGTATCGGCGCGACCGCCATCATCGGCCTGGCAGCGTACGCCTGATGGATGCCGCCGCGGGCGCTGAAAATCGTCGGGCCGAAAGCCTCGGGCTATCCCGAACTCATTTTCAAACAGTTTTGACAGGATCAGAATCATGAAGACTCTACGGACCGTCTATGCCGAGGATATGGACGACATCGCCGTCGGCGGCGCGATCTTGGGCACCGGCGGTGGCGGCGATCCCTATGTCGGCAAACTGATGGCGCAGCAAGCGATCCGTAAGCATGGGCCGGTGAAGATCATCGATGTCGGCGAACTCTCCGACGATGCCTTGGTCGTGCCCGTTTGCATGATGGGCGCGCCGACGGTGATGACCGAAAAGCTCCCGCAGGGCAATGAGTTGATGAACGCCTTCCGGCAACTCGAACAGCGGATGGGCCGCAAGATCGATGCGGTCCTCTGCATCGAAGCTGGGGGCATCAACTCGACGATACCGTTCGTGGTCGCGGCCGCGAGCGGTCTGCCGCTGGTCGATGGCGACGGCATGGGCCGCGCCTATCCGGAACTGCAGATGGTAACTTTCACCATGCACGGCGTCTCGTCGACACCGATGGTGCTTTGCGATGACAAGGGCAACTCAATCGTGCTCGAAACCGTCAGCAACGCCTGGACCGAACGGCTAGCGCGCGCGGCCACGATCGAAATGGGCGGCTCGGCGCTGCTCGCCTTCTATCCGATGAGCGGAGCAGTGGCGAAAAGAGCGGTGGTGCGCGGCACCGTGACGCTCTGCGCCAATCTCGGCCTGACGCTGCGCGATGCCCGGGCGGTACATGAAGACCCAGTTGCGGCCGTTGTCGACATGCTCGGCGCCAAGATCGTCTTCCATGGAAGGCTCAAGGACATTGACCGACGCACGGTCGGTGGTTTCGCCCGCGGCACTGCCCGTTTTGACGGACTCGAAGACTGGCGCGGCCACACCTTCAAGCTCGACTTCCAGAACGAATTCCTGATGGCCGAGCGCGACGGTGAAGTTCTGGTCACCACACCAGATCTGATTACTCTGGTCGAACCCGACAGCGGCAACCCGGTGACAACAGATTCGCTGAAATACGGCCTGCGGTTGGTGGCCCTGGCCATACCATGCAATCCGCAATGGCGGACACCGGAGGGCATCGCCCTCGTAGGACCTCGCTATTTCGGCTACGACAGGGATTACAAGCCGTTCAATTTCGCATCGTAGGCATCGGATGGGGGCAGTTTGAGATCTTTTAGTAAGTCCGTTTGATTGCATCGCGCCTAAGCAGACAACAAGTTCCACTTGTCAGTGGAAAATGTCCTTCACGGAGGATCGGTGAGATGAGTTCGCTATCGCCGAGTACTGAACGCATTATCGTTATTGCGATTCCGTCTGATCATTGCAACGCTCGGGCGCGTAACGTGCGTCGGCCACCGTCTACACCAACCAGTGGTCGATAATAGACGAGCTACGCCGCGCATCTGATTGCAAGGGTAAGCTGGCTCTGCTCCGGGTTTGACGCCAAATAGCTTCTGCACCAAAAGGCACAAGCAAAACGACCCGGCGCCGAAACCGCCGCGCAATCCATCCCATCCAGCGAACAGGATACTTAATCCATAGCCTAACCGATTGCATGCGGCAGAGGAGGTCATTGCCTGCCACGACATTGTCGCTCCAGGCATGGCGGAATCTCGACAATCGGGTCGAACAATATCACCGGCGTGTCAAGCGCCGCATCCGATCGATGCTAGGCCTCAAGTCGCTAGCGAACGCCGTGGTTATCCCCTCCGGCATCGACATGACCCACATCATGCGCAAGCGACAGGCGACGTATGCCTACAAATCCCAGCCCGTCGACCGCCGAGCAGTTCCATATCCTCGCTGCCTGGCGGACAGGCAGAGGTGGTTCGGTTGACTACCGCGTTTCCAAGTGTGCGGCAGAGCGGGTCTGAGTGGCACGAATTTTGAGTTACCCGGGTATGAAGCAGAGAAAGCTGCTGCGCGCGACGCCAAGAACACAGGGAACAACACAGGACAAGTATATGGCCGCCTCACGTCGGTGATGTGATGGTGCTCCGGAAGCGTCCTCCGCGCACATCAATTGAGATGAAGAACATCGCCGACCGTTTTGGTGTCAGCGTCACCCCGGATTGGTGAAATAGAAAAGGCAATGGGCAATCTTGAGACGCAATACCGTAACAAACTCGATATAATACCCGAGGCGATCCGCGAGGCAACCATTTGCACGATAGAATTGGTCGACGTAATCAATAAGAATGCTTAGATCGTCGGTTTCCACAAAAGTTACGTCCCAGTTATGTTGGCTTGCGATGCAATCATTGCTTTCGGCTTCTTTTACCGATTGAGAAAATCCTGTAAGTCACGCTCACGTGTCGGTCGGAGCTAGATCCGAGAAGTACGGAGGCTAGACCGTTCGCCATGAGAATTTCTGAGAGGAGATCGTCGCGTGCATCGCTGGCCAAGCCTAGGAGGATACTGCCCGCTTCTGTGAGGAAGGCTGGGCCCTCTGAAAGAAAGCGGCGAAGCAATTTGTAACCTGGATTGATGGCCCCTCGTTCGAGGCTGTCCCTATACTCGTAGTCGCTTGGCGCAAAGATCGATGGGCAATTCCAAAATATAAAATCAAATTTTTGATCTGGCGAGATATTACTGAAGATGTCGCTTTGGATTACCTTTACATTCCGGATGCCGTTTCTTGCGGCGTTTTCTAGCGTATTAGCGACGGCCTTGGGGTCAATGTCACAAGCAACCAAGGATGTTGCGCCGAGTCTCGCGAGGTACAGTCCTGGGAGGCCGAAGCCGCACCCAATTTCCAGAACGCTTTTGCCAGCAACAGAAGGAAAGATCTCAGCATACCAGCGCCAACTGTGAAAATCGCGTGGGGAAAAAACGCCCTCGTTTACAACCAAGTCCATTCCAAACGCCTGCATGTGCAGCGGAAAGGTGTGCTGTTGGCTGAGTGCAAGCCTCGCCCTGACCCGATCAAGATCTGACATATCGTTCCTCCTCAAATAGGCTCAACGTATGAGCCTTTTCGAGTGATTGGATGGATTGGTGACTTGTGCAGCCGAGCCATTTATAAGTGAAGTTCCGGTGCGGTCGCCACGCAGTACCCTTTAGCGAGCCGCCCCATAAGATCTGCTATCCACGCATGGTAGGGGCTCTCAATCGTATCGACGCCGAACGATGGATCCGCGGTTCCGCTGAAGGGATCGATCGCTCCATGGGCCAACGTTGCTGTGATCCCAGCTTCATCCAAACTACCGGGAAAAGCCGCTGTGGGCGTAGCGGACAATCCTGCAAGCGCGGCACACAATGCAAAGGCTGCGCTATTGGCAGAGCTTCCCACGAGAAGGTTAGCAAAGTCGTTTGCCATGGGTGGATGCTTAACACGAGCGTCGTGAAGACGGCTCGTTCCAACCTCATTGGGATTGTCGACACACGAACCGCAAATTAGGCCCTCGGCCATGGCCTGGTCGAATAATGAATGTGTGAGCGCTATTCCTGGTTCTACAACGTTACCGGTCCCATGATACGGCTTGCCCTCAGCCGAAAAGCCGTAATGCTCAATCGCAATGACCGTCTTCGGTTTGATGTTTTGCAACAGTTCAGCAAAATAGTTCGACAGGTCGCAATCAATATCTAGCCCGACGATCGCAACGCCAAAGAGCCTTTCGTTCCCCTTTGAAAGCCTTTTGAACGCCTCAAAATCGATGATCGTGGCGCCTGCGGCTCTAAATGCTGCTGCAACTTGTGCAGCCAAAGGCGCGGGAGCCATCGCAAGGGAGACTGCACCAGTCGTCAAGTGAAGAGCACGCGCAATGGCCGCTGCCCCGATCGGCCCATCGGCCTCGCCGATCGAAACGTCAATCGAAGACCTAACCGGCCACCCGGTCACAAGAATAGCGACATCCTTTGAGGCGAGAGAGTTCAAGAGAAGCTGTGCAAAAGCGGTTGAACTCGCTTCCCCTGACCCATCCCGCTCCAGCGAATAGAGATACGATGGTCGCCCGGTTAGGTTTAAGTCAAGCGTCATTAACTTATCCAGCTCAAGTCCAAACCGTTGGATAAGTTCTTCTTTAGAATGTCGTAGACCTAAGTAGGAAAAGTAGTCGGCCACGGTTCGTCTCCAGTTGATATTGATTGTTTTGTCGAATCAGGTTGATAGTTAGCCAGGCGCCTCGTTATCCGCCAGGTAGATACTCGCCCATGTCGCAAGCGAGACCAGATTCCAAGCGGTTTTGAAGCTCTCTTCCGTAAGTGCGACATTACGGGGCGGGAGGATTGCTATCCGTTCGAGGTCTTCGAGGGAATGCTTCCGAAGAATGGCGTTTGAGCAAATCCAATCAATCCGCTCGGCCAACCAAGACCACATACTGTCGTCATAGAGGAGTTGTTGAATCCGCTTGGGACGCATGGTGATTTCGTCAGGCAGAATTTGCCGCGCCGCCTCACGAAAGATAATTTTATCATTCTCAGGGGTGAGTTTTTGAAAGTCAGGGACTTCAAGCGCCAAGTCTATAAGAATGCGTTCCGCATAGGGCATCCGAAAAGAGAGACCATGTCTACCAGCCAAGAGTTCCTGCGCAGCGAGGCGCTCGTCGCGAACAGTGAGGTCGTTGCATAGCCGCCGATAGATTGCGTCATCGGTCGAAAGCAAATCCCGATGATACGGCATGCCTGCAAACAACGTGTCAGCAGCATTGCCAGAGAATATGATGTCCACAAATTGTCGCGCTTCCTGATGCAGAGCATAAAGGCAAGGGAACTCTTCGTAACCGCCAGGATTGTCCACAGCGATAATAGTTTCCTTCAGTAGTTCGGTGAGGGCGTCGGGCCGAACTATGATTTCATGATGGCGTGTCCCAAGAAGGCTCGCCGTCGCGCTCGCGCCGATAATCTCCGGATCGTCGTAACCATAGCCGACAGTGAATGTGTGAATCTCAGAATCCCTGCGAATTCGCCTCAGGGTCGCCGCTATTACCGCGGAGTCGACGCCACTACTAAGCATCACCCCATATCTCGGTGAAAAATCATTCGCCTGCCAACCGATCGTCTCTCGAACCGCCATTTCTACGTGAGGAACTGAAATCGGTTTGAACGGTGGGCGTGTCTTGCACAAATCTTCACGCAGGTGGATCGTCTCAAGATTTCCATTCTGCCATATGAGGATTGATCCCGGCAGCACCATGGAAATGTGCCGCAGAAAGGTTCGCCCCGCTGGCGCCCAGCCGTCATCAACGAAGCGGTGGGCGGCATCGTGGTCAAGGTTTCGTTCAACCCACGGCAGTGACAACAGTGCCTTATACTCCGTCGAAAAGGCAAAATTTTCATTCGATGATGCCCACGAAAGGCTCTGCACACCGAACGCATCGCGAACAAGGATCAACTGGTGACGAGTCTGGCAGTAGACTGCGATTGCGTAGTGACCGCATAGAACTCGGAAGAAATCGGCGCCGAATCTGAGGAATTCCGTCCTGATGCCTTCTGCCGAAAGATAACGCGGTATCCTTGTCTCTTCATCGACGACAAATGGGAAACCGGAATAGACAACGGCGATGTCGTCATCGACAGAAATAGGCGAGATCTCACCGGAATGTCGGGCGCCAAAGGAGAATGTTGGTCCTTCCTCAATGGCCATGTCGCAACCGCGGTGTCTCAGCGCGGCCCCCATCTCCACCGTGCCGTGTGTCTTGGCGCCGACGATCCCCCACAGCGCCCCGATTGGGGAAAGGGCGATACTTGTCATAGGTGCACTCCAACGAGCGACATGGAGGCCGCCACACTGAAAACAATGATGGCAACGTACATCAGCGCCCCTGGAGTCGGGATTTGGATTGATGCGACACGGAATACCGCCATGCTAAGGAAATGTACTTTTAGAATGGTATCCAAATGGGCCCGAATCGTCGACTTGAGGAAATATAACACTGCGAACACAGGCACATCACAATAGAGCGGGTAACGCGAAACTTTGTCGTCTTTCGACAAGCGGAACATGCGAAAAGATCTGCGTCTTATCGAACCGTCTCGCAATAGGGATGCCAAAATAAGAAGCGCGCGTAAGGCGCGTAGCAAGCCATGATGATATCCGCACATCAGAATGCTCCTACCCATGTTGTCTCACCTCCACTATCTCTTTTGGCAAAACCGCCTGTAATGGCTGCCACACATAGGCGTGTCTCCACAAACCGCTTAGGGGTTGCCATTGCCATCTGCCTGCTGAGATCCGTCGAGCAAGTTGCATGCCGGATTCGGTTAGAGTCAGTTTGGAAAATCACGGATGGGCGTTTCTGCGTAGCATGATGCCGCCCATGGCGACGAGGATCATGGCCTGCGAGACATCGATGCGCTGCTCGTAATCGCGCACGAGGCGTCGCCACCGGATCATCCATCCGAACGTCCGTTCGACGACCCAGCGACGCGGTAGAACCTTGAAGCCTTTCTGGTCGTCGGAGCGGCGGATGATCTCGACGATGAAGTCGAGATAGCAGGCCTTATCCATCAGCTTGAGCCGGTCATAGGCCCCGTCGGCGAAGAGATGCTTGACCCACGGCCAGCGTTTGCGGATGCCGTCGAGTATCGCCTGCGCACCCGCGCTGTCGGAGATGTCAGCGGTGGTCAGGTTGACCATCAGGAGCCGTCCGTCCGTATCGACCGCAATATGGCGCTTGCGCCCGACGATCTTCTTACCCGCGTCGTAGCCTCGTGCTTTTGCATGGGGTGCCTTGATCGACTGACTATCAATCACACCAGCGCTGGGTGAAGGTTCGCGGCCCTGCCGCTCGCGGTCGAGCATCAGTTCCACGTCGTGGATCGTCTGAAACAGGAAGCGCCGTGCCAACTCGCGGAACCAGCTATAGACCGTCTGCCACGGCCCAAAATGAATGGGCAACATCCGCCACCCACAGCCTGAGCGCACCAGATAGCGCACCGCGTTGATTCCCTCCCGAAAATCCACCTCGCGGGGACGCCCACGCCGACCAGGAACCGGCATCAGTGGCGCGATCCGCTCCCATTCCTCATCTGTCAGATCACACGGATAACGCTTCGTCTTACGCGCGATCTTGGCAACACCGCCACGGCTCTGTTCGGTCCACATCCACGCTCTGAATCAGACTTCATGCGCAAACGAAACCCCTCAAATCCGATTTTCCAAACAGCCTCTTACTGGTTGCCTTGCACGACTTTTCTCCTGCAGCAGCCCGGATCTGGTCACCATTTTGTCGGACTTCCGACATTCGCGTTCGGCTTCGAACGCAAGAGGCTAGGTCCGGACAGGTCCGGACATCGCTGGTGGAAAAAACTGGCAACTGATTATGAAGCGATTTTCTTCGCCGCGCCGCGATGGTTTTTTGCCTGGTTCCCCTTGATTGCTCCCGTGACTTTGGCCGACGCTAGTTCGCAGAACATTTCTCGCCTGCTCCTTCCACGGAATTGGCACGAGTTTTGATGCTCCTTCGTCGCGACGGCGGTAGGAGCTGCCCACGAATATTCCTGTAGCGGGTGCCGTCGCGAACGCGGGCGCGACGGAAGGAGAGCGAAATATCAAAGGTCTGCTCGAGAACCAGCATATCGAGGGATGGGCATACCCCATGCGGTCCGAGCGCCCTCAATCGGCATGGTTGGCGGCGATAACCACAATCGCACAGCACCACCCAGCGAACGTCGTCGGCTTGAACGTGCCAAAGGTTAAGTCTTGCGAAACGCCGAGCGGCCTCAGTACTCGTGATGGGGAAGACAAGACACGCCCAAGAAATAGGTCACGCCAAATCACAGTGCGCCTTTGAAGGAGAACGTTATGCGTATAGACCAAATGGTACTAGGTGTCTTTCTGCGCCCTGGCGGCCATCATGAGGCTGGATGGCGTCATATGAACGCACATTCCGATGCGGGCGCTAATATCGAGCGGTATAAATCCTATACAGCGAAAGCGGAGGCTGCCGCACTACATTTTGTATTCATAGCTGACACTGCCGGTGTGCGCGAATCAACGGTTGAAGCGATGTCGCGATCTGGGCGAGTTGTTGGGTTCGAGCCCACGACCTTGCTGGCAGCCTTGGCCATGGCTACCAAAAACATCGGTTTGGTGGCTACAGCATCTACTACATTCAATGAGCCATATAATCTCGCGCGGGTATTTGCATCGATCGACCATCTGAGCTGTGGTCGGATCGGCTGGAACATTGTTACCTCGGCTAACCCGTTTGAAGCACAAAATTTCAACCTGCGGGCGCTACCACCCCACGAAGAACGATACGAACGCGCAGCCGAATTTGTCGAGGTCGTAGAAGGATTGTGGGACAGTTGGGCGGATGATGCATTCGTCAAACAGCGTGACGCCGGACTATTCTTTGATCCACATAAAGTGAACTTCTTGAACCACATTGGAAAATACTTTGCAACTCGTGGCCCTTTAAATATTTCGCGCTCGCCTCAAGGATATCCAGTCATTGCACAGGCAGGTAGCTCGCCCACTGGTACCAGGTTCGCGGGCCAATATGGCGAACTGATTTTTACGGCACAGCAAAGCATCGAAGATGCGAAAGCGTTTTATAAATCCGTCAAGGGGTTCGCAGGGGACTTTGGTCGATCTGATGCGGACCTTCTTGTGATGCCGGGGATTGTTCCAATCGTGGCACCGACGGCGCAAGAAGCTGGGGAAAAACTAAATGCACTTCAATCGCTAATCCACGAAGACATTGCTGTTGAACTGGCCAAGCGACTCCTTGGCTACGTAATCGATGTCGAGAAGTTTTCTCTTGACGAGCAGGTTCCCGATGACTTGGGTGAAACAAACAATATGCAGAGTCGCCAAAAACTGCTGCTCGATACTGCAAGGAATAAGCGGTTAACAATTCGGCAACTCGCGGCTAGCCTCGCCATTGGAAGAGGACATTTGGTCTGCGTTGGCTCGCCGGCCGAAATCGTCGACCAGATGGAGCAGTTTTATACGGGGGGCGCGGCCGATGGCTTTATTATAATGCCTCCAACGTTCCCTGACGGTTTGGATGACTTCGTTCAACTTATTGTTCCCGAACTTCGGCGGAGAAAGTTATTCCGCTCTGAGTATAGTGGAGCTACGCTGCGTGAAAATCTTGGATTAAGGCGACCCGGGAATAAACGGACGAACCAAATGGGAAATGAACCTATTGCGCCGGTGGTGTAACCCTCGTCGTGAATCGTAGACGGGGTCGGTCCACATTGGAACTTGTACCGAATTAGCTTCGCCGGACTCCGTCAGCGGAGCGTCGGCGCGCGGTTCGAAGACAATGTGCAATTTGACGGCGCGCGCACCTTGACGGTGTCAACCGTCCGTCGCTCAGCGAGGACAGTTGCACCCGCGTGGCATCGAGGATGCGTACGGCATCGGCCGACTGCTGGAGCTCGGGCGGCCGGCGACGGCGGCCATGTGCGCGAAGAGGCGCGCCGGCCGCCTGGCATTGGCATATGCCAGCGTCGTCCGCGCCACTGGGCGCCCGCGCGAATCATAAAGCCGCGCCGAGTGGCTCATCAGCCCTGCCTCGATCTCGCGCAGGCTCGCTTTTCAACAGGGCCAGGAATTGGCTCTTATGAGACCTGTGCGCGGGTGTCTGGACTGGCGTGTTGATGTGTGATTCTCTCAATCAGTACAATGGATTGGGGGATGCGATGTGTAACCGGGGCAGATTACCGGGCGGTGGGGGTTTGCAGGCGCGTGCTTTCGTGATTCACCCTTTGCGTGACGCTACCACCGACTGATTCGCTTGAAGGCCTGTCGCTCGCGGAACTCCGCGGGCTGGTTTCTGCGCTGATCGGCGAAGTGCGCGGTCTTCAAGGCCGGGTCGAGAGCCTTGAGATCGAGAACCAGGCGCTACGCGCCGAGAACCAGACCCTGAAGGATGAGATCGCCCGGCTGAAGGACCTGCCGCCGCGTCCCCCGGTCAAGCCGACCAAGCCATCGGGCATGGAGAAGGCGACGCAGCCGACATCTGGCAAGGGCAAGCGCCGCCGGCGCGGCGCCAAGCGCGACGGCGGTCGCGTGAGCCGCGAGGTGACGGTTGCGGTGAGCGCTCCTGCGGGCTCTCGCTTCAAGGGGTATGAGACGATCCTGGTGCGCGATCTGGCGTTGTCGGCCGAGGTGGTGCGCTATCGCCGCGAGCGCTGGGTGACACCGACCGGCGAAACGATGGTGGCGCCCTTGCCGGCGGGGATCATCGGCGGCTGGGGCGCGAACCTGCGCCGCTTCATTCTGGCCTGTCACATTCAAGGCCAGGTGACGACGGAGCGGTTGACGGCGTTGTTGACCGGGATCGGGGTCGACATTTCGAAGCGCCAGGTGGTGCGGCTGATTTCGGAGGGCCTGGAGGCCTTCGCGGCGGAGGACCGTGACGTGCTGCGCGCCGGGCTGGCTACGGCGCCCTGGATCACCGTCGATGATACGTCGGCGCGCCACGCCCACCAGGACGGCTACACCACCCAGATCGGCGATCGCCGCTTCACCGCGTTCCGCACCGGGCGATCGAAGTCACGGGAGGCGTTCCTGGCGACGCTGCGTGCCGGGCACAGCGATTACTTCATCAATGAAGAGGCCCTGGCCTATATGCGCGGCCGCAACCTCGCCGGTCCGGTGATCGCGCGGCTGGCGGCTGCGCCGCACAAGGCATTTGCCGACAGCGCCGCATGGCAGGCGCATCTGGCCGCACTCGGCCTCGACCAGCTCGCGGTTGAGCCCAACCCAGTCAGGATCGCCACCGAAGGGGCGATGTGGGGGGCGATCCGCCACCACGGTCACCAAGCGCAAGATCTCCGGCGGAACCGTCAAGCGAGGCAGGCAAGAACGCCCGCGACGTCCTGCTCGGCCTGATGAAGACCTGCATCAAGCTCGACGTCTCATTCTTCCGCTATCTCGGCGACCGCCTCGGCATACCAACACAAGAGTCGATTCCGCCGCTCCCGGATCTCGTTAGGCAAGCCGCTCAAGCCTGACTGCCCGGTAATCTGCCCCGGTTACATGCGATGTCACGTCGGCGCATTGGTCAGGAAAAGTTTGGTTTTGCCGTTGATCGCGGCCAGCATTCGTCTTTGGATGCGCTTGCCAGACTGATTGACTGGGTGCCGATCGATCAGGCCCTTTGTGTGATTTCCTGCTCTTCGAAGGGCGAGCCTGCCTGGCCGCCAGAGGCCTTGTTCAAGGCGATGCTGCTGTCGATCTGCTACGACTTGTCCGACGTCAAGCTTGCCGAGGCGTTGGACGACAGAGGATCGTTCCGACGGTTCTGCGGGTTTTCGGCTCAAGAGCAGACACCTGAGCGAACGGCTTTCGTGCGTTTTCGAAAGGCTCTTGTGGCCCATGGTCTGGACAAGACGCTGTTCGACGAGATCACCGGCCAGCTCAAGGCCAAAGCGATTCAGGTGAAGACCGGCACGCTTGTCGATGCGACGATCATCGCCTCGGCCAGTGAGGATGACGAAGAGGGCCATTGGGTCAAGCATAAGGGCCGACCAGCGGTTCATGGCTTCAAGGCCCATGTCGGTGCCGACGCCGATACAGCTCTGGTCGAGGAGATCGCCGTCACACCCGCCAACATCAACGACGGCAAGGCCGGTCCCGATGCTCTGCCTGACAATCCCGGCCAGGTGTTTGCCGATAGCGCCTATCGCGGCAATCATTTCGGCGACGCGGTGCGTGCCAAGGGTGGAACGCCACGCATCGTCGCCACCGGCATGTGGGGACGGGACGAAGCCGAAACACTGGCACGCCTTGAGGCCTGGAACCAACCGATCCATCGCATTCGTGGCCGGATCGAGAAGATCTTTGGCACGTGGAAACGAAGCTACGGCCTTCGCCGGATGCGATGGCGAGGGCTGGCAAAGGCAGGCGTTCAAATTCGCATCACTGCCATCGCCTACAATATGAAACGCAGTTTGAAGGTCATCACTATGGCTGGATAGCGGGCAAAAACACCACTGACGCTCACACGAGAGCGTCAGAAGACACAGCCGACGACGTCGGCGCTGATATCTTTGCACCCTTTACCCCGGAAGCGGAAAAGATCAAACAAAATCAACGCTAAATGCTTCCCGCGCACAGGTCTCATTACTGGTTGGCTGTGACTTGTCAACAAGCCGGCGAACACTCCCACGAACCGTGCCAAAAGGGCATGAAAAGCGCGATGGTGATGCCGCATGAAATGGACATCCTGCGCGTGTGTCAAACGCCGCGAGCCGCCAGAAATCGAGCAGAACCAATGTCATGCCTGCGGCGAGGATGACCGCCCGCGTACGGCTTGCTCCTGTCAATGTCCTTCTGATGGGAGGCACAGGCTGTCACTTTTTGGTCTTGAGGTTGTTCGACGTTTCGAGGAATTCTGCAGGCCCTGCTGGCTCGCATACCTCGCCAGTTCCCGAGAGAGCGAAGACATCGCCGCGAGATATCCAGTTCTCGCAGCATTCGCCAAAATGCGAGTTTTCACCCGGTTAGCGAAACGCCAGCAGAGCCGATGAGAGGACGCAGTAGGCCGTCACCACCCCGTACATTGCGCCCCTAGTCGGCGGCACTCGTAAGGGGCTGACATGGAAGATGGCGACGGTGAGCAGACTGATCCCCAGTGCATGAACAAAAAGGCTGCCGGGGAACCATGGCTTGAGCATGAAAATCGCTGCAACAACGGGCAGCACATAGGTCGTGGGAACACCGATAAAGTTGCCGCCCTGAAGGCCGACCGAACCGAAATAGCTGAGGCGGAGCGCACTTGCCAAGCCCAGCACGCCGGCGATTGCAATTGCCCACGTGGCGCCGCCACTAAGCGTGGTCAGGAGGATGCCTGGAAAAATCCCGGCGCTAACGAGGTCCGCAAGCGAATCTAGGCTCTTACCCACATTCTTCGTAATGTCGCTGCGGTTAGCGGTCCATTTGGCCACGACGCCGTCGAGATGATCCGCTAGGAGAGCCCAAAGAGCAGTTGCGACCGCCAACTCTGAACGTCCCTCGATCGCCAAATTGATGCTAAGGACGGAAATCAGCAGACCAGCGACTGTAACTAAATTGGCGGGGTCTTTCAGTTCTTTCAGCATTGATCTCTCCCATTCTGGTGTCCAATGGAGATGCCCGATCCCACCGCAGCGGCCGGAGTGAATATCTCTTCAGCAATCCGCAAGTCAGCCACGCAGTCAATTTCGTACCACCGAACGTGATCACATCGTGCCGCGGCGAGCTTCATTCCCCGTTTCGCGATCAAGTACGCAAGGAGTTGTTCCGTGTAGATCGACGTATCGCCAGCTTCGATGAATTCATTCAGCGTCGGAACAAGGGTCTTCGACAGAGTGCCAATCGAGAAACGAAACAGATTCATCGTCTTGAAAAGCTGGACTTCCGCCGAATGGAGGTCGCCACCGGTCTGCCCCATCCGGATCTCTACTATGTCGCCGTCATCATTCAATAGGACTGCCGAACCCTCCATTTCCTCCGTGAATGGTGCGACGGCGGCCACATCCGAGCGGCTGTCTATGGTCAATGATCTGATGGCCTCAAGTTCAAAGAAGACGTCGCCCTCCAACAAGTAAACGTCTCCGCGCAGGAGTGCGTCACGGGCGAGCCATAATGAATATGCGCTTCCGGTGCGATCAAAGATGGTGGATTCAACATAAGTGATGTCGATGCCAGCGAACTGCTCGCCGCAAGCATACTCAATTGCATCTTTACGATATCCCACGACAATCGTGACCGAGCCGACGCCAACGGAGCTAAGGTTCGCCAGAGCGTTGTGAATTATCGGAACGCCGTGGACCTCGACAAGGGGCTTCGGCCGCGTATTGGTATAGGGACGGAGTCGAGACCCCATGCCGGCCGCAAGTATAATTGCGGATTGAGGTACGTCCGAGTTCAACATCGTACTCTCTCCTCAGACTTTGCGCTCTCAATTCCAGGAATTGAGAAGCTTCGTGAGGCGAGCGAGGCCGCTCACCAATTGGCTTGTTGGGATGCCATAGGACAGACGAAGGCCCATAGGGTCACCGAAAGCGGACCCCGAGACCGCCGCCACACCAGCGTCCGTGAGCAATGCGCTCACGATTTCGTCGGGGGAGCGGATGCCGTCCTCCTGCCGCGCCGGCCGAACGAGCGCGGAGATGTCGAGGTAGAAATAAAATCCGCCTTGTGCCTTTGGGATTGGAACCCGTGTGAGCGAGGAAAGTACACTGAGGCCTATCTGTCTGGCACTTGCAAGTTGTGCTCGAAGCCCAGCCTCGTAAGAGCCGTCACTGCGTTGGAGATGCGCAAGCACGGCGTGCTGGGCTACGACGTTTGGGTTTGATGTCGTGTGCGACTGCAACGCCTTCACAGCGTCGATGACTTCTTTGGGGCCCGCCAGATAACCGATCCGCCATCCCGTGAGCGCCAGAGACTTACTGAATGCGTTGACGATGAGGGTGCGCGATCGAACTTCCGGAACGAGCGAGACAATAGGCTGATGCGCTTCTTCTCCATGAACGAAATCGGCGTAGCACTCATCGAAAATGATCAAGAGATCCCTTGCTATTGCGAGCTGGGCAATCGCTGTCAGCGTCTGGGTGTCATAGACCGAGCCCGTCGGATTGTTCGGCGTGTTGACGACGATCGCTCGTGATCGCTCGGTGATGGCGGCTTCGATGTCTTCGATGCGCGGCACGTAGCCATTGGAGCGAGTATCGACGAAGATCGGTTTGCCGCCGGCGATCAGCACCTGGACCGGAAACGTTGTCCAATACGGTGCCGGGATGATAACTTCGTCGCCTGGGTCAAGAAGCACCATTGCGGTATTGAACAAGGCCTGCTTGGCTCCGGCAGTAACTGCAATTTCCTCGGCCTTCCAGATCTGCCCCGTGTCGCGGGAGACCTTCCGCGCCAGCGCCTCGCGAAGCTCCGTCGTGCCAACTGAGTCGGTGTAGCGGTTTACACTCTTGTTGATCGCCTCAATCGCGCCCTGGCGAATCGTTGGAGCAAGCTCGCTCCAGATTTCGCCGGCCGCGAGGTCAACGATCTCCATCCCGGCATCAGCCGCAGCCTTCGCCGCGGCGCGGGCGGCCGCAGTCCCCGACGATTTCAACAAAGTTGTCCGTTGCGCTAACATTCGCATCTTCATCCATCTTCTTCGAAGGAACCACCTGCCACAGCTTATCCCGGACCATCCACTGCCCGCGGAAGGTATTTCCTTCTGCCGCAGAGAGCTCGCCGTAGTTCCCTAGTTCGAATAGCTCCTCGATCATCGCGACCTCGCTCTCGATCCCGGCAATGCGCTCTACTTGGATGATCCGATCGCAAACCGGGGGCATGGTCGATATCGCCGCGCATGTTGTGGTTCGCCCGGATCACCGTAGAAATTCGAGCCTTGCGATACTCGGAGATGGGCGTGCGGTAATATTTCGCCGGCGCGATCACGACCGGAAGGCGGTTCTGATACACGCGCGTGAAGGCGAAAATCTCTTCGGCATCGGACTTACGAGAATGGATTAGGATGGCATCGGCGCCGGCCTCTGCATAGGCGTGCGCCCGCACCAACGCCTCGTCCTGTCCATCGCAAGCGATGAGCGCCTCGATCCGGGCGAAGAGCACGAACTCCGGATTCGGTACCTGGTCCTCCACGGCCTTGAGCCGGCCACAGACCTCACCAATGTCAGCCAGCGGGTGCCGGCCGCAGACGAACGAGTTCATTTTCGGTAAAGCTTTGTCCTCGAGGCGAGATGCCACTCGCACAGTGCTGGCGCAGCTTCCGGGCGACCAGGCGCGCATTGTTGAGATACCCGAACCCACTATCCCCATCGACGAGAACCGGAATATGTGACGCGTCCGCCATACGCGCGACGACCTCGGACCAGGATGCTTCGCTCGCATCGCGATAGCCGAGGCTCGACGAGATCGAGAGCCCGAAGGCGCCCACAATGCTTTAAACCCAGCGCGTTGCGCGATTGCTGCAGAAAGACCGTCATGCGCCTCCATTGCAAAGGCGAGATCGCTGGACAGGATCAGGCTGCGCAAGCTCTCGCGCGGGCCTTTGGCTGGAATAACGTTATCAGTTGACTTCTTTAGGAGCGCGCCATGCATTGTCATATCTCCGTCACGACAGCAATAGAGGTATTTCTGGGTTCGACGTCAATACGTAGTACCTATATGTAGCGTTATTTATCAGTATAGTAACCACTTCGAAGCAAAAACGTAACATGTCTTTCACAGATTTGGCTTTGCGATGGCTATGTCATCTCGTGATGCTGGGCGTTTTGGCTGGCAGTCGCGCTGAAAGGGCGCGAGAGTGCGACGGTGAGCTCTTATGTTCATTTGCAAGATCTATATGCGCATTATCGCCGCCGATCCCAAGCACTTGGACACCTCTAACTACCGGCATTTCCAGGGGGGTGGTTTGGCAATGAAGTTGCGAACAGCTTGACGCGCGGCGGTGGCTGGATGTCGGTAGTTGGGGCTGATGCTGGTTGCCGATTTCGGCATCGCGGCGGCGTTTTACGCCGCTCTCGCCATCATGCGAACGCAGTTCGCCCCTGGTGCCAAACGAAGCGGGTGAGATTGTAGGCGAGGTTGGCCATGCCGATCTTGGTGCGAGCGCGGGCGCCCGGCGTGCGGCATCGGCGCTGCTGTCGGGCTTGCCTTGCCGACACCGAGGCCATGCAACTCCATATCGACGAGATCGCCGGCACGTCGAAAGGGTGTGCATGCCGTGTTCGTCATGGATCGCGCTTCGAACGCTGTTCAGGGGCGCACTGGCTGGCGCACCAACTCATCGCAATGGGGCAACAGCCGGCTGCTCTGGTGCAAGTGCTCCTCACCCGGGTCGTGTCTTCCGATGCGTTCCGACCTCTCCATGCGGGAAGAGGTGACCAGAATCCACCGCTCGCACCGAGTAAACGAAGGCACATCTCTCTTTCTAGCTTGTGGCCCGTTGGATGAACGTCTCACTCACGCCCACTTCACGCGCGGTGTTCACTATTTCGACCCAGGTATCATCAAGCAACGGGATGCCATTCTTGGTTCGCTCGGCGCGGGTTCTGCGTTCAGGATCGCCCGGGATCAGCACCTCCTCGATGCCGGCGACCGGCTTCGTCGCGCGGATGAAATCGGTATAGCGGGTGACCTCGCCGTCGAAAAAATTGGCGGGATCGACCACCTTTGGATCGATATAGAACGCCAGCATGCCGTTGGCAAAGCGTCGATTAGCGCCGGTCGCCCCCGTGCCTGTCAGGGCTCCACCTAGCAGTTCGCAGATCAGCGCAAGCCCAGAGCCTTTGTGCTCGCCAAAGGCTCGGATGGCCCCTGTACCCCTGGTATGATCGCGCGTCCCATCGGGGGTGTATGGGCCGTAGAGCAATCGTGGATCGTCGCTAAGGGTGCCGTCGGAATCGATCAGCGCGCCATTGGGCAGCTTCTTGCCGCCAAGGCTTGCGACGAAGCACTTGCCCTCCGCGACAATAGAGGTCGCGAAATCGAGCACGATTGGATCCTGGCCTTGCCGAGGGATTCCCACGCAATAGGGCGCGGTCGACATGCGCTTCTCGACACCGCCGAAAGGTGCAACCAAAAGCGAATCGGTGGCATTGACGAAGTGCACGGAGACGAGACCATCGGCTGCCGCCATCTCCGCCCAGTCGCCGATGCGGCCAATATGGCCGGCATTGCGCAGCGCCACGGCCGCCAGGCCAGCCTCCTTGCACTTCTCGATGCCGAGCTTGACGGCAACCGGCGCCACCGTCTGCCCGTAGCCGAACTTGCCGTCGAGCACTGCGAGCGAGGGCGTGTCGACAATGACCTCGACCGTCTGGTTCGGCACCACCGAGCCTATATTTTTCCAGCGAATATAGCCGGGCACGCGGATCACGCCATGACTGTCGTGGCCAGCGAGATTGGCTGTCGTCAGATAGGTTGCTATGCGACGTGCCTCGTCGGGCGAGGACTCGGCGTGACCAAAGACTTCTGCGATGAAATCGATGAGATTTTCAACCTTGATCGTAACCATGCTCGCTTGTCCTCTCTCCGTTTGAGCACGATCATCGGACCACCGGGTGCTCACTTTTCTGGATCATGCGTCTGACGTAGTCACTTTGGCGGGGCCGCCGAGATCGCTAACCGGCGCGACTAACTTCGTTGCCCATAACTCACCAAGCTTACATGCGTAACTCTGGGCTCGCAGAACACTACTTAGTAGGCTCCTTATTCCCGATTTTCGGCTAACCTGCTTCTCTCACCGAATCTAGCACCGGGCTCCGCTGAAAGGCGGTAGCGAGTCTTCAGGCTGTTTAGGGTCTCGACGACGCGTCTCAGTCCCTGCTCCAGCAAGTCTGGCGGAACGCCGAAGGAAAGACGCAATCCATTCATGTCGCCAAAAAACCCGCCGGCAACGGATGCCACATCAGCTTCTTCCAGGAGTAATCGTGCAATATCGTCCGCGGATCGAACGGGACCTCCAGCCGACAGGTCGGAAATAAACCTCCCTAGATCGAGATAGAAGAAGAATGTGCCATCGGCTCGCGGCACAGTCACGCCCTCCAGACCAGCCAGGATGCGAAGACCAGTGTTGCGGGCTTTCGATAGCCGATGATGCATCTTTCGTTCAAAGCTGCGGTGTCCGACCTGTAGGTGATGCAAAACCGCATGCTGCGCGATCACATTAGCATTCGAGGTCATATCGCTCTGCAGCTTCTTCGCTGCGGCAACGATCTCGGGGGGGCCTGCGAGATAGCCCAACCGCCAGCCGGTAATCGCCAGTTCCTTGGAGAAGGTGTTGACTAGGATCGTGCGTGAACGCACGCCAGGATGCACGGTGACGATCGACTCGTGGCGCCCAGTGAATACAAAGCAGGAATAACATTCGTCGGAAACGATCCAGAGTTGGTGCTTGATTGCGAGATCACCGATAGCTCGCAACGTAGTTGGATCATAGACAATGCCCGTCGGATTGTTGGGCGAGTTGACGATAATGGCTTTCGTGCGCGCGGTGACCGCGGCGCGGATTGCGACGATGTCGGGAAGGTAAGTTGGCGGGCGGACATCAACGAATACGGGCTTTGCGCCAGCGAGAAGAATCTGGGACGCAAAAGTCGGCCAGCAGGGGCGAATGATGATGACCTCGTCACCCGGATCGAGCACGGCTAGAGCAGCATCGAGCAATGCTTGCTTTGCACCGGCAGTGATAACGATGTCTTCCAAATTCCAGTTGACGCCCGTTTGCGCCGACAGTTTTTCGGCGACCGCCTTGCGAAGCAAAGTCAAACCGATGGCATCGGTATAGCGGTTCGTCCCGGCATTGATCGCGGCAATCGCTCCCTCGCGCACCGACAATGGTGGCTCAATGATAATTTCGCCGGATGCAAGGTCGATGATTCGACGGCCGGCTGCGGCAGCCAGCTGAGCTAGCTCAGCTGGCTCTTGGGCGGCGACAGTGCCCGGACCTGAAAGCAAAGACATCCGTTGCGCAAGCATGTGCGCCTCTCCTGAGCTAATTGTCGATTTTTTGAAATTGGTCCGGGTCGCTCGGACGCCGCTCTACTGCCCGCTTCGGCAGATACTGTTCTTCCGCCTGAGCCAGTTCGTCGTAGCCGATGAGCCTGAACAGCTCGTCGAGGCCGGCAACATGGTCCTCGATCCCGGCGACGCTTTCTTCCAACCGAATGCGGCCGCAGATGTCACGCATGCCAGCGATCGCCGCCCGCATCGAATGGTTGGCCCAGATGACGGTCGAAATGCCGGCATCACGATAGACTGAAGTTGGGGTTTTGTAGTATTTGGTGGGGACGATGACGACCGGCAGCTTGTTGTTCCATTCCTTGGCGAAGGTCAGGATCTCGTCTGCGACGGCCTCGCGGGAGTGGATTAGGATCGCGTCGGCGCCGGCCTCTGAATAAGCGTCGGCCCGGCATAGCGCCTCATCGAGACTGTGACCGGCGATCAGCGCCTCGATCCGTGCGACGACGACGAAATCCGGTCCCGTCGTGTCTTTCACGGCCTCAAGACGGCCGCAGAACTCGTCAATGTCAGCGAGCAGATGCCGATCGCCGACGAAGGAGTTCATTTTAGGGAACCTCTTGTCTTCAAGGCAGATGCCGCTGGCGCCGCGTTGCTCAAGCTTCCGTGCAAGCAAGCGAGCATTGTTGAAATTTCCGAAGCCGCTGTCACCGTCAACAAGAACGGGGATGTTCGTCGCATCGACTATGTGCTCGACGACGTCGACGACTTGCGTCCAACTCGCTTCGTTGGCGTCCCGATAGCCAAGTGCCGAGGCGATGGAAAGACCAGAAGCCCAGAGCCCGCGAAAACCGGCACGCTCGGCAATTGCTGCCGAAAGCCCATCATGCGCTTCCATCAAAAATGTCAGGTCGCTAGAAAGAATGAGCTCCCGTAGGGTCGTCGATGACGTCGTCACCGGCAAAACTTCCGCTCCGAACGAGATCGCCTTGCTCATTGTATGACCGCCTCCATAAACCCAGGCCCAATGAACTCGCCGAAACGGGACGATTACTCATTGTCGCCCTGACCGCGCTATAGAAAAGTCCTTTGGCCTACATATGCGCAATGGTCGTGAGATCCGCTGGAAGCGGCTCTGTGCCGGAGCGCACGTTACAGTTCAGGCAGCAAGAGCCATGCCAGCTAAAAGCCGTCGTTATTGCAATAGCTTGGCTTTGCGCGGCTGGTTCCGTTTGTTAGCCACGATACAATTTTGTCGGGATGGCGACAGTGGACAAGCTATATCGCGGTGCGAGGTTGGCAGGTCGCCCCTATCGTGATGTTCTTGGCCACCCCAGTGGCCGGCCCCCATCGGGTGATCCATGTTGAATGTTAGTGCATGCTTGGTCTTGGCGCTACGGCCGGGGTGGCCGGCGAAGCGGATGTGTCGCAAACTTTTCGGTAACTTGACTGGGGCATGACAGCTCTTCGATTTTCGGGAGCGCTCAATGTTCAAAGGCAGGCACTTCGATCGATCCGTGATCCTTCAGTGCGTGCGGTGGTATCTGGCCTACAATCTGAGCTTGCGTGATCTGGAAGAGATGATGGCCGAGCGAGGCCTGAACGTCGACCACTCCACCGTGCATCGGTGGGTCGTCCACTTCTCGCCCCAGCTTCTGGAGCGTTTCAACAAACGCAAGCGGACCGTCACCGGCAAGTGGCATATGGACGAGACCTATATCAAGGTTCGCGGCCGTTGGATGTACCTTTACCGCGCCATCGACAGCGTCGGCGACACGGTCGAATTCTTCTTCAGCGAACACCGTGATCTTCCGGCGGCCAAACGCTTCCTGCGCAAGGCGCTTGCACACCATGGACGCCCGAACCGCATCGTCGTCGACGGCAGTCAGACCAATCGTGAGGCAATCATTTCCTGCGATACTGAAAGCCGTCTGCGGGAGCGATCACACAAACCACCGATCCATATCCGCAAGAGCCAATACCTCACGGATGTATTTGACAAGGGCCGTTCTGCTCCGATGTGCGGAGGTGTGCTCTCAGGCGTTCTGTCCCGGCGGACGGTCGAGATAGCGGCGCGCGCAGCAAAGTCAGGGCTGGGCCGGCAGGCCAGCGAGCAGTATGCACGACTTGGCCTTGACGGAGCGAGCACGTCGCTATCGTTCGCCGGCTGCGGGATGGATCGGCGAAGCTGATTTTGCTATTCTGTCGCGGCTCGGGTGACCGCGTGGCGAAGAGCAGGGTCGAGGTTGCAACCCTGTCGCGCAGCCTATGATCGTCGCACCTCATGTGCGGCGCCCGAGCGCCCCTTCGGCGATTGCTGTTTCCATGTAGCGACGAAGCGACGGTAGACTTCCTCGGCGTTGCCGATCGTCTCGCGCTCGCTCTCGCGTACCGACTTGTTGCTGTAGTCGGCAGCAGATCCCTTTGTCTTGCCGCCGCGAAGAGACGGATAGCCGGCGGTCAATTCCAGCTTTCGGAGCTTCCAATCCAGGAGCGCCGAGCGGCTCCTGATGTAGTTTTCGTCCTTGGTCAGCATGTGCCAGACGATGACCGCCAGCTTGCGCGCCGTCGCGACCGCAGCAACATGTTTGCCGCGCTTGTCGCGGATGCGCATGAAGAAGGCGCGCAGCGGACCAGGCACACCGGAAATGACCCACGCCGCCTCGACCAGCATCGACCGCGCGTGGGCTCGGCCTTGTTTGGTGATGCGGCCGTGATAGGCCGGCTTGTCGCCGGACTGCCGGACCCGCGGGTTGAGCCCAAAATAGCTGACAAGCTTTTCCGGTGATGAGAACCGTTCGACATCGCCAATGGCCGCCACGATACTCAGCGCGACCGTGACGTTCACGCCGGTGATCGTCATCAGTCGCTTGACCCGAGGCTCCTGGAGGGCCGTCTGCGCGAGACTCTTGTCTACTTGTGCAAGCTCACCAAGGCGATCGAGTTCACCGGCATGGCGAAGGACGACACGGCGCTGATCCTCGGCGAGCGGCTGAGCCTCCAGCCAAGCCCTGCCCCGCTTTGAGAACAGGGTGCCCTTGTAGGGCGGGATCAGGTTGGCGTGCAGAACGGAATGGATTCGGTTTTTGAGACGGGTCATCTGGGAGACGAACTGCGTTCGTTCGGCCACCACGCGACGACGCGTCTCGGTTTCCTCGTCCGGCATCCAGACTTCAGGCAGAAAGCCACTCGCATGAAGCTTCGCCAGCACTGCCGCGTCGATCTTGTCGGTCTTGACCTTGGCCCAGGCGATGGCCCGGACCAGGATCGGATTGGCTATAACCACGCGGCCCACAAAAGGCGACAATAGTCGCACGATCGCACTTGTATTGCCTGTTGCCTCGATGACGATCTCGTCATCCGGCTTGAGCTTCATGGCGAACTGCAACAGGCGGCTGCGTTCAAGATCGATCCTCCCCGCATCCCGGATTTTGCCTTTCTCCAAGATCGCCATTTGGGCGAATGATCCGTGAACATCAAGGGCAATGATTCTCATTCCCGGCTCCTTTCCAGGGTCAGCAACCATGGGAGCCGGCGGGCTACACGACAACTACGGATCCGCGCTCGCAGCGCAACCGGGCAAGTCGAAGGGGGCGGCCAGATAACAACTCGAACTCTCAGTTCATCAGGTACTTCGGCCTGCCCGCCATGCGTGCTCCCGACACCCCAATCCCGGTAGGTGGACGGTAGTCGATCCATCCGTGCAAGAAAATACGGATTGGCGCGTCGCGCCTATTCATGCCTGATAACAATCGGATCGAACAGGATCACCGGCGCATCAAGCGCCGCGTTCGATCCATGCTCGGCTTCAAGTCTATGGAGAATGCCCAGATCACCCTCTCCGGCATCGAGCTGGTCCGCATGATGCGAAAGCGACAGGCGAGGTTCGCCTACAATCCGAGTCCGTCAATTGCCGAGCAATTCGAAATGCTCACCGCCTGATCAATGCTCCCAGGCGACGCTCTTCCCGTCCACATCCCGGAATTGCGACAGAGCCGCCGACAGTCCTGCCGATCCATTCGCTCTCGCAACTGAAGGGTAAGACGATCTCGGTGCCGTTCGCATCCACCTCGCATGGCGTGCTGCTGCGTGCGGTTAAGTGGCTGATCAGCGCGACACGCCGAAATCAAGAAGGAACTGATCGGTGTCCGGGTCGGTGTGCGCGAGAATGTGCGGAGCTGGCGTGAGCTGCTGATCGGCATGTGTTGCAACGCTTTTGTTACTCGCGAGCGGCAAGGGATGCTTCACCCATTTCAGAGGATTGCAAACAACGGATCTTCGATACTCAACCGCCTCGATGACATGGGCGACGAACTTCGGTTTGCGCTGATTGCGGCCATCGCCATTGGTCTGCCTGCCCTTGCGCAGCCGACCAAGCGCCTCGTTGATGATGATACGCGACAGCCGGCTATGGCACTGCAAGAGAAGACAGGCTGTACAATACAAAGTAGCCCGACCGTCGCACCAGCAGCTTGAATGCGGCAATGCTTTGCGATCGCGGCAATTCGGATCGGCACGGGGCGCCATGTGCTCTGACCTCAGGGGCTGCTCCGGTCGGCGCAAGACCCATCGCTCAGCGGCGATCAAGTCATCGGCTTCCGGAATGACCGGCGACGCTTCGTCTCAACTATTATGCCGCTCGGGCTGTCGGCCGTATTCTTCGCCTTGAACACGGCCGTTTGCTTCGGTTTCAGTTTGTGTGGCGCTTCAGGCTCTGCCCTCGGCTCCGGCGGTTGCTTGGTCTCTTGCCTGTCCTTGCGGGCGCAAAGCAAAGCCTTGGCGGTCGCTGCGTCCGCATCCGAGACCTCGCCGGCCGGCTTGCCATCGAGATCGACCCGTGCGGCGCCGGCACCCAGTCTCGCCAAATATTTGGCCATCCTGGTGTAGGCGAGCAGGGCTCTCCTCACTTCATCATCAGACAGTTCGCCGTCAAGCACCCGAATGTCATGATGGATGCCGATCTTGAGCGGCCTGGGCGCTTTCGGATTGAATGCCGCAGGCCACTTTGCCGATAGATGGCGGAAAAGCTGCGCCGGCGATTTCCCTCGGCTAGCGGTCGACATGATCAAGCCTCGCCCGATTTGTTTTCGTTTCCCAATTCGGACGTTCGTAGCACGCATATATGCAAGGATTATGGAAATGGATATTCGTCCCACAGGGCAAAAGCAGTGGGCGCTCACGTCTCCCCATTCGGGCAGACAAAGCGCCTGCTGCAGCGAGCAGGATCCGGTAGCAATCAGCCGTCCCCGGTCGAGGTCATAGCCAAGACAGTTGAAAAACGCTCTTGCCCCATCTCTCCGCCAGCCCCTCAACGTTGGCAGCGTATCTGAAACGCCGGTGGCGAAAAAGCCGGCCCTCCGCCGAGCGCCCCGTCGGCGAGTAGGATGCCGAAGGCGTCGCGGCCCCCTACCCGTTCGGCCGTTCCGTCGTATCAGGCGAGCGTCTCGTAGCGCGAAAGCTGCTCACGCGACCGTTTCGCGATCTGGGCCCGTCCAACGCCGTCCTGGGACGGGAAACCATGCAAATGGCTGGCGAAACGGCTCCGCCGCAGCCCGGCGATCACAAGAACCTGGCGTCGGGCGTGAGCAACTCGACGTCGGATTGCATCGAAGCTTCAGTCAGGGCGGCTCAGTTCGGATCGTTGTGAGCGACACGCTTTGGACTCCCATTCGATCGCCCGACTCGGCTCATGCCGGGACGGGCTGTATTCTGAGGGTGTCTGCGCACCATGTTCATGGTGGCCGACTCTGAAGCGGCGCCCAATCGGAAACATTAGCACCTCCGCGTTTTGGCGTGGCTGCTTAAACTCTTCGACGGCAACCGCCTCAAGTAGCAGGTCCAAGGCTTCGCGCCCCCTCCGACTTATCGGGTCATCGCCACGCAGGTAGTGATACGCTCGATCTAAATGCACCCGCGCGGCGGAAAAATCGCTTGTCATTTGACCCTCTTAGTTACCGCCCGCATTAGCCGTCTACGAGGTGAGGGACACGCCATCGTTAATATCCACAGGCGGATTTGATTTAAATCGCTGATGATCCGGGAAAAACCAGGGCGCTGGCTTGTCTTGATGCGAGAGCCTCGCCGGATGGGTAGTATGCCACGACTAGGGACGGTTTTAATCGAGATGATGGTTGAGGCTGCGGACTTCCCGGCGGACAGCTTCGATTCCGTTCTAGGCGTCTGCGCCGATAAATCAGGCGGGCGAATGCTCTTCCATGTCCGCGTTGACAGCCATGCGAATACCGCTTCGTTCTAAATCTGTGAACAAGGACCGAATACTGGCCCCGGCAAGTCGGCCAGTCGAGCTCTAATCCCTTGCCATCACAAAACGCGCGTTCACGAGGGGTCATCGCGAATGCCGATCATCATCGGCTTAGGGAAGCCATCCCTGAGCACTCTTCAACCAGCGCGAGGACGAGATTGTGGCACCTCTCCTGTTAGGGTTCGTTGTCTCACCGTCTGTGAACAAGTGGGGTCAAGCTGCGCTCTTCACCCGGCCCGGTTGCGCTGGTCGCCCCAGGGTTGATTGTGGAGCATGCGGAAGCGGGTGCTGGGTCATCCACTGGAAGTACTGACCGATTACACAAATCGCAGGGACAAAAAGTCAGTACTGGCAGCCGTGAATTAAATGATCGGCTCGTCAAAGGTAAAACCGTGCAGCACGGACATCCTCATCCGTCCGTTCAAACGACGCTTGCCCCGCTTCGCAACCCGGCATTCCGCTCGATATGGACAGCCACGCAGATTTCCAGCCTTGGGTGGCTTGTGCAGACGGTGGCCATCAGTTGGCTGATGGCCACCATTTCGGCTTCCGACCTGATGGTCGCACCTCGTCCAGGCCGCATCCACATCACCGGTGTTTTTCCTTTCAATTCTCGCCGGCGCCATCGCTGATAACTTCAGCCGCCGGTGGGTGATGTTTGCGGGACACTGCTTGATCGCATTGGCGTCAACGACGCTGATGATTGCCGTGGGCCTGGGATTTGTCGATCCCTGGCTCCTACTCGCATTGGGTTTCCTGGCCGGCTGCGGCTTCGCTTTGAATGATCCGGCTTGGCATGCCTCCGTGGGCGATATCCTCTACAAGCGCGACATTCCGGCCGCGGTGACGCTTGTGTCCGTCGGATACAACATCGTACACAGCATAGGACCTGCTATGGGTGGGACGATCCTGGCCTTCTTTGGACCGCTGGCCGCTTTTGCCCTGGCCGCGCTGAGTGACTTGGTCCCTCTAGGCGCAATATGGCGCACCGAATGGAAGGTCCGCTCTTCGCCTCTCCCTCGCGAGAGTATGATGACGGCGATTCATGACGGAGTGCGCTTTACGGCGATGTCCTTGGAGATCAGGGCGGCGATCGCCCGCGCAACCCTTTTCGGGTTGGCTAGCATTTCGATCCTGGCGCTGCTCCCTCTCGTCGTTCGGGATCAGTTGAAGAGCGGGCCGATCGTCTACGGCATTTTATTGGCAAGCTTCGGCACCGGGGCTTTCATCGCGGGCATGGGCAACGGCATGCTCAGGCGGATCACGTCTCAAAACAGGCTGGTGGCGTTCGCCTCCATCGCTTGTGCGGCATGCTGCCTTTCGCTTGCACTAACATCGTCGGTCCCTGTGGCGGCAGTCGCGCTTGCCTTAAGCGGCGCGGGTTGGCTTGTCACCTGGACCGGCATAGACGTGGCGGTGCAACTCGCAAGCCCACGGTGGGTAGTCGGCCGTACACTCTCCATCTACTACGCCTTGAGCGCTGGCGGTATGGCTGCCGGCAGCTGGATTTGGGGTTCCGTCGCGCAGAATTACTCCCTGACCTGGGCTTTGGAGGCCGCCGCCGGGGGTCTGTTGCTGGTTGCAGCAGCGGGAATGGTGTTGCCGATACGTCCATGGGAAGAAACGGATCAAGAAAGTTCGGATTTTCGCGCACCGGAGCTGGCACTCGATCTGAAGCCAAGGAGTGGCCCTATCGTTGCCAAAATCGACTATTGCATATCCGAGGGAAATACCGACGCCTTTCTGGCCTGCATGCGTGCAAAGCGCCACGCTCTTAGCCGCACCGGCGCGCGAAACTGGACGCTCCAGCGCAACCTCCAAACGCCTTCACTTTGGACAGAGACATTTCGCACGCCAACCTGGATGGACTTTCTCCGCCTGAATCATCGGCTCACGGCAGCGGACAAGGAAGTAGCCCAGCAGCTTCTCGTCTTGCATGATGGAGAGCTTTCTCCACACACAGTACTTTCGATCGAGCGAACGACCGAGGCAGCTCGTACGCGTGCGTCAACAGTCGCTTCTCGTCCTCCGAGATGACGTCATGATGAAGCTGTTAGCCGATGAACAGGCGCGATCATCCTTTGGGCTCCAGAGCACAAGGTTCGCACGCAGGCCCACTCTGCAGGAACCGATCTGTAGACCGACGCTTCATCGCCGCGTAATCGAAAGGGGCTTGGGCTCACGCCCAGGCACCTTTTTCTCGCCTTCCGCTCTGCTCAACCGCGCATAAACTGCGTTCCTTTCTCTGACCAGCCAAGGCTGGTCCGGCTCCCCCGAAGAGAACCGCCTAAGAGCGCCGGCGTTACTATTTCCACAAGCTCATAGTCGATAAGGACGCGAAGTCTACGCCATGGAAGGTCGAGCTCCTCGCCGCGCGCGATCAAGGCCATGTCCTCACTTACCTGCTCGGCAACGACCCCGGTCAATTCCGGCAGTTCAGTCAATTTTTCGAAGACGGTCATTCATCTGATCCTTTCGGCAAGGTTGCCACGTCTGTCTGACGCAAAAGCTGGTCCAGCGTGAGCAGCGGCGAGCGCATCGCCTTGGCATAGGCGTAGTGGAAGCAATCGAAATTGCTGAGGCGCCGCTTTCCTATGCCGTGCTGTTCGGCGACAGCGACCGCGTAGGACAGGACGCGTCGGGGCGAACCGGGCTCCCGGAGTCGAATCTTTCGAGCTTCGAGCCATTCGACGACAACCGCCTCAGCCGCTTTGTAGGCGCAATTCAACTGATCCGGCCGTGAAAGGACGATGATGGCTTCCCAGGCAGCAAGTGTCGATGTGAACGGCGATGCCGCATCGAGCAGCGCCGCTTCATAGGCGTCGGCCGTGTCCTCCCCCGCCATCATCGAGACGATCGCACATGCATCGACGAACATTATTCGTCACTACCTGTGAGGTCATGGTCGAGCTCGTGATAGGCCTCCGGTGGAACCGGTTTTCGACCTGGCTGAAAAGACAGGCCGTGCTTAGCCAGAATCTTTTGCGCCGTTTCCCTCGGGCTTTCCTTGTTCATCCGGTTGCGGATGGTTTCCCGCAGGGCGACAATCACAGCATCGGTGATGCTTGTGCGGTCAATGCGCGCAAGCTCCCGAGCGAGAGTGTCGGCCTCCGGATTGCGAATGTTCAGCGTCATGTGTGTAGCTCCAAGCGTGTAGCACACTTTACATCACTGTGTGGCTTGGAGCAAACCCGCAGTGTCGGTCGATCAGGCTGGCTCATACTTCACCGGCGGCTTGTTCATCCTCCTCTTCAAAACTGTTAGCGGCGAGCTACCCCAGTAATGTCACTGAGGCGAACGGCCTAGGGAAGACGGCAGAGGCTGCGTGCCGCACGCGTCCTTATGGCCTTGGCGCTTCGGGACCGTGCGGACGGGCCACGCTTTTCTGGGCGGTGCGAAGCGTGTCCAAAGCCTGACAGCGGCAGACAAAATGGCAGGTTCAGAACAAACATTGGCAAAAATGTCAGGTTCATTACAACCGGCCATCTTGGGCACTGCGGAGGTTTTCAAAGCAATCAGGCGCTTACTGCGCGCTGAGCGCGCTGGCACGGGCTTTGCAGTCTTGATGGTGACTGCACGCAATGGGGCAAGACAGCGATGCTCTCTCCCCTGAACCCGTGGCCGTCTCTGAGCGGGAACAAGCTCGCGCAGAAAGCAAGCCTTGGAGAGCAACATTGGCCGCATTACAGATCGAGTCCCCGGCTCCTTCGATTATAGTCGAGAGCTGGCTGCGTGGCGAGCCCCTCACGAGCTTTCAGCCCGGCAAAGTTTACATCGTCGAATTTTGGGCAACTTGGTGCGGCCCGTGTGTGGACGGGATGCCCCATCTGATGCAGCTGCAGGAGAAATACAGGGACAGCGGCGTTGAGATCGTCGGAGTCGCGGCTTCTGAAGACGCTGCAACGGCCGATGAGGCCCGAAACAAGCTGGACGCTTGGTTGACCGAAAAGTTCTCGAATCTGAACTATCGGATCGCGTTCGACTCAACAGGCGAAATGAACAAGCTTTGGATGGAGCCCAGTTTTTCCGTGGGGATCCCGAGCTCGTTCGTGGTCGACCGGGACGGCCACATCGCCTTTATTGGTCAGCCGATGGAACTCGATGAGGCCTTGCCGAGAGTGCTTAACGGCAGCTGGCGCACCAGCGATCAGGTGAAAGCCGCCGATGCGGAGCGGATCGCCCGCAACGAACCCAGAGCGCGAGAACAAGCGCTGATCAAGGCCATATACGACAAACTTCAGCCGGCAATGAAGGCCGAGGATTGGAAGACGGCGCGCTCGGCAATCGAAGAAGGCATCGCCTTGCTGCCGGACAAGCTCGGTTTCCGCCGGTCTCAGGTGAATCTGTTGCTTCACAAAATGCGCGACATGCAGGCCGGCTTGCCCGTCATGCGCCAATTCGTTCGCGACGCGATCAACAGAAACTCCGAGGATTGGATGGTTGCGGCGCTAGACGAACTCTTCTACCCGAACTTTGACCATTCGCACTTTCCGCCTGCTGAGCGCTTGACGATGGGAAAACAGCTGTCCGAACACATCCTGGCACTGAATCCCCCGGAAAGCGACCAATGTAAGCTCCTGCCCTATCCGGTGACAGCCCTGTACTATCACGAGAGCGGCAACAAAGATCGGGCGATCGAGCTGATCGAGCTGGCACTGAAGTCGCAGGGCGGTCCGGAGCTTAGCCGGGACGAAGATAAACAGTACGCAATATCGCATTTGCTGCAGTTCCTGGCCTACTTCAAGGGTGAGAAGGTTTGTTACGGCGGCCTCTGTGTTGCTCCTAACGATGGCCGATTCGACAGCTGGATTTTCCCTCGCGGCTGACCGTCAGGTTTGTGTGAGGGACAGAATTGGCCGGGCGGACAGCTCTTTGATGCGAAAGGCGCAAACCCGCGCCCGGCTTGCGAAATCGCCTGGCCTAGGTCCGAAGTACGGCGGCCTGCTAGATGCCCGCCTTTGGCTGGGCAGGCTTATGAGCTACCGATTTGCCCACTTCGAACCCTTCGCCAGTCTGGCGCAAGTGGCTCTCAACACCTCCACCACGCTGAGGCTTCATGCCGGTAGCGAAATCGATCTTGGCGGCATCGCCATCAAGGCACATGGGATCGCTTTGCTGGCGCCATGCCTGTGATCTGGTGCTGCAGCCCACGCTTGCCTTCGCCGGCGGTCCGACGGGGCAGCCCGGTCGTACACATCGATATCAGGACTTCAATGCCGGAACACCGGCGCCATTCTCAATGAATCCATAAATGAGGTGTCGCGCTTACGGCTTGGTCCAGGCAATTCCGGCCGCCGTCATCCTCGATGAGGTAACCCCGACCAGAGCCGCGGCCTTGAATGGTATGATGGAGGTGCATGGGATCGCGCCAACGTCACAATCCGACCGGGATTTCTTGCAACGGCTGCGGCTTTATCAACACGCCAAGGGCCACGCTGTCCGACAGGCGGCGCGAGCTTGGCGCGGATCAAGAGACGGTCGAACGTGCAGCCGGCGTGCCCCGGAAAGGCGCGCCAAGTGGGGGCTATCGGCAAGCCGCCGCCCGGCGTGACGGGCTCATTCCGAGGTAAACAGCGACCGGACTTTGCCCCACTGATCGTTGGTGCGGAAGGCGCCGCGATTGGTGTAGCATTCGACCGGGAATTCATGCAGCGCGGCAGCCTGGTCTCGAGTTTCTGGAGGCCGTTCTCGCCCGAAAGGAACTCGCGGATAATCTTCTTCTGCGTCTTGGCCTTCTCGGCGGCATTGCCGCTCGGCGCCCCGAACAACCTCGCGCCGTTTTCCGCTCCCGGGTCGAGCTTGAACGTCTCGTCGATGATGTTCTGGCGTGGCGAGCTCAACGCCGAGGCGCTTGGCATCGATGCATGACACGACGTCATGCGGCGGTGTCGCACGGGTTCTCACGGTGTTGGCGCTTCGGTACCGTGCGGACGGGCCACGCTTTTCTGGGCGGCGCGAAGCGTGTCCAAACCTGGCAGCGGCAGACAATATGACAGGTTCAGAACAAACACTGGCAAAAATGTCAGGTTCAATACAACCGGCCACCTTGGGCCTTGCTGAGGTTTTTCAAAGCATATTCATGCACTATGCGCGCTGAGCTCGCTGGCATGACCCTTGCACAAATAATGGAGCAAGAGAGGCCTCTCCCCTGAACCCGTGTGCCGTCTCTAAGAGGGAAATTAAGCTCGTGCAGAAAATCTCACAAACTTTGACAACAGCTTTGGAGAGCAACGTGGTGTTGCAGATCGAGTCCCCGGCGCCTTATCCGGTGGCAGCCCTGTACTATCACGAGAGCGGCAACAAAGATCGCGCGATCGAGTTGCTCGAGCTGGCACTGAAGTCGCTGGACGGTCCGGAGCGGATCGCGCACGACCTGAACAGTACCTTCTACGGAGTTGCTGCAGGCTTTGGCCAACTACAAGGGTGAGAAGGTTTGCTACGGCGCTCTCTGTGTGGCTCCGCAAAGGGATTCTCCCAAAAGCTCAAAGCGGCGGCCAAGGAGGAAACCAAAGAAGGGGCGATAATCGGAATGGCTTACTGGCCGATTCGTCCATTTCCCTGGCGTGGTTGTGCAAATAGGCCGGCCCAGGCGGCCAGCCCAGCCTCGCCGTCATCCGAAAACACGTGACCGACTAAGGAGAAGACGTCCCCTGATCACCTCACCAAAACATATTGCCGCTGCGGGTCTCCCGGACCCCGTCAAAGATGGCACTGGAGTAAGGCTTGGCAACATGAAGAAGGTTACTCAGCCAGCTCGGGCGCTGCCCACCGATCCACCTGCTCCCACAGGCGGCGAAGACGCCTGTCTCAGCGCCACGATAGCACTCGCACGCTCCGGCAACGGAGCACCGTTCAACATCCGCACCAGGGACATCCAAAAAATGGCTAAGACGAATTTCCGGCCGCTGCATGACCGCGTGGTCGTTCGCCGGGTCGAATCCGAAGCGAAGACCGCCGGCGGGATCATCATCCCGGATACGGCGAAGGAAAAGCCGCAGGAAGGCGAGATCATCGCCGTTGGCTCCGGCGCCCGCGACGAAGCCGGCAAGCTCGTCCCGCTGGACGTCAAGGCGGGCGACCGCATCCTGTTCGGCAAGTGGTCGGGCACCGAAGTCAAGCTCGATGGCGAAGACCTTCTGATCATGAAGGAATCCGACATTATGGGCATCATTCTGACCGCCGAAATCCAGTTCGCCTCTTCCACAGACCTTCGGAGCTAAAAAATGGCCAAGGAAGTAAAATTCTCCCGTGACGCCCGCGAGCGCATGCTTCACGGCATCAACATCCTGGCCGACGCGGTGAAGGTCACGCTCGGTCCCAAGGGCCGTAACGTCGTTATCGACAAGTCGTTCGGCGCCCCGCGCATCACCAAGGACGGCGTCACCGTCGCCAAGGAAATTGAACTTTCCGACAAGTTCGAGAACATGGGCGCGCAGATGATCCGCGAAGTCGCGTCCAAGACCAACGACATCGCCGGCGACGGCACCACGACCGCGACCGTTCTGGCGCAGTCGATCGTCCACGAAGGCCACAAGGCGGTTGCCGCCGGCATGAACCCGATGGACCTGAAGCGCGGCATCGATCTGGCCGTGACCGAAGTCGTCGCTCACCTCGTCAAGAACGCCAAGAAGATCAAGACCTCGGAAGAAGTCGCCCAGGTCGGCACGATCGCCGGCAATGGCGATGCTTCGGTCGGCAAGATGATCGCGGAAGCGATGCAGAAGGTCGGCAACGAAGGCGTCATCACGGTTGAAGAAGCCAAGACCGCCGAGACCGAACTCGAAGTCGTCGAAGGCATGCAGTTCGACCGCGGGTACCAGTCGCCCTACTTCGTCACCAACGCCGACAAGATGGTTGCCGAGCTCGAGGACGTCTACATCCTCCTGCACGAGAAGAAGCTCTCCAACCTCCAGGCCATGCTGCCGGTTCTCGAAGCCGTCGTGCAGACCTCGAAGCCGCTGGTCATCATCTCGGAAGACGTCGAAGGCGAGGCTCTGGCCACGCTGGTCGTCAACAAGCTGCGTGGCGGCCTGAAGATCGCCGCCGTCAAGGCGCCGGGCTTCGGTGATCGTCGCAAGGCCATGCTGGAAGACATCGCCATCCTCACCGGTGGCCAGGTCATTTCCGAAGACCTCGGCATCAAGCTCGAGAACGTCGGCCTCAACATGCTCGGCCGCGCCAAGAAGGTGTCGATCTCCAAGGAGAACACCACCATCGTCGACGGCGCCGGCAAAAAGGCCGAGATCCAGGGCCGCGTTGCCCAGATCAAGCAGCAGATCGAGGAGACCACCTCGGACTACGACAAGGAGAAGCTGCAGGAACGTCTGGCCAAGCTGGCGGGCGGCGTTGCCGTCATCCGCGTCGGCGGTGCGACCGAAGTCGAAGTCAAGGAGAAGAAGGATCGCGTCGACGACGCGCTGAACGCAACGCGTGCGGCCGTTGAAGAAGGCATCGTTGCTGGCGGCGGCGTCGCCCTGCTGCGCGCTTCGCTGGCCATCACCGTCACCGGCGCCAATGCCGATCAGACGGCCGGCATCGCCATCGTCCGTCGCGCCCTGCAGGCTCCGGCCCGCCAGATCGCTGCCAACGCCGGTGCCGAAGCTTCGATCGTCGCCGGCAAGATCCTCGACAACAAGGATGCAACCTTCGGCTACAACGCCCAGACCGGCGAATATGGCGACATGATCGCCATGGGCATCGTCGATCCGATGAAGGTCGTGCGCACGGCTCTCCAGGACGCGGCCTCGGTCGCCGGCCTGCTCGTCACCACCGAAGCCATGATCGCCGAAGCTCCGAAGAAGGACTCCGCCGGCGGCATGCCGGGTGGTATGCCCGGCGGCGGCATGGGCGGCATGGGCGGCATGGATTTCTAAGGAAATCCATAAGCACGCCCATGAATTAAAGTTGCTCAAGCCCGCAAGCGGGCTTGAGTGGCGGCATGGAATTCTAAGGTCCACGTACCTCAACGATCTCGGAAAGGGCGGCAGCGATGCCGCCCTTTTCTGTGACGCGGGTCCAAGCCGGCTGCCCGACCCACAGGGCTACATGCGGCGGCAGTTTTATGGTGGACGCCAATGACTGACTTCATTCTGTTCGCCATAGTCGGCTTTCTCGCCCAGGCGGTCGACGGTGCGATCGGCATGGCCTATGGCGCGGTCTCCTCCACGGTTCTGCTTTCCTTCGGCGTTCCGCCGGCGCAGGCTTCGGCCGCGGTGCACGCGGCGGAAGTGTTCACCACGGCCGCTTCCGGCACGGCGCACCATTACCACCGCAATATCGACTGGAAGCTGTTCTGGCGGCTTGCACCGTTCGGCATTCTTGGCGGCTGCCTCGGCGCCTTCGTGCTGACCTCCTTCGACGGCGACATGGTGAAACCCTACGTCACGACCTATCTCGCCGTGATCGGGCTCTGGCTGTTCCTCCGGTCGTTCCGCAAGATTCCCAGCAATCCGGTTCCCACCCGCCTGGTGCCGCCGCTGGGCGCCGCCGGAGGTTTCCTCGACGTGGCGGGGGCGGCGGAGATGGGGTCCGATGGTGGGTGGCTGCAACGCCGCTGCGGGCAATGTTCAATCATATCGACGAGCAACTGGATGCCGACCCCGAAAGCTTCAGCCTCTATGCGCCGCGAGAGCCGACCGACCGGAACCGTTCGCGCCTCCCTCGCCTATCTCGGGATGAGAACCGCGGCGGCTCCGGACCGACGGGCCGCCTCGATGTCTGCAGTCGACGACGGCAAAGACCGACGAGGGTTCTTCTATTGCCAAGGCAATCGTCACCACCGTTGGGGAACGCAATGTGGTGCTTCTCACGCCGGACATCATCGAACGGATCGGGCTGGCGGTATGCTCCGTGGCGCGACAGCGAGCGGAAGCGGCGTCGATTTGCGGCTTTTCCCCTGAACACCTTCAGGAATCGACGATTTGCTGAAGTTGGATCCTGCAATCGCACAGACGGGGTTTGCCGGCGCGCCCATCAAGCAGGCTGCCCAGATAGATCGTGCTGCCGACGCAACGCACCGATATTTGTCGCGGTCGAGCCGATCCTCAATACGTAGCGCAAGTCTTAAACGGCCATGCTCGTCCTGCGGGCACCATCTGCTCGCGCGTCGCTCTGATTACCGCCAGGAAGGCGAGCTAATAATTGCACGCGGCACAAGCTACCGGTCGTCATCGTCGTCATGACGAGCCTTCTGCAGCTCGAGCGGTGTGGTGTTCCAGTTGGGTGGCGTCTGACCGAGAATATTGCGAACGAAGAAGTCCAGGAGTTTGAGCTGGGCATAGGTGCCTGGCGTACCGTGACCGGCGCCAGGAACGTAGACCATGTCGAAATCTTTGCCCGCCTTGATGAGCCGGTCGGCAAGCTGGAACGCGGAGGAGGGGTCGACATTGTGGTCCATTTCGCCCACCACGATCATAAGCTTGCCCTGCAGCCTGTGAGCATTGTCGATGGCGGAAGATTGCGAATATTCAATTCCGACCGGCCATCCCATCCACAGTTCGTTCCACCAGATCTTGTCTATCCGGTTGTCGTAGCAGCCGCTGTTGGCGACCGCAGCCTTGTAAAATTTGGGATGGAAGAGCAGCGCGCCCACCGCGCTCTGGCCACCGGCGGACGTTCCGAAAATGCCAACATTGGAGACGTCGTACCACGGAAACATTGCGGCCGCCGCCGTGTGCCACAGAATGCGGTCTGGGAAGCCTGCGTCCTTCAGATTTTTCCAGGCAACATCATGGAAGGCGCGCGAGCGGTTGTTGGTACCCATGCCATCGATCTGCGCAACGACGAAGCCCAACTGCGTGAGCGGCTCTATCCACCTTGAGAAGGATTTCGGGACAAAGGAGCCCTGGGGCCCGGCATAGATATTCTCAACCACCGGGTACTTCTTGTTCGGTAAGCGCTCATTTCCATGCGCGTTGACGCGGCCCGTTTGACCGGGGTCGCTGTCGGCCAGTTGCATCGGATCAAGTAGCGGCGGTTTTGGCGAAGTTGAATGGCAAGAGATCGGTGATGTCGGCATTGTCCGCGCGCTGCGGCAATTCCGTGAGGACGTGGCGCAAATAGGCCAAGGGCTCGATGCCGCAAGCTCGGCATGTCAGCATGAGGCTGTAGACGACGGCACTGGCCCTGGCTCCGTCCACAGTGTCGCTGAACAGCCAACTCTTTCTTCCAGTGGCAAAAATCCTGATGTCGCGCTCAAGCAGGTTGTTGTCGATCGGCATCCTGCCGTCTTCGGTGTAGCGCGTCAGGTACTCCCACTGGTTCAGGGTGTAGGACACGGCGTCGCCGATCTTGCTGTCGGGCAGGACCTTCGGGGCTATGTCGTCGAGCCATGCCTTGAGAGCGTTCATGATGGGGACGCTGTGTTGCTGGCGGAAACGGCGGATGCATTGATGTCGCGTTTCGCCCTTGTCCGGCTTTTCGTTGCGCGTCTGGCTTTCAATCCGGTAGAGCTGTTCGAAGAACTTCAGCGCCTGCTCCGGCGGGCCGCCGCCTTTCTTTCTGGTCTTCAGTGCATCGACGAAGCGACGTCTGGCATGGGCCATGCACCCCAGATGGGTCGCTCCTGCCAGCGTGCGCCAGGCGGTATAGCCATCGCTCATCAGGATGCCGCGGTAATCACCGAGGAAGGCCTGCGGATAGATCTGGCCGCGGCCGGGCTGATAGTCGAGCAGCACGATCGGTTCGTCGCTGTCCTCTCCACTCCGATACGCCCACATGAAGGATGTGCTGGTGGCTTCCCTGTCCCTTTCCTTCAGGACCTGGACCGTCGTCTCGTCACCATGGATGAGCGGTTGTGACCGAAGCCGTAGCTTCAGGGCATCATAGATGCGGGAGAGATGCCTCTCGCTCGATCCGATCACCCAATGGCCCAGAGCGCCGCGGCTGACGGGAACGCCGGCACGCTCGAAGGCCTGGGCCAGACGGTAGAGCGGCGTGCCATCGACATATTTGTGGACGAGCGCAAAGGCCAGCGTCGAGGCCGTGGCGATGCTGCCCGGCAAGGGCTGCGCGGGCATCGGGGCAATGACAACAGGCGTATTGATGCCGGTCCGGTCGCAATGGCGGCATGCATACTTGAACCGCACATTCTGCAGGACCTTCGCCTTCACCTCGATATGGAGCTGCTCGGTGACGGCCTCACCCATGTGGTGCATCCGGTGACGACAGCAAGGACAGGCCTTCTGATCTTCGGGAAGGTCATACTCGACGCGCTCGCGCGGAAGGTGTTCCGGCAGCGCCTTGCGGCCACGCTTCTTTCCCTCCGGCTTTTTTTCGGTGGACGGAAAGCCGGTGTCCGGCAGGTCGACGACATTGCCATCTTCGCTGCCGGCGTCGTCTTCATCGGCAATCTGTTCGGCTTCATTGAAGAGGCGATCAACGTGCTTTTCGCTCTTCGGCGCAAAACGATGCAGCCGCGCTAGCGCCAACTCTTCCTCGAGCTTGGCCACGCGTTCTGCGAGCTGGCGGTTCTGCGCCTGCAGCGCAGCAATGCGCGCCATCAACTCCTCAACAGTCGGTTCACCAGGTCGATTCATCGTAGTTTTGAATCTGAACCGCACCGACGCGTCAACCGCACAATTCGGGAGCCGTCAGCCCGCAACCTGATATTGCCGCACCGGATGGCGCACCATTGCGTCGATGTCGATGCCGTCGAGAATCCAATGGAGCTGCTCGGTCGTCAGCGTAACCACCGCCGTCTCCCGGCGCGGCCACCGGAACTTGTCCTCGGTCAGCCGCTTTAGAACCAGCACGAAGCCGGACCGGTCAAAGAACAAGAGTTTCATCCGGTCGCGGCGGCGATTGCAAAATGCAAAGACCGCAGGCGCAAATGGGTCAAGCTCCATCACCTCCTGAACCAGGACCGCAAGGCTGTTGATGCCGGCCCTAAAATCGATCGGCTCGCGGTGCAGGTAGATGTTGAGATCAGCGCCCAGTCTGAACATGGCCCAGAGCTCCAATGATCGCCGTCAACGCGTCTACATCACCGCATTCCAGCACCAGCTTCACGCCGTTCGGCAAAGACGCGCTCACCTTGGCTGCGAGTGGCGATGAGCCCATGCTTTCCGACTTTGACAGCCGCTCTTCACCACGCGCAGCAGGCCTGTCCACCGAATTGCCCTGCATAGGCAGGCTGTACTCCGCGGCGCTGACTTGAACTGGAATGAACGCCGACGGCGCAGGTGGCGGCAAAGCAACGGCGTCTTTGGTCGTCTTCATCCACTTCCGAAGAAGGTTGGCATTGATCCCATGTTCAAGCGCAAGTCGCGATACCGACACGCCAGGCTCAAGGCAGGCCGCAACGAGCCGCTCTTTTGACGCCGCGTCGTACCGCCGGCGGCCGTTACGCAAAATTCGCCTCACCAGCAGTTTCTGTTCATCGTCCTCAATCACGTGGTGTCCACCTCCAAAGTGGACACTTCATGCCAAAACACGCTCAATGGAAAAAGGTGCAGAGAAATTCGCGCTTTCCTTGTTCGGATCGAAATTGGCGGGAAGGTGGATCACGCCCCAGATATCAGTCTTGCCGTCGCGCCCCTTGGCGTGGAAGCTGAGTGGCGGCTGCCAGCCGGCGGCGACGAGCTCGGACAGGTCGGCGGTCTCCACCTGCATGAGCTTGGCATCGTCGCTGGCGCGGTAGAGCGCCATGCTCGGCGGCAGATCGATGCGTGACCAGAGATCGACATAATAGCGGCCGTCAGGAGAGAACTCGATATGGTGGTTGGCCGGCTCGGGCGTGAGCTCAGTCAGCCCCTTCCCGTCGAAGCCGATGCGGTAGGCATGGACGAAATAGGGGTCCTCCCCCGGGTTCATCCCGCTCGCCTCGAACCAGATCTGACGGTTGACCGGATCGACACGGTTGACCCCCCGGACCACCCATTCACCGCAGGTGATCTGGTTCTTGAGCGCACCCGTCCGACCGTCGAACAGGTACAGGTGCTCGTGCCCGTCGCGCTCGGATGGCTGAGCTGCCGAAGGCCCGGGGCGTCCAGACCTGATGTGGTGCGGGTACAGTCATAGCTTGCGAGGTCGCAGCTCCACCGGACATTCTCAATCTGGAAGTCGAGCCTGCGATCATGGTCGCTCAGTTCGAAATGGTCGAAGGGAAGATCGTCAGCCTGATACCGCTTATGGCTCGCCCTGTTTAGCCCCGCCGCCAGGCGGGCCTGATCGAAGGGCGGCCGCTTTACGCCCGTGGCGACTTCGACCAGCATGAACTGGCGCTTGCCGTGGCTGGTCCGGCGGTAGACGAACGCTGCACCCCCAGTCAGCCAGAAAGGCATTTCGGGGACATTGACAGTGAGTCCGCTATAGCGATCGTTGATCGTAAGTGCCCGCTCGAAATCGGCCGGCGCTAGCGGCGGATGTGCACCATTCGAACCATTGGCCAGCTCCTGAGTGGTTGCCGATCCCCATGCCCGCCGAGTTAATAGCGCGCGCGTCAAAGCCCCGATCTTGTACATATCTATTCACTCTTTCGGAATGGGAATTTTTGAGTTGGCTTCTCATCGCCGCTCTGCAGCAGCGCCGAGCGTCGCCTTTGGAGGAGAGCCTGCACGCGGGTGCAGCCCGGGCGGCAGTCAGGATGGCAAGTCGCTCCTTGAGCACAATCCAGGAGCTGATCGGACCGATTGCAGAGTGGGCGAACCGCGCCGATCAACAGCTGCGGAAAAGCGCCTATGCAGCCCTCACGCGACTAGTCATTGGCGAATACGGCCTCTTTTTTCTGCGTCTGAAGGTCTTGAGCAAGGCCGGATGTCGCCCCGGCAGAAATCATTGTGGCTACCATTTCGACATTCTCTCGGTGGTCCATGACGTGCTTGCGGATGACACGAAGCAATAAGCGCGCCAAAGAAAAAAGTCGTTTAGAAACAAGGCGAGCGATCGAACCGGCTATGTCGCATCTCCAACATCGTCGTACATCACACAATGTCACGCGACATGTCGCAGGGGAATCAAATTGCCCCTCTTGCTCAATACTGTGTGGCTAGCTCTAGACTTCCTGACGGGCAACCTGCGTGCTCTAGCAGGCTGTTGAAGAAGGATCACGTTTGGCCTTGAGGATAGCCTCGTCGCCGTTCTGATAGGCGAAGGTGATGTCGATCGAGCCGTCGTCGAGCAATTCTGCGGAGCCGTCGCCGGTAACTTCGTCCATCTCATCGAAGCCGGCCCATGTGAAGAAGACCATTGACGGCCCGTACCCGAGATCGAGGCCGGCTAGCAGGGCGCCAAAGGCGATCTCACCGTGGTTGTCGGCCCCAATGGTGACCGTGGCGGGTCCGCCGAGGTCGAGATAGCCGCGATCCCACAGGTCAGCTTCGATGATCCGCCAGCGGCCGATCAGTTGACAGCCCGCGGGCGCGGTCATGTCGGCACCGCCAGCAGCTTCGGCAACCGCACGAGATTGTAGGCGGCGGCGTTGAAGGTGAAGGCCCATCCGACGCGGTCGCGGCCACGCAACTTCGTCTTCGCCTGTCCGGCGACCGTCTTGATCCACCCGAACGCCTCTTCAATGCGCTTGCGAATACGCTGACTGACAGCATAGCCGCCATGCCGCGTCGTGCGCCCGTCGATCGCCGAACTCCGGCCGCTGGTGTTCTGCGCCACATGCGGCGTCACCTTCATCGAACGCAGCTCATTGATGAAGTCTTGCGCGTCATAGGCCTTGTCGGCACCGAGTGTGATCGCCTGTGGCCGCTCCGCTCGCGGTTCGATCATGTGCAGTGCGGCCACCCGCTCAGCATGCCCGTCGGCAAACGTCAGGCAGGCGTCGACCAGAAGGCCATGGCGGTTCTCCATCAGCCCATGCCCCATGAAGCAGAGCTTCGCCTCCTTGCCCCGCCCTTTGCGATAGAGCCGGGCATCCGGATCGGTGGTCGAGGCATGTGTGTCGTTGGATCGCTTGTGGCCATGGAAGTCCGCTTCCGCGTTTCGCCCGCCCCCTTCAGCCGGCGGCTCGCCATGACCACCGCTTGGGCCGTCCTTCGGTTTGACGCTCTTCATCGATGCCCACGCCTCGATCAGTGTGCCGTCGACCGAGAAGTGATCCGTCGACAGAAGCTTCTTCACCTTGGGTTGCGCCAGCACCGCCGCCAGGAACTTTGCAGCGATGTCGCCCTCCAGCAGCCGGTCACGGTTCTTGGAGAACACCGAATGATCCCAGGCCGCATCGTCGACGCCAATCCCGACGAACCAGCGGAACAGAAGGTCGTATTCCAGCCGCTCCGAGCGGATCGAGTAGAACGCCTGCAGCAGCATCGCACGCAGCAGCTTCTCCGGTGGGATCGACGGCCGCCCAATCGGCGAGTACAGCGCCGCAAACTCCCGCTCCAACGCCGAAAGCGCCTCATTCACAATCGCCCGAATACGGCGCAACGGATGATCGCGCCGCACCCGAGCCTCGAGGTCCACATAGCTGAACAGTTCGCCCGTCTGTCCGTCACCACCCCGCACGATTCACTCCCACCTCTTCGTGGTCAGAGTGAATCACGAACCTGAGACTGTCGCGAGCCCTTTTTCAACAGCCTGCTAGGAGTTCTGGCCTTAGGTGCTCCTTTATGGCCGGAACCCTCCTCGCGGAGAAGCCGGAAAGAATCCCGGCAAAGTAAAGCGGAACATTCCGAGATGATCTCGAATGTCGGCGCTCCATCTGTTGCCATGGATACACGACCCGGTACGCACTGGAGCTGGGCGATGGCCGCTCGCTCAATCTCCCGGATGAGGAAACGGATGCCCTCCAGAAGTCATTACGCAAACAGAACGCCGGCATCCAAGAATCGCTCGACCTTTGGCGCCGCTAATGTCCGCCCCGATCTGCACTGACGAAAACCACTGGGGCTAAATCTGGCCAATACTGACGTTCCGGCCGGAAGCCATAGGACAGGCGATGGAAGTCGCTTTCCCAGATCGGCTCCATGGCCATCGGCATGGCGCGCTGGACAATGCGGTCTGTCAGGGACGGAATAGCGAATCTCGCAGCACCGTCACCTCAAACTATCATGATGTTGCTATCGCCATGGGCCATGATTGAATAGAGAGCCGTATGCGCTGAAAGGTGCACGTACGGTTCGGGGAGGAGATGCGCAGCAGCGCTTCTTACTCCACTCGAAAGCACCACCGATGACCGGCCACTGATACAGCGCACCTCGTGACACGCTAAAGTTCGAACTTTGATGAACGGCACTGCTGCGGCGGTTATTCGTGCAGCTCAAGCGGCTCCGGTCAATTTACGAATATGGGTGGGGCGGTCATTCATCTGTTCGAGCGGGGAATACTAGATGCAGCACCCTTCCACTGCGAGTGGCCCGACCGGCTCCTGTTCCCTACCGGCCACGCTCCTGACTCCTCTGCTCGTTGCGACCCTGGCCTGCTATCGAGAATAGGGTTCCGCGACGATCACCATCGCCTCCATGCCTTCACCAGCTTCGCCACTCAATTCGAACGCCACCCGCAGGCAGTTCGAGGCGCATCCTATCCCGCTTGCGCGGCAGCACGCTCAATCCTCGTCCGCACGAGCAAGATATCGTCCCCACCGCCAAGCGCTTCGCGTTGTCCAATGTCCGACAATGTCGGGAAGGCAACGTAGCAGTGTCATATCAATCTCCTTGCGTTTGAACGGTTTGTCATTTGGCACGGTAAGTGCACATCCACAAACACGTTAGGGACCAAGGAGAAGACGTTCCATGATCGCCTCACCGAAAGCCACCGCCGTCACGGGTCTCCCGATAATTCCAAGGGTGAGGCCCGAGTCCCCACCCGCAAGCGCTTCGCGTTGTCCAATCTCAGACAATGTCGGGAAGGCAACGTAGCAGTGTCATATCAATCTCCTTGGGTTTGAACGGTTTGTCATTTGGCACGGCACGTGCGCTGTCATTCCGCAGACACAGGACCAAGGAGAAATCGTTCGATGATCGCCTCACCGAAAGCTACCGCCGCCGCGGGTCTCCCGGATAAATCCATGGGTGACGCTCGAGTGAGGCCTGGCAACATGAATACGGCTGCTCATCCGGCTCGGCGCTGCCCCCGATCCACCTTCTCCCACAATCGGGGGGACAGGGCGCAGCGTGTTCAACTGAGGAGTAACTCACTTGCCCCGAACCTTTCCTCTCGTCCCGCCACCACAACTGGAGCCATCGATGAACATGTCTGACGGGCTGCGCAGGATGCCTGCTGCGACCACCCTGGTGACGACCGCTCCGGCTCTGGCCGCCAGCGGCGACGGCAAGGCGACGAATTTCCTTCTCGACAACGGCATGGAAGTGGTCGTCATCCCCGATCACCGTGCGCCGATCGTCACCCATATGGTGTGGTACAAGGTCGGCAGCGCCGACGAGCCGCTGGGCAAATCTGGCATTGCCCATTTCGTCGAGCATCTGATGTTCAAGGCGACCACCAATCATGCTGCCGGCGAGTTGGACCGCGCCGTCTCGGCCATCGGTGGGTCGAACAACGCCTTCACCTCCAACGACTACACCGCCTTCCATGAGACCGTAGCGCCTTCGGCATTGGAGCAGATGATGAGCTTGGAGGCCGATCGCATGCGCAATCTCGTCCTCACCGACGATGATATCAAAACCGAACGGGACGTGATCCTGGAGGAGCGCCGCTCGATGATCGACAACAATCCGGAGGCGGTGCTGGAAGAGCAGGTCGACGCGACGCTCTGGCAGAACCAGCCCTACCGCATCCCGGTCATCGGCTGGATGCAGGAGATGGAGAAGCTGAACCTCACGGACGCCAAGGCCTTCTACGACAAACATTACAGGCCCAACAACGCCGTCATGGTGGTGGCAGGCGATGTCGACCCGGAGAGGGTGAAGGCGCTTGCCGCGAAGACCTATGGCAAGGTCCCGCGTGGACCGGATCTGCCGCCACGCGCCCGGCCGGCTGAGCCGGTCCAGAACACCAGGCGCACGGTGACGCTGACCGACGCGCGCATTTCGGTGCCCGACTTTTCCACGCAATGGGTGGTGCCGTCCTATCACACGGCCGAACCCGGCGAGGCCGAGGCGCTGGACCTCTTGGCGGAGATCCTCGGCGGCGGCAACCGCAGCCGGCTCTACCAGCAGCTGGTGGTGAAACAGGGCATTGCCGCCGGGGCCGGCGCTGATTTCGGGGGCACCATGCTGGATGCCACCAGCTTCACCATCTACGGCTCGCCGCGCGGCGATGCCAAGCTCGCCGATGTGGAGGCGGCGGCCTATGCCGAGATCGCTCGCATCGTCAAGGACGGTGTGACCGATGACGAGCTGGAAAAGGCCAAGAACCGCTATGTTCGCTCGCTGATCTTCGCCCGCGACAACTCGGCCCACATGGCCGAGATGTATGGCTCCACGCTTGCCACGGGCGACAAGGTGCAGGACCTCGAGGAATGGCCGGACCGCATCCGCAAGATCACCGCCGACCAGGTGAAGGCCGTCGCCGCCCGCTATCTCGTGCCCGACCATTCGACCACGGGCTATCTCTTGCCCAAGACGGAGAGGTGATGTGATGACGAACCAACGCTGTGGCGTCTTTGCAGAGGCGCGCTCCCCATGGAGAAAGGAGGGCCCCGCGCCTCGCCACGCCGCTGGCGACCCTTCTCCTCGCCATTCTCTGCCTCTTCTGGCCGGCGATCAACGCCTGAACATTCAGGAGTTGAGATCTGAAAACGGCATCAACGCCTGGCTGGTGGAGGACCATGCGGTGCCTATCATCGCCATCCAGTTCGTCTTCGATGGCGGCACCACGCAGGATCCGGCCGCCAAGGAGGGGCTCGCCAATCTGATGACCGCCCTGTTCGACGAGGGCGCCGGCGATCTCGACAGCGATGCCTTCCAGGTTAAGCTCGACGACGCCGGCGCCGAGATGAGCCTCCACGCGCAGCGCGACGGCATTTATGGCTCGATGCGCATGCTGTCCGAGCAGCAGAACGCCGCTTTCGATTTGCTTCGACTCGCGGTCAACAGGCCGCGCTTCGACCAGGCGCCGATCGACCGCACCCGCGCCCAGATTCTTTCCGGCATCATCGCCAACGAGCGCGACCCTGAGGCGATCGCCGAGCGCAAATGGCTGCGCGCGATCTACGGTACGCATCCCTATTCGCGGCCGGAGGAAGGCACCAAAGAGAGCCTCGCTGCCATAACACCGGCCGATCTCAGCGCCTTCCACAAGGCTACTTTTGGCCGCGACGGCCTGCATGTGGCGGTGGTTGGCGACATCGATGCGAAGACGGTGAGTAAAAAGCTCGACCAGCTGTTCGGCGATTTGCCTCAGAAGCAGACGCTCGCCCCCGTCGCCGATGTCGATCCCAAACTCGACCAGCAGCTGGCGGTCGACTACGACCTGCCGGAGACCTCGCTGCAGCTGGCCTTTCCCGGCGTCAAGCGCCACGCGCCGGACTTCTACGCCGCGAAGGTGATGAACGAGATCCTCGGCGGCGCGCCCTTCACGTCGCGCCTGTGGGAGGAGGTGCGCGAAAAGCGCGGCCTTGCCTATGGCGTCAGCTCCCATCTAGACGATGACGAGCATTCCAACACGCTCGTCGTCACCACGGCGACGCGCTCGGACCGCGCCGCCGAGACGCTCAGCCTGGTGCGCAAGGTGGTGAAGCAGATGGCGGAAGAAGGTCCGACCGAGGCCGAGCTCGAGGCGGCCAAGAAATATCTGATCGGCGCCTATGCCATCCGCAAACTGGGCTCCTCCAGCTCGATTGCAGCCACACTTGTCGAATGGCAGCTCGACAAGCTCGGCATCGACTACATCCAGCGCCACGCTGCCCTCATCGATCAGGTGACGCTCGACCAAGTCAAGGCAGCGGCCAAGAAGCTGCTTTCGCCCGAGCCCGCCATTATGATCGTCGGCCCGCCGCTGGGGGGCGAAGGATGAGCCCAGGACCCATTTCGCCTTCCTTCTCCCCATGGGAGGCCTTTGCAGGGGAAGAAGTCCGGTTCGGTGGGGCGTTGGTGCATGGGTCCGGACTTGAGCGGATGTCGATCTTTGAAGCGGCAGACTATGCCGTGGCCGCCTTGCGGCGGGCGGATTTCGGGCGTGCGCAGGCAAGCATGCGGTTGAGGACGGCGCAGCCGATGGCGACTTCGGTCTGCTGAACTGGAAGCGACCGTGCCCGCAAACGCCGCCCGATGGTGGACTTGTATCGCCCTATGGCGGTCTCGACCAGCGAGCGTTTGCCATAACCGTTGGAGACCTGCCATTTCATCCGGCCGTCTCTGCCGACAGCGGCGAGATCATTGCCCATACCCTGACTGATCAGGACACTGGCGATGTCTCTCAAGTTGAGCCACTACTCGACCAGATTGGCGGTCCGATCGGACAGTTTACTGCTGACGGCGCCTATGACGGAAAACCGACTTACGACGCAGTCATCGATCATAGCGCTGCCGCCGCAATCGTCATTCCGCCTCGTGCCAGCGCGGTCGAACCATTCGACGATAGACCTGCCGGCCAAAGGGACCAGCATATCGCCGCAATCGGCAGAGACGGCGACTTCAGGTCCGAGTGGGGCAATGCGCGAGGGGCGCGTCTTGTCGCGCAACAGTCCCTCGAAGCCTTCCGCGGCGAAGCGCTCCTGCCAGCGCCACACGCAGGTCTTGGACTTACCAGTTTGCCGCATGATCTCGACGGTGCCCACGCCGTCGCTGCTCAACAGAATGATCTCGGCGCGCCAAACGTGCTTCTGCGGCGCATTGCGATCTCTGATCAGCGCGCCCAGACGCTGACGATCAATCGAAGAAACGGTGAGGAATATTCCTGTGCGCATGCGCCAGACTCGCATGCGCACTCACAAAAGGGAATCCCCAGCCGGACTCTTATGTCAGGCGTAAACCACTAGCGAAACAGCGGGAGCGGCGTGGCGGACTGTAGGCATTGAAACCATCTTGTCGAAACCTTCACTCACAACTCCTTCTGGCTCTTCGGCTAGTCGAGGTATAGGCACCTCGATCGACCCTTTCCGACATTGATTGTCGCGTTTGCACCGTCCGCCATACCCATTATCTGGCCTAGCCTCAGACGAAATAGCTGAAAGCCGGCGAAAAAGGTCTTCTTCGAGGCGAACCGACAAATTGGCACGGATCTTGATACATTTTTACAAGGGAACTGACGGTCTCATAGAGCAGATCCGTGCCTAATTTGAAGTGTCATCATGGAAGAATCGTGACGTGCCAAATCCACGCGTAAAGAATTGCGCCTCTATCTTATCAGACGATGTTGGCTGTGCGAGGCGCATCAATGTCCGTAACGTGCAACATCGTGCAACTACCGTTTCCGTCGACCGCGACGCCTCATCCCGGCATCACGGCATACTATGCCGACTATAGTCACGTCTTCGCCCACGAGATGAGCAGTTATTTCATCCCGGCCGGAAGCCTCTGGGAACTTCCACTTTGGGTTGCGCACTTGAGTGGCATGATCGAACACCTCGGTCTCACCGCGCAATTCATCGACCTCTCCCAGTTTCCGGCTGACGCAGATGCATGCGCGCGTCGGATAATCGCATCGACCGAACCTGGCCAAGCCGTACTGCTGTCACCATTGGCGCAGAACTACGCGATTGCCCTGCAGGTTTCACGACGCCTCATAGCAGCTGGACGCAGGACGATCCTCGGCGGAAACATGGCCGGTCTTTCGGAGCCAGCCGACGCTACGGTGATTCATCGCGGGCTTGCGACCCCCCATAGTCTGCTCGCATGCCTGCGCAGCACGGCTCCGGTCGTCACGCACATGATCCGCCAAGGGGACCAGGCTGATTGGTTTCCGGACTACACTCTGCTGGAATCCTATCGGGGTAAGGTCCCGCTCTTGCGGCTGAATGCAAGCCATGGATGCCTATACACCTGCGATTTCTGCGGTGATGCTTGGTCGCGAAGCCTCACGCTCGTTTCGCCTGCCGTACTAGAGCACGAAATTGGCCAGTTCGAGCGTCTGTTTCCCGAGACGCGCTTGATCTACATCGGCGACAAGACCTTCGGTCAGTCGAAAGCGGCCGTCCGCAATCTTCGTGACGTCTTCGCGGAACGTAAGAATTATCGCTTCATCGTCCAGACGCACGTGGCAGCTATCGACGAGCAACTGCTGGACAACATGCAGGCCTTGGGGGTCTTGGTCGTCGAGCTCGGTTTTGAGACAGCCTCTGCGGATGTGCTCAGAGCCAATCGTAAATCCAACCGCTCCTTGGAGTTCTTACAGCGGACCATGCGCCGCCTCACCGACCGAGGGTTCCGTATCGTCCTGAACGTCCTCAGCGGCCTGCCGGAAGAAACCCGTGAGTCACATACGGAGACACTGGCTTTCATCCATGACGCCAGAAGAGAGATCTGGTTGTTCAATCTCTATAATTTCGTACCTTACCCGTTGACGGCACAGTTCAACAGGTTGCGAGATCGCATCGTCGATTGGGAGTTCAGCAACTGGGTCGAGGATGGTCCGCCCGTGTTCATCCCATGGCACGTCACGCGAGAGGAAAGCTATGGCTTCTTCCTCGAGAAGGTAGCGGCTGCGCATGAAACGATCAGTCGGCGGGTTAGCGCCGGAGGGGCGGACGAAGGACCGGTCGCTCCATCGTTCACAGAGGCAGCCATCCCATGACTCTGGATTTCATCCGGTTGCTTGAAACCACCTCCTCCTCGGAGTTCAGTCGCGATCCGCGACCTGGGTGGTCGGGGCCGGCCTTGCTCTTTGGCGCCCGGTCGGTCCGCCTCGATGCGCTGGCCGAAGTCGTGCCAATCCTCGTTGCGGGCATTCCTTTCGACGCGACGTCAAGCTCGCGACCCGGCGCCGCTGACGGTCCAACGGCCATCCGGCAAGCGAGCTTGGTGTATTCAAGCTATATCGACAGTCTCGGCGAGACTGAGATGCTCGACACCCGCACTGGCCAACGTTTTCGCTATTGTGCTCCTCATCTCGCCGACGTTGGCGATCTCCACGTCTACCCGACCGACCCCACGAGGAACTTCCGCGCGATAGCCTCGGAAGCCCGCGACTTGGCAACTGCCGGACAGCTACTGGTCCTTCTGGGTGGAGATCACTCTATTACCTTTCCGGCATTTGCCGGCTGGCAGGCGGCCCGCATGTCTACTCGCCTCGGCTATATTCATGTCGACCATCACTTTGATTTCGGTGACGTCAGCGCCATCCATGGCAAGCTTTATCACGGATCGACCGCGCGACGGATCAGCGAACTGCCGGCAATGGTGCCGCAGCGCATCGCATTCGTGGGACAAGGCTCGGTCACACGTAGCGTGCAATTCGAGAATCTCCAGGCGGACGGCTACCACATCGTGTCTGCCCGCAGGATTCGAGAGCAGGGCGCTCGCGTGGCTCTCGCCGACGTCTTGGCAGGTATGAAGCAGGATTGTGATGAGGTGTACTTGTCGGTCGACATCGACGTCCTCGATTGCAGTGTTGCTCCGGGCACCGGCAATGTCACGCTGGGGGGGCTATGGGGCAGCGAACTGCTGGATGTTATGTTTGAACTGGGCCACTTGCCCATCGGCGCCTTCGACATTTCTGAAGTCGCACCGCGTTATGACTCAACCGGGCGTACTGCCCAAATCGCGGCCAGGATTCTCTTCGAACTCCTGTACAAAAGGCGCAGCGACGCGCCAATCGCTGCTTCCTTCGCTCCATCTGGAAGCACGAGATGAGCACCGATGACAGCTCCGATCGGCTCGTACGACTGTCGCGTAGCATCAGCCTGCACTTTAGCGGGACATGCCCTGTCAAACTGACGCCTTACCGCGAAGGCGTTGACTGTTGGGTTGACCTCGTCGAACGATTCAATGCTCCTCTAGCCGTCGTCCGCAGTGCCAAGAGCGAGATTGCTGTGACGCGCTACGATGGCATCGTCGACTTTGGCGTCGAAATTGAGAAGCAGGTTCGAGCGGCGGCGCTCCTCCGTCTCCGAGGCGTAGCAACCCCGGCTGTGCTGGAATGGAACCGCACGACCGACTTGGTGCGTGAGCCATCCTGGATGCTTTTGGAATTCGTCGAACACGCCGTCGCCAACTGGGAAGAGCTGGACCTGCATTTTCAGCTCGGCACAATCGCCCGCTGCATTCATGCTATCGAGACAACCGATCCAACGCTGGCTCTGTTCCGCCGCAGCGGCTCCTGGAGTGATTGGATCACCGAGCGCATTCTCATGCGTGCCGCAGCTGCTGGGCGCTACATCCATATGCCGAAACCTGATGCGTTGCGCCTCGCCTTGTTGACACTGATCGGTCGGCGGGACGAAGCGGCCAAGGTCCTCCTCCATCTCGACCTTCGCCCGCCCAACCTAGCCGTACGAGGCGGTCGCATCGTCAGCGTACTCGACCTTGGCAATGCGATCGTCGGCGATCCTCTGCTTGAACTGGCGCGCATCCGCGGCTGCGGTCTGCTGTCCCCTGTATTCCTTCGAGGCTATGGATTGGCCCCAACAGGGCTCGACAAGGAAGCAGCGATTCTCGATGCATTTGAGTTGGACCTTGTGCTGCTGCTGGTCGTCGTGAGCCTGGAGGGTGCTGTCACATTGATTGAGGGGTAAGGAAATTGAGGTAGCAGCGCGCCCATGACCGTGAGTGCACCGACCTACAAGAACCACCGCTATCCGATCGAAATCGTGGCCCGTGCTGTCTGGCTCTACTTCCGCTTCAATCTGAGCCTGCGCGATGTCGAGGAAATGCTGCTCGATCGCGGGATCGTCGTTTCCTACGAGACCATCCGCCGATGGTGCCGAAAGCACGGCCCTGATTATGCGCGCCGCATACGCCGCAAGGCACCAACGAAAGACGATGTCTGGCATCTGGATGAAGTCGTGGTGCGCATCAACGGTCAGAAATGCTGGTTGTGGAGAGCGGTTGATCAGGACGGATATGTGCTCGACGAGATTGTCCAGACGCGTCGCAACAGCAAGGCCGCCAGGCGCCTGCTGACGCGACTTCTGAAGAAGCAGGGTCTGCCGCCAAAGCGTATGATCACCGACAAACTGCGCTCCTACGGGGCGGCCCAACGCCAGCTCATGCCGAACGTGGAACACCGCTCGCATAAAGGCTTGAACAACCGGGCGGAGAATTCTCATCTGCCGTTCCGAAAACGGGAACGAACGCGACAGGGTTTCCGGTCGGTCGGCTCATTGCAGCATTTCGTGTCGATCTTCTCCGCCGTCCGAAATCTCTTCGTCCCATCCCAGACCAACCGCTCCGCAGCACAAATTCGAACCCATCGACGCCAGGCAATGGCCGCGTGGGAAGCCGTGAGTGCACGGCCTGCCTGAAAAGCGCGGTGTCGGCCTCACGCGGCCACATTTCAAACAACGTGACAACGCCGTCCGGTTTCGTCTCGGAATCACTGTCCGGAATCTGGAGGGTTATGTGAGGTCGCATCGGTCGTCGCGGCGAGCTCGAGCGACCTCACATAAGCCGGATTGAAGTAAGGCGCGGGTTGTTAGCCGCTGTTATGGAGATAGTAGGGCACGCTGTTTGACGGCGATAGCGAATTCGTCGCGTGCAGCGGTGGCACGACCGAATTTTGGCTTGATCCGGCGACCTTCGCGAGCAGCTTGGCGGGCGATCGGTGGCGATTTTTGCGCTCTCAATGCACACTGTCGGTCTTTCGGTGTGACCAGGGCCAAGCGGTGTCGCGCGCAGGCGGGGCGCTTGGTTTTGCGGGCATATCGGAGGGGGTGCGGATTGTCGGAGTTCATGATGTATCGCACCAGAAAGATGATGGCCGGGGCGGCGAAACAGGCGCAACAGTGATCCCTGTCCTGTGCATGGGACGCCGGCAGTCAGGGCATTCGTAGGACTGCCTGTGCTGTGATTTGCCGGCCTGCTGCTGCCCGCCTGCTGGTGATGGCTGGTCGAGGAGCTGCCTGCAGAGACCGATCCGATCCCGTCGGTGGCTATTGGCGAGAAAGCCGAAGTGACGCATGCGGTGGAAGCCGGCGGGAAGCACGTGAAGAAGAAAGCGCCGGATGAACTCGCGCGGGTCAAGGCGCATGATCTTCTCGCGGTCCCGACCATTGCCACGGTAATCCTTCCATCTGAAGGCAACATGGCCGTCATCGACCTCGACGATGCGGCTGTTGGCGATGGCAACACGATGGGTGTAACGGCCGAGATAGGCGAGCACCTGGTCAGGGCCGCCGAACGGTGGCTTCGAATAAACAACCCATTCGACGCGGCGAGCACGCGCGAGATGGCGGGTGAACGCCTCGTCGTTGAGATGGCTGAGTTCGTTGGAGAAGCGGAGTTCACCGTGAGCGAAGACGTCGGCAAGGGCAGTCAGAAAGAGCCGCCGAAACAGGCGCGACAGCACGCGCACGGGCAGAAAGAAGCCCGGCCGGCAAGCGACCCATCTTGACCTGCCGGGCGAGAGACCGCCGCCGGGCACGACGCAATGGACATGGGGATGATGGGTCATGGCCTGGCCCCAGGTGTGAAGCACGGCGACGATGCCGATCTCGGCGCCCAGCCGCTTGGGGTCGGCGGCAACGGCCTGCAGCGTCTGGGCTGCGATCCGCATCAGCAATGCATAGACGACCGCCTTGTTGTGAAAGGCGATCTCGGCGATGCCAGGTGGTAGCGTGAAGACCACATGAAAGTACGGGACCGGCAACAGATCGGCGACGCGTGCATCGACCCACTCCTTGCGGGCCGCGCCTTGACACTTCGGGCAATGGCGATTGCGGCAGGAATTATAGGAGATGCGGGTCCTGCCGCAATCGTCGCAGGCATTGACGTGACCGCCGAGCCTGGGTGTCCGGCAAGCTTCGATCGCGCCCATGACGCGTCGCTCGCCGCGGCCCAGATGGCCGGCGTTCTCACGCCTGTAGGAGCTCCCATGTCGTCGAAAGATGTCGGCGACTTCGAAGGTGGGGCGCAACCGATTACGATTCCGGCGGCGTCACCTCCAGTCGTAATCGATCGAGCGGACTGGCCGTCGACCGGATCGTGTCAGTGGAGACCTGCGTATAGCGCGCTGTTGTCGAGAGGTGGGCGTGGCCGAGCAGGACCTGGATGATGCGGATATCGGTCCCGTTCTCGAGCAGGTGAGTGGCAAAGGAATGCCGCAGCGTATGGACGGTGACGTGCTTGGAAAGACCCGCCGCCGTAACCGCCGAACGGCAGGCGGAATGCAGCACCCACGGCTCGATCGGCTTGTCAGGATCGCGCCCAGGAAACAGAATGTCCTTGGGCCGCGCCAAGCGCCAATAGCTGCGCAGGATACCGAGCAGTTCCGGCGACAGCATGACGTAGCGGGCTTTGCCGCCTTTGCCACGCGTGATGTGGATCACCATCCTTGAGCTGTCGATATCGTTGGCGCGAAGACCACAGACCTCCGAGACCCTGAGACCGGCGGCATAAGCTGTTGTCAGAGCCACCCGCGCCTTCAAGCTGGAGACAGCTTGAAGAAATTCGACGACCTCGTCGCTGGAAAGAACAACCGGCAACCGGCGAGGCTCGCGCGCATACGGAATATGCTCCGGGATTGTATCCTGGCCGAGCGTTACGCCATAGAGGAACCGGAGTGCACAGACGATCTGGTTCAATCCCGACCAGGAAATGCCCTTCGACACGAGGTGAACCTGGAAGGCATGGATATCGTCAAGGCCTAGCCGATCGGGCGATCGGCCAAAATAGCGGCTAAACTTTGCGACTGCATAAAGGTAGGATTGCTGCGTGGCCGGAGATAGATTGCGGACTGTCATGTCCTCGATCATCCGGCGACGCAGAGGGCTCATCTCAGCCATCTGGATCTCCTGTCTGAAGGATGGGTTTGCAACACCCAAATCCTCTCAGACAGGAGGCGTCTCTCAAAGCGGGCACCAATTGCCGCGACTAGCGGCTTAGTTCAATCATTGGAATACGCAGCAGGATGACGGATCGATTCGTAAGCGCTCATTTCCATGCGCGTTGACGCGGCCCGTTTGACGGGGTCGCTGTCAGACGGCTGCATCGGATCATGCAGCGGCGGTTTTGGCGAAGTTGAAGGGCAGCAGGTCGGTGATGTCGGCGTCTGTGGCGCGCTGCGGCAATTCGCTGAGGACGTAGCGCAAGTAGGCCAAGGGCTCGACGCCACAGGCGCGGCAGGTCAGCATCAGGCTGTATATGACGGCGCTGGCCCTGGCTCCATCCACGGTATCGCTGAACAGCCAGGATTTTCTGCCGGTGGTCATCGCAGGGTCATTCTGCCCATGTCGGGCAGATGGTAGAGTTTCATTATCGCTGGCATCCATATTACGGCGGCCGATTCCGGCATGAAGGTCGGGAGGATCGGGCTAACGGTTCGATCATTCGGGTCGAGATTAGGCCGGGTGAGATCATTCAGGTCGCAGAGTGGATGCTGGATCGGGCGTTTTGCGCCAACATGGAGATGGGCGAACCGCGCGTTGCGGTGATTGGACTTGTAGAGCTTCATAGACTGCTTACCGAGCGCGGTTTCAGGCAGACTTCGACGGATGGACTCACGGCCATCCAGGAGGCGCGCCATGAAGGCTTTACCACCACCACCCTCGACATTACCGGTGCTGACCCAGCAGCTGAGCATGCCGCTCGATACGCCGCAGATGCGAGGCCTGAGCGACCCGGAACGAAGCGTTGTTGTCGCCGGGCTGGCGACCCTCCTGATGGCCGCGGCCGGCGTCGCGACGAAGGAGACGAGCGATGACGGGCAATGATCTCCTTCCAGCGACGGTGCTGAAGCGCAAAGCTGTGGTCTACGTTCGACAGTCGACCCCCGGTCAGGTCCAGAACAACCTGGAAAGCCAGCGGCGACAATATGAACTTGTGGATGTTGCGCGCCGCTGGGGATTCCATGATGTCGAGGTGATCGACGATGACCTTGGTCGGACCGCCAGCGGCGCTGTCGACCGCCCTGGTTTCGAGCGACTGGTGAGCGGCCTGTGCACAGGCAAAGTTGGCGCAGTGCTCTGCCTCGACGCATCGCGCCTTTCCCGTAACGGCCGGGATTGGCACCACCTCCTGGAACTGTGCGGCCTGGTTGAAGCGCGCGTCATAGATCTCGACGGGGTGTACGATCCTTGTCGGCCTAACGATCGATTGTTGTTGGGTATGAAGGGCAGCATCAGCGAGTTTGAGCTCGGCATATTGCGAACGCGCATGCTTGACGCGGCTCGCGCCAAAGCGCGGCGGGGGGAACTGCGCCTCAGTGTTCCGATCGGCTATATCTGGCATCGTGAATACGGTCTGGGGCTTGATCCTGATCTTCGGGTACAGCAGGCGATCCGCCTCATCTTTTCGCGCTTCCGCGAGCTTGGCAGCGCCCGCCAGGTGCTGATTTCGCTGACGGCTGATAATTTCCATTTTCCCCGCCCTTCTGACGGGCGCAAAACGGTGTCCTTCGACTGGGTGCCGGTTCGCTATCGAAGTGTTATTTCGATCCTGAAGAACCCATTCTACGCCGGGGTCTATGTCTATGGTAAAAGCGAGAAGCGAACGGAGATTGTCGATGGCAGGGCTCGCAAAAGCTACGGCCACAACAAGCCCTTTGGAACGTGGGAAGTGCTGCTCCAGGATCATCATGAAGGTTATATCGATTGGAGTGAGTTTGAGCGGAACCAGAGCCATATCGCCGTCAATGCCTTTGGACAGAAAGGCGGCATCAAGTCGGGTCGTGGCGGCCGTGCGCTGCTTGCGGGCCTGCTCACCTGCGGCCGATGTGGAAGGCGGTTGGGCGTTGTCTATTCGGGCCGGCCTCCGGGTCATCCCTATTACCGCTGCGAACGTATCAACCAGATGCTGGCCAAGCCGCGATGCATGACTTTTGGCGCATCTCGCATCGACCCTGCCATCGGCAAAGAGATATTGAGAGCCGTGACGCCAATGGCGATCGAGGCCGCAATGGAAGCTGATCGTGCGCATCGGGATAATCTGGAAGAACGACACCGTATGGTGGAGCTGGACTTGCAGCAAGCTCGATACGAGGCATCTCTCGCTGAGCGTCGCTATGCCGCTTGCGACCCCGACAACCGGCTGATCGCTGCCCAACTTGAGAAGAGCTGGGAGGCAGCGCTCAGGCGCGTGGAAGCCTGTGAAGCGGGTTTGGCCCAAGCGCGACAAATCGATCTTGTCACCCCAGTTCCCGATTTTGCTGGCATTGCCACCGACCTGGAGGCTGCCTGGCGCGCGCCTGACGTCGATATGCGTTGCCGTCAGCAGCTCCTCCGCACCCTCGTGTCGGATATCATCGCTGACGTCGATGAAGAGCAACGTGAAGTTATTTTGACGATCCACTGGAGGGGTGGCCAGCACTCCCAGCTGCGTATTCGCAAACCCAAAGCTGGCGAACATGGCCAGAGTACTCCGGAGGCCGCCCTTGCCGTCATGCGGTCTATGGCTACCCGCTGGTCCGACGCAAACATTGCCGCCACTCTCAACCGGATGGGAATGCAGACCGGACAAGGCAAAACCTGGACGGCGCGCCGTGTCGGGGCACTGCGCACGGTCCATAAAATCCACGGCTACCGATCCGCCGAAAAGAATGGCGAATGGCTCACGCTGACCGAAGCTGCCAAAAAGCTTGGAGTTACAGCCCATCGTGTCCGTCGACTGATCAAGGAGGGCGTGCTCCCTACCGAGCAGGTTGTTCCGGATGCGCCGCACCAAATACGAGCCACGGACCTGGAAAAGGATCAAGTAACCCAGTTTCCGCGTCACAGGGGCCCGTGTCGCATCAAAATGGAAAACCAAAAGTCCCTGTTTCCGGACGTTTGAGGAGAGGTGCAGTATGAATCGGTCGTTGCAAAGATTCTGATATCGCGTTCGAGGAGGTTGTTGTCGATCGGCATCCTGCCGTCTTCTGTGTATCGCGTCAGGTACTCCCACTGGTTCAGAGTGTAGGACACGGCGTCGCCGATCTTGCTATCGGGCAAGACCTTCGGCGCGATGTCGTCGAGCCATGCCTTGAGAGCATTGAGGATGGGAACGCTGTGTTGCTGGCGAAAGCGGCGAATGCAATCGGCTTGTGTTTCGCCCTTGTCCGGCTTTTCGTTCCGAACTTGGCCTTCAACCCGGTAGAGCTGCTCGAAGAACTTGAGCGCCTGCTCCGGCGGACCGCCCCCCTTCTTTCTTGCCTTGAGGGCATCGACGAAGCGACGTCTGGAATGGGCCATGCATCCCACATGGGTGGCCCCTGCCAGCGTGCGCCATGCGGTATAGCCATCGCTCATCAGTATGCCGCGGTAATCGCCGAGGAAGGCCTGCGGATAAATCTGGCCGCGACCCGGTTGATAATCGAGCAGCACGATCGGCTCGTTACTCTCTTCGCCGCTCCGGTATGCCCACATAAATGATGTGCTGGTGGCCTCCCTGTCCTTTTCCTTCAGGACCTGGACGGTGGTCTCGTCGCCATGGATGAGTGCTTGAGACCTGAGCCGCAGCTTCAGTGCGTCATAGATGCGGGAGAGATGCTTCTCGCTCGATCCGATCACCCAATGCCCCAGAGCGCCGCGGCTGACGGGCACGCCGGCTCGCTCGAATGCCTGGCTCAAGCGGTAGAGCGGCGTGCCGTCGACGTACTTGTGAACAAGAGCAAATGCCAGTGTCGAGGCCGTGGCGATGCTGCCCGGCAAGGGCTGCGCGGGCATCGGCGCGATCACGACCGGCGTATTGATGCCGGTACGGTCGCAATGGCGGCAGGCATACTTGAAGCGCACATTCTGCAGGACCTTCGCCTTCACCTCGATATGAAGCTGCTCGGTAATGGCCTCGCCCATGTGGTGCATCCGGTGACGACAGCAAGGACAGGCCTTCTGATCTTCGGGAAGGTCATACTCGACGCGCTCGCGCGGCAGGTGTTCCGGCAGGGCCTTGCGGCCACGCTTCTTTCCCTCCGGCTTTTTTTCGGTGGACGGAAAGCCGGTGTCCGGCAGGTCGACCACATTGCCATCTTCGCTGCCGGCGTCGTCTTCATCGGCAACCTGTTCGGCTTCATTGAAAAGGCGATCAACGTGCTTTTCGCTCTTGGGCGCAAAACGATGTGAGCGCGCCAGCGCCAACTCTTCCTCGAGCTTAACCACGCGTTCTGCGAGCTGACGGTTCTCCGCCTGCAGCACAGCAATGCGCGCCATCAACTCCTCAACAGTCGGTTCGCCAGGTCGATTCATCGTAGTTTTGAATCTGAACCGCACCGACGCGTCAACCGCACAATTCGGGAGCCGTCAGCCCGCAACCTGATATTGCCGCACCGGATGGCGCACCATTGCATCGATGTCGATGCCGTCGAGAATCCAATGGAGCTGCTCGGTCGTCAGCGTAACCACCGCCGTCTCCCGGCGTGGCCATCGGAACCTGTCTTCGGTCAGCCGCTTCAGAACCAGCACGAAGCCGGACCGGTCGAAGAACAAGAGTTTCATCCGGTCGCGGCGGCGATTGCAAAATGCAAAGACCGCAGGCGCAAATGGGTCAAGCTCCATCACCTCCTGAACCAGGACCGCAAGGCTGTTGATGCCGGCCCTAAAATCGATCGGCTCGCGGTGCAGGTAGACGTTGAGATCAGCGCCCAGTCTGAACATGGCCCAGAGCTCCAATGATCGCCGTCAACGCGTCTACATCACCGCATTCCAGCACCAGCTTCACGCCGTTCGGCAAAGACGCGCTCACCTTGGCTGGGAGTGGCAATGAGCCCATGCTTTCCGACTTCGACAGCCGCTCTTCACCACGCGCAGCAGGCCTGTCCACCGAATTGCTCTGCATAGGCAGGCTGTGGTCCGCAGCGGTGACTTGAACTGGAATGAACGCAGACGGTGCAGGTGGCGGCAAAGCACCGGCGTCTTTGGTCGTCTTTATCCATTTCCGAAGAAGGTTGGCATTGATCCCATATTCAAGCGCAAGTCGCGATACCGACACGCCAGGCTCAAGGCAGGCCGCAACTAGCCGCTCTTTCGACGCCGGGTCGTACCGCCGGCGGCCGTTGCGCAAAATCCGCCTCACCAGCAGTTTCTGTTCATCGTCCTCAATCACTTGGTGTCCACCTCCGTTAAGTGGACACTTCATGCCAAAACACGCTCAATGGAAAAAGGTGCGGAGAAATTCGCGCTTACGATCGATCGAAATGGCGCCCCTTGAACATCTGAAACCTCCGAAACCCATCGAAGGCCATTGCCAGACAACCCGTGACCAAAGAGTTTGCAACAGAGCCAAACAATGGGGTCTCTCTAACGCTACAATGAATCTTTGTGCCCTTTGCTGGGAAGACGTCGGGTAGCCGACACGTACTGTCGGGTTTGTCGAGTCCGCGACATGGGCCTGCTCGGCCTGAGCTCGTGCTCAACTCTGACGTAAACCGTTGAATAGCATGCAGAAAATGTTTTCTGAGCTTGCTTCGACGCAATTGGCACGACGTTTGAAGCTCCCTTAGGCGAGGCGGCAAGAACCGCCGGCCGATCATCGTATCGCGGGCGTCCCCTCGCGACGGATGGAACGAAGGAAGGAAAGCAACATGTCAGATCTGGGTCAGATCCGCTTTCTATCGGAAAGCAGACCGCCCGCGCAATCCGATTGCCCCATCGGCCAATTGGCGTTGACACCCACAATCGCTCACCACCACCTGGTGCCCATTGACCGACTTGGGATCGCATTCGACCGGCATTTGCCGGTCAGTGTCATTGCGTTTCGCCGTTCAAGCAGCACGCCCGGTTGCAAAGCGATGCGCACGCTCTCCAGCAACACTCCGTTCCTGGCGAGTACGCGATCGGGATCGAGCATTGCCGGCGCGCTCTGTCGGCTGAAGATCACCCGGCAGGGCAGCTGATCCTCAACAAGTATGCGGATCAGCTATTTCTAGGTGCAGACAGAAGACAGACAGGTGGACGACATGGACCAGCGCGTGAAACGCTCGCCGGCCGAAATCCGGCGGGCGCAGGAGGACATGCCGAATATACGCGAGCGCGATCTCGCCGCCCAGTTGGGCATTTCGGAAGCGGAACTGGTTGCGGCGCATTGCGGTTTTGGCGATGTGCGCATCGAGCCCCGCGTCAATGATCTGCTGACCGGCCTCGAAGCGGTCGGCGAGGTGATGGCGCTGACCCGCAATGAAAGTGCCGTGCATGAGAAGATCGGCATCTATGACAAAGTGGTCACCGGCAACCAACATGCCATGGTGCTCGGCGACGACATCGACCTGCCCATTTTCCCGGAAGCGTGGGCTTATGGCTTCGCAGTCGAGAAGCGCGATGGCAGCAACATCCGTCGCAGCCTGCAGTTCTTCGACGCCACCGGCGAGGCGGTGCACGGAGTGCATCTCAGGCCCGCTTCAAACCTCTATGCCCAGCAAATTGCGCTAGGCATCCATGAATAGCTGGCGCGGATCCCACCTTTCGAATCAAGGAAAGCACGTTCTAACATACAGCAAGTCGCTGACCTTTGCGCAATGCTTTCAGGCATTGTCAGTTCTGGCCGCTATACAAGTTCCGTTCGACTTGACGATCGCGAAACGGATGCGATGGCGGACAATTCACAAACGAGCACAAGGAAATCCTTACATGAGATCCTCACCGAAAGAGACCGCCACCGCGGCCATCCCGATTCATCGAGTGCATCCCCCGTCTTTCTGGAAGGGGATGATCCTTGCTGCGACCGTGATCGTCCTCGTACCGAGTAGTCAGGTTTCGGCTGAGGACAAGGGGCAAACCGTTCACCACATACATCAGGCAGCCTCAGTTGATTGGGAGAGGAAGAAGATGGAAGAACTTCCGGCGGGAACAAAGTTCAACCACGCTAATAGGGATGGGGTGTGGGGCGGTTCGGGGCAAAGCGGGCACACGGGCAAAGCAATTTGGATGACCTCAGAAAACGATGTAAACGCGGCACGCGGCTATGCAGGTAGTTCTGGCAAGTACTTTGTTGTCAAGGCGCAAAAGCCCCTCAAATTAGCGGTCATGGACGAGCAGGGTGATCAAGTGCACCCTGATGAACTAGGCGCATGGGCCACCTTGGCGCAGAGATACGGCTTGGATGGAGTGAAGACGGAATATGGAAGCTCGTACGAGGTGGTTTTATTTAACAGAAGCAAGATTGCACCTGTGGAAGAACGTCATTTCGATTAGCACAGACGCCAGCGCACGACGCCATCGAGATAGGTGCCGTCCTCGTTGAGGCGGATGAAGTTTGCGAGTTCGGTCATGGTCTGTGTCCTGAAATGTGTGTTTCCCGAAGGGAAAGCCCTTTCGGGCGAAGCCTCCCCGGTCTTTCCGGGGGAATGGCGAAAGCCCGCCCCACGGCGGCGGGCGGGACTGTCAAGTGGCGTGGTGCGGAAGGTGGGGGATCTTCTCGGGTCCGCTCGCGGACTGGCGCGGAAGATTTTCCACCTTCACGGGCCGCTTGACCGGCCTGGCCGGCGATGTCATGGGGCGGAAACAAGCAATGTGGCCCGGAGCGGGCCTCCGTGCCGGGTGCGCAAGCAGCCGCTGGACAAGCGATCGTTACCGGGATCGGCGGAGACGGGCGCCGGCCGGCTCCGTGCCCTCGGCATAGAGAGCGGCCACCGGAACGGGCGGTGGCCTTCTCCTGATTCAGTGCCCGTGATGAACAAGGGCTACGTAGGTCGGGATGTGCGCCACTTCGTAGGCCGTGACGTTGTCGAAGTCTGGTGATCCTTATCGATCGCGATTTGACGTGGAAGCCGGCCCTCTGGGCAATGCTTCCGTTTGTGCCGGAGGCGCGTCGACATGGCGGCCAATCGAGGTCAAGTACGCCGCGATCTCGTAACGCAGGTAATCGCGGCTACCGTAGCGCACCTCGATTTCGGCGAGCTTCTTGTACAGCCCCCTACGCTTGCCCCGCGGAACATCACTATCGCCCAAGGAGTAGTACCCCGGACCGACGGCACAGATATCGCAGCCGGTCGCGGCCACCTCACGCACGAACGCCGGAATGTCCTCTTCTCGCATCTGCTTCATTTCAAAGCCTCTTCGCATCCAATGCCCTATCACAACGTTCCGGGCTTGCAACCATACCGTGCGCCCGGGCAACAGACCGATTTTGCGCCGATGACCTGGCCTTATTTGTTGGCCTTGTTCAGCGCCGACCCTCAATGTGCATGGATGCACGCAGCTCGCTACCTGTGCACTTGCACAGGTTGCAGGGCGAAATCGTAACCGGGGTTGCTGGCGCACCATTTTGCTTCTCGAAATAGCGTGCTCCCTGCAGAGGGAGCGGCCGAAGATATCGCAGGGAACCTCGATCCCTCCTTGTGGCGGAATTTCGACCCAGGAGAGGGCCCGGAGGACTCTGGATCCCAGCAATGGGCTTACTGTCCGTTCTCTGACTTGGATGTGGCGGAATACGACAGAACGCGTTCTGGGCTCTGGACTCCGGGGCTCTTGATCCGACGCAATGCGAACCAGGCCCTCTCCTACTTTTCAACATGGTCTCCAGCGGGAACCCAGACCGAAACACTGATCGCAGTGCAGCAATGTTGCGGGATTATCGAGGAAGGCCTTCGCACTGCAAAGAGAGAACTGGGCCTTGACCATAACATAACCCGTTCTTGGCACGGATGGCATCGCCACGTCTCGCTGGTCATGCTGGCATTCACGATGATGTCAACGGTTCGTCACAAGGCAAGCCACGAGCGCCACGAAGCGGTCGGAAGGCTCACTCTGACCAGTCGCCGGTTCGAACGCCTACCGAGGAGCTCCGAGAAGCCGAAACCGGCATCGCTCGGCGCCGCGGCCACCATCGCACGACAAGATCAATCCGGCGAACGTCGCCGCAAGCCCTTCCGGAGGAACTTGCCGGTCGAAAAGCAATAAAAAGGGGGGTCTCAACCGTGACATTATCCATGAAAAAGACCTCCCCCGCCGTATTTCGGATCGATTTCGAAAGGACCGGATTCGCCTGGATCGACAGAAATGAAGAGATGGTCATGCGACAAAATGCCGTAATCGGTGTGCCCCAGTTCACGAGAACGACCTGGCCCAGGGCGAAGCTACTAAACGCTCGCAGAGTCGGGGCGGCGGTAGCTGTCGCGCGGCGGGTCCCACAGATAACCCACGAAATGGGTGATCTTGGCGCCCGAAGCCTTGTCGGCCTCGCCATCCCACGGTCCGGGCTCGAGGCAAGCGCCCGGGCGGAGAATCCTCACCTGCCGTTCCGAAAACGGGAACGAACGCGACAGGGTTTCCGGTCGGTCGGCTCATTGCAGCATTTCGTGTCGATCTTCTCCGCCGTCCGAAATCTCTTCGTCCCATCCCAGACCAACCGCTCCGCAGCACAAATTCGAATCCATCGACGCCAAGCCATGGCCGCGTGGGAAGCCGTGAGTGCACGGTCTGCCTGAAAAGCGCGGTATCGGCCTCACGCGGCCACATTTCAAACAACGTGACAAAGCCCCACCCACCCCGAAGGGGCGTGCGGATCCGCGTCAGCAGATCCGCGTGTCCTGCACCGAATGAATGCGGCCGGACCTGGCCGGCGCCATGAGTGAGGGAAGGATGGGGGATGCCGGTTTTCGGCTTGCTGGGGAGAGGGGCCGCGCCCTCTTTCCCCGTCTTAAGGATCAAAAGCGGCCGCCCTGGGCGGCCCCATTCCTCTTCGGATTATCAACCGTTTTGAACAGGTACGGCCTACAAGTCCTGTAGCGACTTGACGAGGCCGTCATTTCGACCTATTTATACTGAAATCGGTATATCCTGAGAGATAAGAAAAATGAAAGAAAAGCTCGAATACACCAACATTTTCGAGTCGATCACAGATGACTCAACGCTCGCTGCTGACCTACAATTCAGGTCCGACGTGCTCATGACGTTGATCGACATATTCGAAGACAAAGGTTGGAAACAGGCTCAAATAGCTGAGGCGCTGGATATCGCCCAACCCCGCGTTAGCGAACTGTTGCGCGGGAAAATCAGCCTGTTCTCGTCAGATCGCCTGATCGGATACCTGGCTAAGCTGGGATACCGCCTGCGGCCATCAGTAGATGAGGATCACAAGGTGATCTGCGAAGTGGAGATGGAGGCGGCGTAAACCGCCTCCGCTCCCGTCTATTTTTTCTTTTTTTCGGCCTTTTCCGCTTCTCGGACGATTGCCATCATTTCCTTGTAGCGGTCCTTCACCGTGTCCATTGCCTTCTTATCGACCCCGTTGGTGGTCTTTGTGAAAGCGTGGAGAACGAAGACGGTGTCGAGGAACTTTGCGCAGTAGACCGCCCTGTAAGCCGGTGATCCGTTCTCGATAAGCTCGATTACTCCTGCGCCCAATTCGGGCAAATGTTTAAAAGGTGACCTTGGGTCTTTCCCTGCCGCAACGAAGTTTAGGTCGTTGAGGAAGTCTGTTGCAATGTTTTCCGGCAGCTTCTTAACCGCCTTCTTTGCTGAATTATTTACGTATCTAATTGTTTTTCTTGGCATTCTTCCCACTTTTTATTTGTCATGCGCACTCCTATATTCCCGCCGAATGGCAGGGGTTGCTGTTAACCGGTCATTTTTGAAAACACAAAAAACCGTAACAGGGAACTATATAGTCCGCCTGACGGTGATTTTCAAATAATAATTAGGAATTCGCTATTAATTACATACATACCGCGATCTGACGATGCCGTCAAATGATTTTTTTGAAAAAATAATGAGCCCTATATAGGCCCTGTCGGCTCGAAGCTGGGATTTTGGCCAAGTTGAAGAACGATTGGTGAACGTCAGGGTTCGACCTGAGCTTTGAGCAACATGGTAACATTGTCGGCGGTGAACTTGAAGCCGCGGCGATCGGGGATACGCTCGACGGAGATGGGATATTTAGGTCTTCGTGGATCAATGCCGGTGATCCGGAAACGCTCGCCACCAGCGATAAACTCGCGTTCGAAGTCAGCAGCCTCCAGGCCGTACTGTTCGGCCAGCAGGGCGAACATCTCCTTATCCAGATTGAGCGTCTTGCCGTCTGGCGCGGGAATACTGATGCGGAATGCTGGTTCGAATGAGAAGCCAGGTTCCAGGCCACGCCACCCGGTACTTTCGATGACCAGTCCGTGATCTGAGGCGATCTTTCTGCAAGCCTCAAGCATGCGGGCCTGAATCTGCTCGCAGGCGGCGGATGTTAAACGGGTGATGCGGTTGGCCTTGCTCATTCGGAAGCACCGTTGCGTACCTGATAGACCGTGCCGCGTGATATGGCGAGATCGCGGGCGATCTTGCTGGGTCCCTGACCCTTTTGGAGGCGAAGCAGGATTTCTGCGCGGTCAATCTTCGGTGGGCGACCTTTGTAGATGCCACGTTTCCTGGCGACGGCGATACCTTCAGCCTGCCGCTCGCGCCGCAGGTTAGTTTCGAATTCCGCGAAGACGCCGAGCATGTCGAAGAACGCCTTGCCGGCGGCTGTGGAGGTATCGACGGGCTGCTCGGCGGCCACCAGATGCGCGCCCTTGGCCTTGAGTCGGTCGACTATCACCTGAAGATCTCGCAACGATCTGGCCAGCCGGTCGATGCGGGTGATGACAAGAGTTTCGCCGGCATGGATGAAGTCGAGAATGGTCATCAGTTGCGGACGACCTTCGAGCGATGCACCACTTTTCTGCTCCTCGCGGATGACCTCGCAGCCGGCGTTCCTGAGCGCGGCGATTTGCGCGGCGAGGTTTTGGTCTGTTGTGGATGTACGGGCATATCCGATGCGAGCCATGTCCTAACCATGCTAACTGTTCAATTTGGGTGTGCCATCGTGTCAATTTGTTCAATATATCGTTTTTGACCCAAAATAAACAGGAAACCACGAACGCGACCTGTTTATTGACAATGTTCATGATGGGTATACCAAAAATATTCACTACAAAGGTGCACCGCCTGCATCCAGTGTGGTCATAACGATATCTTCCATGAGCGGGATGCCCTGTAGGGGATGCTTGTGTATCAGTGCAAAGGCTGCGGCTGCCAGTGCTTTTGACAGTCGCTCCTTTTTAGCCGATTTGACAATGATCGCGGTTTGCAGAAATCGCCTTGCCCAGATGTCTCGTCGGCCTTCGAGAAAGGCCCAGATTCTTTTTTCAACAGTCCGCGCCGAGCGGGATCCCCGAATGATATCGCGTGTCTCTCCTGTGTCTTCAAACCAGCTGTCGGTGAACGGGACGAGCGCATCCAGTACAGTCTCGTTGCGGAGCATCCGATCCAGTTGTGCCGCTGTCGCATTCTGGATTTCCTTTTGCGGATCGACGTGATCCAGCAAAGCCTGCAGATCCCTTTCCTGGGGCCGCAATTGGCTCAAGCTGCAAGCCTCCATGACGTCAATGAAGCCTGGCGCTGGTGGATGGCCGTTTTCTATCCCATCCGCCAGAGCCGCCTCCAGCAGCAGCTCGGCAGTCATTCGATCTATTCGGACGCTGTTTGATTCCTGGCGGGCATAAGAGACGATGCTGGCCGCTTCGCGCTTTGAGCGGCAACGAATGACAAAGGCATCTTTGATGCCGTATCCGGTCTTTAACAGGATCATCGCGACAAATGTCTGGGCTTGCAGTTTTCCCACAATCGTTAGGCCTTGCGCTCCGACCCCGTCAGCGGTGGTCGCCAGGATGTCGCTGACGATCGGCTCTGCCCTGTTTTGTTTGGAAACATCGGCGAGACCTTGTCGCAGCGCCAGCTTGCCAATGTCATCGATAGCCGCCCGGGCGGCGCTCGCCGACAGCCAGCCGCGAATGATCGGCAGATAGGATAAAGTTTCAGGCTCCAGCTTCCCGCGCATGAGCCTTTCTCGTAGGCCGGCGGCCACGGCCTCTCCCGTCAATGATGTGCCGGATACCAGCCAATAGAGTGCACAGCGCTCCAGAAAGGGATTGTCGAGGCTCAACAGATGATGGACAAACTCGGCTTTGAACTCCTCCGGCATTCCTGCCGACATCTCATCCAGGCCACTGAAGAACTCATACGCGCCGCCGCCTTCAGCTTCAACTTCCGCCGCTAAAACGGCAAGCGCGCCATCAAGATCCGGCATCGGGATCTCCTCGGCGGGGCTTTCCCCAACCGGGTCAAGCATCAGTATGTCCGGCACGGGTAGACCGGCACGCCGATACAAGCCAGCGATTTTCAAACGGTGAAGCGGCTCGCGAGCGCCGGCAGCAATGCGAGCCTTGATCGCCTTCTCCGCATTTTCCAGGAAGGCTTTTCCATATGGGCTGTCATTCTCGATGCCCATTCGTGCCTCATCCAGCAACAATCCGAACAAGGTTGCCACATCCGGATGATCGTCCATGGACTGCATAACCTCCGCAACGATGGCGTCGCAGGCCATGTCATTGGCCAGAAGATCATGCTTTGCTCTCTCGAAACAAAACTGGAACTGCACCGACGACAGCCCATGTTGGTGGAGAACATTCAGGCATGATTCAGCAATTTCAACCATTGGCTTCTCCAAAAATTATGCCGCCAGCCGATCAAAATCGATCCGACTATTCAAGTCGAGATCGAAACGGCCATAAGGATTGACGTGACTGTAGATCAGAGGCGTGAGGCCGCGATAGTCTTCCGGCGGGCGTTGGTGCGCGGATATGAAATCGAACGCATTTCGATCTTTAATGTAGTTGGTTATGCCTGCGTGACTTGACGCCGGATAGACTCCGGGCGTGCCCATGCCAGCATGCGGTTGAGAACGATGCAACCGATGGCAACCTCGGTTTGTTGAGCCGGAAGAGAGCGTGCTCGCAGGCGCCGTCCGATCAGCCCCTTGTATCGTCCGATGGCTGTTTCGCTCAGCGCCCGCTTGCCGTAGCCGGTGGCTGCCTGCCATTTCAGCCGACCGTCGCTTGCGATTGCGGCAATGTGCTTGTCCCTTTGACCAGGCGGTCCGGTATCACCGCTTTCCACCGCCGTGGAACGCGGTGGAATGACGATGTTCGCGGTTGCGCTGTGCTGCAGGATAGACCGATAGGTTGGCTTGCCGTCATAGGCTCCGTCGGCTGTGAACTGGTCGATCTCGCCGTCGATCTGATCGAGCAGCGGTGCCACCTGGGAAGGATCATCCGTGTCCTGATCTGTCAGCCTTTGGGCAATGATCGCGCCACTTTTGGCATCCACTGCCAGATGCAGCTTGCGCCAGTTGCGACGTGATCTGGCGCCATGTTTCTGCTCCAGCCATTGCCCGGCGCCGTAGACTTTCAATCCCGTGCTATCGACAAGCACATGCAGCGGGCCGTCCGGCAGCGGCGGGTTTCGTCGGGCTGATGGCTCCCACTTCTGTGCCCGACGGCTCAGCGTCGTATGATCTGGAACTGGGACTTTCAGCCCCATGAGATCCAGCAGCGAGTGGAGCAATCCCTCGGTCTGGCGCAGCCGCATTGCCAAGACGCAACCCAGCGTCAGCGCTGTCTCAATGGCGAGATCGGAATACCGGGCTTGGCCGCCGCGGGTCTTGCGTCGCGGAGCGCGCCATCCCGCAAGTGCCTCCGGCGTTACCCATAAGGTCAGGCTACCACGCCGGCGCAGACCTGCTTCGTAGTCACGCCAATTCGTCACCCTGAATTTCATCTTTCCGACGTGATGACGACGATCTGCGTTGTGTTTGTACGGCATGGCACTCGCATCAAGCTGATTTCGATCCTGCCTGCCTATCGCCAAACCGTTGACAAAGGATCCATGCACCAACGCTGAGCGGGGGAGAAACCGTTCGCCGCCGCATCGAATGACGAACTGGCCGTTGATATTGTAATCCGAACGGGAGAGCAGCGACCGTCACGTTACAAAACTGCAGCAATAACTTAACAAAAAGTTAACCCCCGTTTTCCGAGCGGGCGGCCATACTGCCGCCAATTCGACGTCACGCGAGAGTGGCAAGCTTTAGGATGGAGGCTGCCATCATGGCTATAGTTAGCCCCAGGCTTGCAGTCCTTCCATCGCTTAGAGAGTGAAGTGCCGCCATTTCCGAACAACCCTTGCCGACGCTGCCGATGTGGCGCGTCGATCACATCGAGCCCTCGCCCGAGATGTTGGCGCTACGCGCCAACGGTCCGATCCACCGCGTGCGCTTCCCGTCCGGGCACGAAGGCTGGTGGGTGACAGGCTACGACGAGGCCAAGGCGGTGCTGTCCGACGCGGCGTTCCGGCCCGCGGGAATGCCGCCGGCGGCTTTCACCCCGGATTCGGTGATGCTCGGTTCGCCGGGGTGGCTGGTCTCGCACGAGGGGGGCGAGCATGCCCGGTTACGCACGATCGTGGCGCCGGCCTTCAGCAACCGCAGGGTGAAGCTGCTCGCGCAGCAGGTCGAGGCGATCGCCGCGCAGTTGTTCAAGACGCTGGCGGCCCAGCCCCAGCCCGCCGACCTGCGGCGCCACCTATCCTTTCCGCTTCCGGCCATGGTCATCAGCGCGCTGATGGGCGTACTCTACGAGGATCACGCCTTTTTCGCCGGGCTGTCCGACGAGGTGATGACGCACCAGCATGAAAGCGGCCCGCGCAGCGCGTCGCGCCTGGCCTGGGAAGAACTGCGCGCCTACATTCGCGGCAAGATGCGGGACAAGCGCCAGGATCCGGGCGACAACCTGCTGACGGATCTGCTCGCGGCGGTCGACCAGGGCAAGGCGACCGAGGAAGAGGCGATCGGCCTGGCGGCGGGCATGCTGGTGGCGGGGCACGAGAGCACCGCCGCGCAGATCGAATTCGGCCTGCTGGCCATGTTCCGCCATCCGCAACAGCGCGAACGCCTGGTCGGCGATCCATCCCTGGCGGACAAGGCGGTGGAGGAAATCCTGCGCATGTACCCGCCGGGCGCGGGCTGGGACGGCATCATGCGCTATCCGAGGACCGACGTGACCATCGCGGCCGTGCATATTCCCGCGGAGAGCAAGGTGCTGGTCGGCCTGCCGGCGACGTCGTTCGATCCGCGCCATTTCGACGACCCGGAAATCTTCGACATCGGACGCGACGAAAAGCCGCACCTGGCGTTCTCCTCCGGGCCGCACACCTGCACCGGCGCGGCGCTGGCCAGGCTGGAACTCAAGGTGGTGTTCGGTTCGATCTTCCAGCGCTTTCCCGCGCTGCGCCTGGCCGTGGCGCCCGAAGAACTGAAGTTGCGCAAGGAGATCATCACTGGCGGGTTCGAGGAGTTCCCGGTGCTCTGGTGATGCGCGGACGCCGCCGGAATCACGATCTTCTCCGCAATTTGCCGGCGCGCCTGGCGCGCGCCGGTCAGATCAGCCAGCCAACAAGGTAACCAAGATGGACATGCAAGAAACCACGGCAGCATGCCGGGACGCCTTCGCCGAACTGGCGTCGCCAGCGTGCATCCACGACCCGTATCCGTTCATGCGGTGGTTGCGCGAGCACGATCCGGTGCATGGCGCGGCGTCGGGCCTCTTTCTGTTGAGCAGCCACGCCGACATCTACTGGGCGCTCAAGGCCACGGGCGATGCGTTTCGGGGACCGGCGCCGGGCGAACTGGCGCGCTATTTCCCGCGTGCGGCGACCAGCCTGTCGGTCAATCTGATGGCGTCCACGCTAGCGATGAAGGACCCACCGACGCATACGCGTCTGCGCCGGTTGATCTCGCGCGATTTCACCATGCGCCAGATCGACAACCTGCGGCCGAGCACCGCGCGCATCGTCGCAGCGCGCCTGGACGGCATGGCACCCGCGCTGGAGCGCGGGGAGGCGGTGGACCTGCATCGGGAATTCGCGCTGGCCTTGCCCATGCTGGGCTTCGCCGAACTGTTCGGCCTGCCCCAGGACGACATGTTCGGGCTCGCCGCCGGCATCGGCGCCATTGTGGAAGGCCTAGGCCCGCACGCCAGCGATCCCCAGCTCGCCACGGCGGACGCGGCCAGCGCCAGGGTGCTGGCCTACTTCGGCGACCTCATACAGCGCAAGCGCACCGATCCCCGCCACGACATCGTGTCGATGCTGGTCGGCGCACACGACGACGATGCCGACACGCTGTCGGATGCGGAGTTGATCAGCATGCTGTGGGGCATGCTGCTGGGCGGCTTCGCCACCACTGCTGCGACCATCGACCATGCGGTCCTGGCGATGCTGGCGTATCCCGAACAGCGGCACTGGCTGCAGGGAGACTCCGTGGGGGTGAAGGCATTCGTCGAAGAAGTCCTGCGCCGCGACGCGCCCGTCCTGTTCAGCGCCACTCCGCGTATCGCCCAGCGCGACATCGAACTGGGCGGCGTGGTGATCCCGAAGAACGCGGACGTGCGGTTGCTGATCGCGGCCGGCAATCGCGACCCGGACGCCTTCGCCGATCCCGACCGCTTCGATCCCGCGCGGTTCTACGGCACCAATCCTGGCATGTCGACCGACGGGAAGATCATGCTGACTTTCGGCCACGGCATCCACTTCTGCCCCGGTGCGCAACTGGCCCGGATGCAGTTGGCCGAGAGCCTGCCGCGGATCCAGGCGCGCTTCCCCACGCTGGCATTGGCCGAGCAGCCGACCCGGGAGCCCTCCGCGTTCCTTAGGACGTTCCGCGCGCTGCCGGTGCGGCTGCATGCGCATGGGAGGGCCTGAGATGCGCGTCGTGGTCGACCAGGATCTGTGCGGAACCACCGGGCAGTGCGTGCTGACGCTGCCGGGCACCTTTCGCCAGCGCGAACCGGACGGCGTGGCCGAAGTATGCGTGGCGACGGTGCCGCAGGCGTTGCACGCCGCCGTGCGGCTCGCGGCCAGCCAGTGCCCGGTCGCCGCCATTCGGGTCGTCGAAAGCGGCGCTGGCGATGACGAGCGCGCCAGCGCCGACCCTACGCCTTCTCCGGCGGAGGCCGAGCGGCATGCCGCGAAAGACCAACGCAATCCAGGAGGACACGATGGGACGGTTTGAAGGCAAGGTGGCCGTGGTGACCGGCGCCGGCATCGGCAGAGCATGCGCCCTCGCCATCGCGCGCGCGGGCGGCAGAGTGGTGGTGGCCGACATTGATGGCTCGGCGGCCATCGCCTGCACCGCGCAGATCGCGGCCGAAGCGAGGCACGCGCTGGCCCTGGCCATGGACATCGCCGATGCGCCGGCGGTGGCAGCGCTGTTCGAGACGGCGGAGCGGCACTTCGGTGCGGTCGACCTGCTGGTGAACAACGCGAGCGCCATGCATCTGACCCCGCGCGATCCTCGACCTGGACCTGGCGGTCTGGGATCAGACCATGGCGACCAATCTGCGCGGCACGCTGCTCTGCTGCCGGCAGGCAATCCCACGAATGATCGCCCGCGGCGGTGGCGCGATCGTCAACATGTCGTCGTGCCAGGGGCTCAGCGGTGACACCGCGCAGACGTCCTACGCCGCGTCGAAGGCGGCGATGAACATGCTGTCGGCCTCGCTCGCCACCCAGTACGGTCATGCGCAGATCCGCTGCAACGCGGTTGCGCCGGGTCTCATCATGACCGAGCGTCTCCTCGCCAAGCTGGACGAGTGCATGCAACGGCATCTGCGCCGGCACCAGCTCCTGCCGCGCGTCGGCAACCCCGAGGACGTGGCCGCGCTGGTGGCGTTCCTGCTCTCCGACGATGCCGCGTTCATCACCGGCCAGGTCGTGTGCATCGACGGCGGCATGCTGGCGCATGTGCCGACGTACGCCGACGGTGGCAACAGCCGCGCCGCGCGGCCTGCCGGCGACACCGCCGAAGCGGCCGCGGCGCCGCGCTGCTGATGGAGCTGGATGGACATGCTGCTTAACCCGCTGAACCGTCGCCACCGGCTGCGGTACGACATCCCGGTCGTGCCCGGCGCTTTCCCCCTGGTTGGGCATCTTCCCGCCATCGTCGGCGACCTGCCGCGCCTGCTGCGGCGCGCGGAACGGACGCTGGGCAGCCACTTCTGGCTGGATTTCGGCCCTGCCGGACACCTGATGACCTGCGTGGATCCGGCTGCGTTCGCACTGCTCCGGCACAAGGATGTGTCCTCCGCGCTGATCGAAGAGATCGCGCCCGAATTGCTCGGCGGAACGTTGGTCGCCCAGGACGGCGGCGCGCACCGGCAGGCGCGCGATGCGATCAAGGCGGCGTTCCTGCCCAAGGGGCTGACCCAGGCCGGCATCGGCGACCTGTTCGCGCCCGTCATCCGGGCGCGGGTGCAGGCGTGGCGCGACCGCGGCGACGTAACCATCCTGCGCGAAACCGGCGACCTGATGCTCAAGCTCATCTTCAGCCTCATGGGAATCCCCGCGCAGGACCTGCCGGGATGGCATCGCAAGTACCGGCAACTGCTGCAGTTGGTCGTCGCGCCCCCGATCGACCTGCCCGGACTGCCCTTGCGGCGCGGCCGCGCCGCCCGCGACTGGATCGACGCGCAGTTGCGCCAGTTCGTCCGCGACGCGCGCGCGCATGCCGCGCGCACCGGGTTGATCAACGATATGGTGAGCGCCTTCGATCGCAGCGACGATGCGCTCTCCGATGACGTCCTGGTCGCCAATATCCGCTTGCTGCTGCTTGGCGGTCACGAGACCACCGCCTCGACGATGGCCTGGATGGTGATCGAGCTGGCGCGGCAGCCTGTGCTGTGGGACGCCCTGGTCGAAGAGGCGCAACGCGTGGGCGCCGTGCCGACCCGGCACGCGGACCTGGCGCAGTGTCCGGTCGCCGAGGCGCTGTTCCGAGAAACGCTGCGCCTGCATCCGGCGGTCACGCTCCTGCCGCGTCGCGCGCTGCAGGAATTGCAACTCGGCCAAAGGCGCATTCCCGCGGGCACCCATCTGTGCATCCCGCTGCTGCATTTCTCGACCTCGGCGCTGCTGCACGAGGCGCCTGATCAGTTCCGCCTGGCGCGGTGGCTGCAACGCACGGAGCCGATCCGGCCCGTGGACATGCTGCAGTTCGGTAGCGGCCCACACGTCTGCATCGGTTACCACCTGGTATGGCTGGAACTAGTGCAGTTCTGCATCGCCTTGGCGCTGACCATGCACAAGGCCGGGGTGCGGCCGCGGTTGCTGAGCGGCGCCGAAAAAGGCCGGCGCTATTACCCGACCGCACAGCCGTCCATGAAAATCCGCATCGGATTCTCATGAGCTGGCATCGCATGCCCCGTGTGGCGAGGCAGCGGCGCCGGCGACGCGCGGCATTGCTGCACTCGGCGCGCGGGCTCGGTGCGACGCCGGCAACACCGCGGCGGCTCGCCGCTCGCCGTGGCCGTCTCCTGTCGGGTACAAGGGCATGAACAACATGCAGACCGGTTCCACGCTACACGACGACCGAACTGGCGTTTCCGCGCTCGGCGGATTGAGCGCGCAGGCGCGCGGCGCATCCGGCAGGCTGGTGCCGGAGATCTGGATGCAGGACGGCGCAAAGCGGGTCGAACAGGCGCTGGCGCGTCTTCTCTGCGCCGAAGACGACGGTGAGACCGAGCTGATGGCCGCGATGCGCTACGCCACCTTGCATGGTGGGAAGCGCACCCGCGCCTTGCTCTGTCTGGCTGCCGGCGCACTGGCCGACACGCCGGCGCACATGCTCGACGACGTCGGCGCCGCCATCGAGATGATTCACGCCTGTACCCTGGTCCACGACGACCTGCCCGCGATGGACGACGACGTGCTTCGCCGCGGCCTTCCGACCGTGCACGTCAAGTTCGGCGAAGCCACTGCGATCCTGGTCGGCGATGCGCTGCAGGCGCACGCCTTCCTGACCCTGGCGAGCCTGGATGCGCCGGGCGACAACCGTATCGCGCTCGTGCGCGAACTGGCGCAGGCGGTGTCCGCCGAGGGTGCCGCAGGCGGGCAGGCCATGGATCTGTCGCTGGTCGGAAAGCACGTCGAGCTGGACAGGATCGTGGCGATGCACCGGATGAAGAGTGGAGCGCTAGTGCGCGCGTCCGTTCGCATGGGCGCGCTATGCGCCATCGCGGAGGATGCCGCGCACGCTGCGCTGTACTGTGCGCTCGATCGCTACAGCGCCTGTTTCGGCCTGGCGTTGCAGGTGGTCGACGACATTCTCGACGCGACAGCGGATACCGCGGCGCTGGGCAAGACCCCCGGCAAGGACGCGGCGGCGCAGAAGCCGACCTGCGCGTCGATCATGGGGCTGCAGGCAGCGCGCCAGTTCGCGCTGGATCTGTTGCGCGACGCCGGGGAGGCCATCGCCCCGCTTGGGCCGCGTGCGGAACGGTTGGCGCAGATGCTGCAGCGGGCCAACGCGTATCTGTTCAAGCACGCGCCATGCGCATGAGAGCGCCCGTCCGCATGGAGTCGCCCCTGTGCCGCTGCGATCGGCCGGCGGCAGCGGTGTATGCTGCACTGTGTCCGAGTCCGCAGCGCCGATCGCAGCGGTTGCCCAGCACGGCCGCGGCGCACGCGGCGCGCTACGCACAAGCCTATGCGGCGGATCGGCGCCAGCATCGGGGCGCGTCGCCGCGCCGGAGCAGGGCGGCCGTCCGGCGCTGCCCATGCGCCGGGCCGCGACAGGCCTGCGGCGACGTGCGCGGCGTCTGCCCGATCCTGGTTCTCGTCAACCGTCTGCAGAAGCAACATCCCGCGTGAACGCGCTGTCCGAACAGATCCTTTCCGAATTGCGCTACCTGCTGAGCGAGATGAGCGACGGCGGCAGCGTCGGTCCGTCCGTCTACGACACGGCGCGAGCTCTGCAGTTCCACGGCAACGTCACCGGTCGGCAGGACGCATACGCGTGGCTCATCGCGCAGCAACAGGCCGATGGCGGATGGGGAAGCGCGGACTTCCCGCTGTTCCGCCATGCGCCCACGTGGGCGGCGTTGCTGGCATTGCAGCATGCCGATACTCTTCCCGGCGCTGCCGACGCAGTCCAGGCTGCAACCCGGTTCCTCGAGCGCCAGCCCGATCCCTACGCGCATGCGGTGCCGGAAGACGCGCCGATCGGCGCGGAGCTGATCCTGCCGCAGTTGTGCGGCGAGGCCGCATCCTTGCTGGGCGGCGTGGCGTTTCCGCGCCACCCGGCGCTATTGCCGTTGCGGCAAGCGTGCCTGGTCAAGCTGGGGGCGGTGGCGACGTTGCCGAGCGGCCATCCGTTGCTGCACTCCTGGGAAGCCTGGGGGACGTCGCCGACCACCGCATGCCCGGATGACGACGGCAGCATCGGCATCAGTCCGGCGGCCACCGCCGCGTGGCGTGCGCACGCCGTGACGAGCACGCCACAGGTCGGGCGCGCCGACGCGTATCTGCAGGCGGCATCGCGGGCGACGCGCAGCGGCATCGAAGGTGTCGTTCCCAACGTCTGGCCGATCAATGTGTTCGAGCCATGCTGGTCGCTGTACACCCTGCATCTGGCCGGGCTGTTCGCGCATCCCGCGCTCGCCGAGGCGGTGCGCGTGATCGTCGCGCAGCTCGACGCCCGCCTGGGCGTGCGCGGTCTGGGCCCGGCCTTGCACTTCGCGGCCGATGCGGACGACACCGCCGTTGCGTTGTGCATCCTGCGCCTTGCAGGCGGCGACCCGGCGGTCGATGCGTTGCGCCATTTCGAAATCGGCGAGCTGTTCGTCACCTTCCCCGGCGAGCGCAATGCCTCGGTGTCGACCAACATCCATGCCCTGCATGCGTTGCGACTGTTGGGAAAGCCCGCCGCCGGCACCAGCGCCTACGTCGAGGCCAATCGCAACCCGCACGGTCTATGGGACAACGAAAAATGGCACGTTTCGTGGCTGTATCCAACCGCGCATGCGGTCGCTGCGCTGGCGCAAGGCAAGCCCCAGTGGCGCGACGAGCGCGCGCTGGCGGCGCTGCTGCAGGCGCAGCGCGACGACGGCGGCTGGGGCGCCGGTCGCGCGTCCACATTCGAGGAAACCGCCTATGCGCTGTTCGCGTTGCACGTGATGGACGGGAGCGAAGAGCCGACAGGGCGCCGGCGCATCGCGCAGGCGGTGGCGCGTGCGCTGGAGTGGATGCTCGCCCGCCATGCGGCGCATGCATTGCCGCAGACGCCGCTGTGGATCGGCAAGGAACTGTATTGCCCCACCCGGGTCGTGCGCGTGGCCGAACTCGCCGGGTTGTGGCTGGCGCTTCGTTGGGGGCGGCGCGTCCTGGCCGAGGGAGCAGGAGCGGCGCCATGATCCAGACCGAACGCGCGCTGCAGCAGGTGCTGGAGTGGGGGCGTTCCCTGACCGGGTTCGGCGACGAGCATGCCGTGGAAGCGGTCAGGGGCGGCCAGTACATCCTGCAGCGCATCCACCCGAGCCTGCGCGACACCAGCGCCCGCACCGGCCGCGATCCGCAGGACGAAACGCTGATCGTGGCGTTCTATCGCGAACTGGCGCTGCTGTTCTGGCTCGACGATTGCAACGACGTTGGCCTGATCGCGCCGGAGCAGCTCGCCGCCGTGGAGCAGGCGCTGGGGCAGGGCGTGCCGTGCGCGCTACCCGGATTCGAGGGCTGCGCTGTGCTGCGCGCTTCGCTGGCCGCGCTCGCCTACGATCGTCGCGACTATGCTCAGCTTCTCGACGATACCCGTTGCTACTGCGCGGCGCTGCGCGCCGGACACGCGCAGGCGGCAGGGACGGAACGCTGGTCCTACGCCGAGTACCTGCACAACGGCATCGATTCGATCGCCTACGCGAACGTGTTCTGTTGCCTGTCGTTGCTGTGGGGGCTGGACATGTCGACCTTGCGCGCGCGTCCGGCGTTTCGCCGGGCCCTGCGGCTCATCTCCGCGATAGGGCGCCTGCAGAACGATCTGCATGGACGCGACAAGGACAGGTCGGCCGGCGAGGCCGACAACGCGGCGATCCTGCTGCTGCAGCGCTATCCGGCTATGCCTGTGGTGGAGTTCCTCAACGACGAGCTGGCCGGCCATACGCGCATGCTGCACCGGGTGATGGCGGAAGAACGCTTTCCCGCGCCGTGGGGACCGTTGATCGAGGCCATGGCGGCCATCCGCGCGCAGTACTACCAGACCTCGACCAGCCGCTACCGCAGCGACGCTGCGGGGGGAGGCCAGCGTGCGCCGGCCTGAACGCGCGGGAGGCGGCGGCGTGCGCGCGCTGCCGTCGGTCCGATCCGACGCAACGCCGTCGCCCGATGCGACGGATGGAGCGAGCATGAGCGACACCGCCCTGAGCCGGCGCAAGGACGGCCATCTGGACATCGTGCTGGATCGGCGAACGGCGCCGGCCACGGTCGCCGCCGGCTGGGAGTACATCCGTTTCGAACACTGCGCATTGCCCGAGTTGGACCTGACGCAGATCGACCTGCGCGCCTCGCTGCTGGACAAGACCATGCGCGCACCGCTGCTGATCAGCTCCATGACCGGCGGCATGCCACGCGCCGAGGCCATCAACCGGCATCTGAGCGAGGCAGCGCAAGCCTTGGGGATCGCCATGTGCGTCGGTTCGCAGCGCGTGAGCCTGCAATCCCGCAACTCCCAGGGGCTGACGCGCGCGCTGCGCCGCCTGGCCCCAGACATTCCCTTGCTGGCCAATATCGGCGCCGCGCAACTGCGCGAGGCCGACGGCCTGGACCTGGCGCGCCGGGCGGTGGATGCGCTGGAGGCCGATGGACTCATCGTCCATCTCAATCCGCTGCAGGAAGCGGTACAGCCGGAGGGCGACCGCGACTGGCGCGGCGTCCTGGCGCAGATCGCTCGCGCCGCGCGCAGCGTGGGCGTGCCGATCGTAGCCAAGGAAGTTGGGTCGGGCCTGTCCGCCTCGGTGGCCTGTGCGCTCGTCGAGGCGGGCGTGGCGGTGATCGATGTCGCCGGCGCCGGCGGCACCAGTTGGGCCGCGGTGGAGGGCGAGCGCGCCCGCGATGCCGCCGACCGTGCAGTGGCGATGGCGTTCGCCGATTGGGGGATTCCGACCCCGGCCAGCGTGCAGGCGGTACGTCGGGCGCTGCCAACGGTGAAGCTGATCGCGTCGGGCGGGATCCGCGACGGCGTCGACGTGGCCAAGGCCATCCGCCTGGGCGCGGACATCGCCGGGCAGGCGGCCGGCGTGCTGCGCGCGGCGACGGTGTCCACCGAGGCGGTTGTCGCCCATTTCGAGATCGTCATCCGCCAGTTGGCCGTCGCCTGCTTCTGCACCGGCTCGGCTGATCTGGCGGCGTTGCGTCAGGCGCGCTTGTTGCCCTCGGCGCATCTGCCCGCCGGTTGATGCCGGTGTCGCCCGCACGTGGCGGCGGGCGCCTAGTCTTACTGAGTCAGAAAGTCGCGGATGCGGGGGGATTCGCGCTGGACGCGGATTTGTTAGCGTGCTGATTCGATTTCATATCCGCGCACCAACGCCGTTCGGCATCATAAAGTTTATTGACGATGGCCTTATCGCCATATCGGACCTTGTCGACATCTACGAGTGCTGAATTCATGGCGTTGATCTGAAGCGCCTGATCGTTCGTCGGTGGCGAGAACACAAAATCCTGCTCCTCCGGTTGGTCAGCGTCGTTGTTGGCAAGCGCGGCCGAGCTTTTTCCCGTGATGCAGTGCGCGGCGGTCAGTACCCAGTTGGCGCCGACGGTTGTCCCCGTGCATCCCTCGACGCCCAAAGTCCCGGGCCGGGTGATCGAAAGCTTCACCACTTCCGGGAACTGGCGCCAGGAGAATTCCGGGCGCTTGTGGCTGAGCGTCTTCAGGAACGAACTGGTCCCTATATTGCACCCCAACACCTCGCTGTCGTCTCCGCCCCACGCAGCGGCTTCTCGGAAGACGCTCTGTGCATTCACACCTGGTTGAAGGTGAGCAAGTGTGTCGGGAGGAAGCTTGATCGGAGCGTCTTTGGGAAGAGGATCGAGAGGGAAGATGATGCACGTTGGGCAATGATCTGGAGTGTCGAAACCCAGGTGGAATTTCGTGACTTTGGGTTTAAGGTCAAACGTGTCGAAGCCGAAACTGAGCCCCTCACCCGGTTGGTTATGAACAGCATCTGACCATGAAGGATTAGACCATGTCGCGATTGAGTGTGGGGCGACATTGAGTTTTGTAAGTGCACCACCGTCGAAGGCGCCTTTGAGGCCTGCCCCAAATTCTATCTGGGGGTCAATTCCGACGTCTCCGGCAAAGCTTGGTCCGGCCACGACGAAAAACACCAAAGCCGCCAATAGTTGCTTCATTGTAAGCCATCCCAACAACCCCAATCATGAGATCGCATTTCAAAGACGACGACAAGTATGGATGGATAAAATATTTCAATTGACTGGGGCCGGGTCTCTCCGTCTCGACGACGCCTGCCACGACCGTCTGCATCGGTGAAAAAGAAAAGCGCACCGTCCTGGACGGTGCGCTGTGGCACAATGGCAGAGTAGCCGGCTCCTAGGGCGATGCCTAGCAACCCAGATCTGCGCCATCGGCTACACATTGATGCGGCCGAGCCTACGGGCGTCGTCGGCCCAAACGGATAGCTTCTTGGTAGCCGTCCAGTGGATGTAGCGCTCGATGCCAAGCCCGAAAGGGCCGCGCACCGACTCCGGCTCTTGTTAAATTGCAGCGCAAAGCTTGGTATGGCCGGGAAATTGCCCCAGAGCCATCCGTTGATAGCATTGCCTCAAACTGGTCTCCTCGACCACCTTTTATGATCGAGGAGATGAGGCCGTTGGAGGGGCAATTTCCGCTCAGGCATCGACGAGGCCGACGCCTACTTCTGTGATGGAGGCGGGGGTGGCGCAACGGTGGACGGGACGCCGGGGTAGCCGCCCGGCACCGGGTTCGGCCCCGGCTTACCGCCAAGCGAGCCAACATTCATCGTGTTGCAGCTATTGCCATCCTGGCAGGGCGAAATGTACTGCCCATGAGCCGGGGGATTGTCGGTGTGGTTCTGAGCCTCGGCCGAGATAACGGGGAGCCCAACGATGAAGCCGACGGTGAGAATGAAATAGCGCATTGTGTTCTCCTGATAATTTCGAGGGAAAGGACAGCCTTCGCCTGGCTCGCGATGTGCGCGAGCCAGGCGCAATGGCTGGTCAGAGGATGCGCCCGCGCATCATCCAGAATTTCGTTCCGTTGGCGAAAACGGTCTCCGTCCAGCCCGTCGGAGCAATGGTGAGCTTGTTATCAGGCAGGACGGGACCAGAGATCGTGCGCTCTTCGCACTGCCGTAGATTGGTAACCGTTACGGTGCCGTTCTGCTGATACTGCGCGGGCCGGAAGGGGTAGAACCAGGCAATTGCGCCGCCCTGCCCGTCGGGCTGCACGCAGATCGAGGTCGCGCTGTCCGAGTCCGCAACCGGCGAGGTCTTAGCGTCTCCAGGCATGTTCTCGCTGCGGCACTTCTGCGGCGAGCCCCAGCAGACGGGGAGGATCTCCCCCGGGTTCTTCACAATGGAGTTGAACGTTTTGTTGATCCCCCTGCCGACGGGAGCGACATTCCTGCTCCACCAGTCCGCCGCGTGCGCAGCGGGCAGAAAGCTGGTCATGCTCAGCACGAAGATCCCAGCGGCGGTGTACTTCTTAAGATGACGATTCATTTCGATTCTCCTCTCTCTGCTGCGTTGGCGTCATTGCCCATGAGCGAAGGAAGCCAAAGCCGTCTGATAAGCGGTAAGCATGATGGAAAGGGTACGCTTCGAAGCTCCTCAGGATTGCCCCGGTTCCGTTCGGAACCTCGCCTAAGCAATCCATGCTTCTTTTCTAGCGGCGGCATTGCGCCGACGCAGGGCGTTTCAAGAGTCTTGAACTTTTCTCCTAAAGACGATGCCAGGCCCCTGCCCGGCATCGCGATGTCATTTGGACGACCACAGAAAGCCCGGAGTGTTGCGCTCCGGGCTTTTTCGGCGTCAGCTACACGCTGATGCGGCCGAGCCTACGCGCGTCGTCGGCGTAAGCGGATAGCTTCTTGGCAGCCGTCCAGTGGATATCGCGCTGGATACCAAGCCCGAAAGGGCCGCGCACCGATTCCAGCTCTGCGATCGACACGCTGCGGAATTCGGGGAAGCCGAGATCGCAGAAGCCTAAGGTGCTTCATGCCCTGCAGTGCGACGCTCGGACAGGTTGCACGGGTCTGTCGACGGCGCCGGATCGAGCGCTTCCTATGTTCCAGTAGGGCAGCATTGACCCGCGGAACGCTTCCATTGCGCGCGCACTGGGAGACGGCGCCGGTGCCAAAGCAGATCAGGCAGTCAAGGTCTGTCATGCCGAGGCGCGCCCATCCTGTTTCCTCGCCAGTTGCTTGAGCCGCGCCCGCTTTTCGTTCTGGAGTCCAGTAGGCTGGGTAGTGGTTGGCGCGATCGAGGGATTCCGCGTCCTTCAATCTAGCTATAGGCTGGGAAGGGCTCCTTTGGGTCCCGTGGTCAGGATCGTTCGAGATGGCTGCGACCCGCGTTCAGGCCCGAGTGGCTCCTCCGACGGATCGAACCCAATACCGGCGCCATCTTTTCTTCGTTGGCTTCGTCGAACCACGTGTCAGTTAGCTAGTGTACCGTCGCAGTGATTGTGACGGGTTAGTCTACGCCGAGAATGGGCAGGTCCTGTGGCGGGACGAGCAACTGGATGCTGCGAGCGACACCGGGCTGCTTGTCGATCAAGCCGAGTTGGTTGAGGGTCTTGAGCATCTGATGGACTGACGGTGCGGTGACCCTGAAGTAGCGCTGGAAGTCCGCCTCCGCCGGAGCGCGGCGATTGATCTGCGAATAGGCCCAGATGAAGGCGAGGTACTGGCCTTGTTTGGCGGTGAACCGTACTGTCGGCGCCGGCGTCTTTCGGTCAAGCAATTGATTCATTGTAGATTCACCTAGGCTCTTCCACCAAGAAGGGCTTTGGGAATGAACATACGATATCGGGTCGAACTCAGCCAATCCGAACGAGACGAGCTGCGTGCTTTGGTGAGCGGGGGTAAACTGCCGGTGCGGCGGCTCAAGCGGATGCAGATCCTGCTGGCCGCCGACGCCGGGGTCGCCGACGAGGCCATCGCCATCTCGGTGCAGACCAGCGACTCGACCATCTACCGCACCAAGAAGCGCTTTGTGGAGATCAGCCTGGAGGCCGCCCTCAGTGAAGGGCCGCGTCCGGGGGCGGCTCGCAAACTAAGCGGCAAGCAGGAGGTGCAACTGGTGGCGCTGGCCTGTTCTGATCCGCCGCAGGGATGCGCCCGGTGGACTTTGAAGCTTCTGGCCAACGCCCTGGTCGAAGTGATGGAACACCCGAGCGTCTCACGCGACACCGTCCGCCGGCGGTTGAACGACAACGATCTGAAGCCCTGGCAACAGAAGATGTGGTGCATCGCCAATATCGATGGGGAGTACATCGCCCGCATGGAGGATCTCCTCGATCTCTATGCCGAGCCGCATGATCCCAAGCGACCGGTGGTCTGCTTCGATGAAAGTCCGATCCAGCTCATCGGCGAGGTGCGCGTGCCCATCGTGCCGAAACCCGGAAAGCGATACCGCTACGACTCCGAGTACAAGCGTAACGGCACGGCCAACCTCTTTGTCATGGTCGACGCCAACCGGTCGTGGCGCAGGGTCAAGGTCACCGACCGGCGCGCAAACGAGGACTTCGCCGTCTGCATGCGCGACCTGGTCGACGTGGACTATCCCGGCGCCGACAAGGTCCGCGTCGTGATGGATAACCTATCAACCCACACGGCCTCCGCTGTCTATCAGACCTTTCCAGCAGTCGAGGCGCGTCGGATCTTGCGACGCCTGGAGTTCCACTACACACCCAGGCACGCCAGTTGGCTCAACATCGTCGAGATCGAAATCGGCGTTATGCGCCGCCAATGTCTTGATCGCCGCATCGCTAGCCGCGACCTCCTTGAAACAGAGATCCGGACCTGGGAACGCCGCCGCACCGAAAGTGGCGCCCGCATCCGCTGGATGTTCTCCACACAGCAGGCCCGAGCGAAGATGGCAAAATCCTATCCCACGCCATCTCTCAAAGAGTCATAATCACCGCGACGCGACACTAGGCGATCCGACTAGGGGATTTCTGTAGCAACAGCGACGGCTTTATTAGTATTTTGCGTTCTACACTCCATGATATGCCGCTTCGCATAATCTCGAGCCGAACTTTGACACCCCCTAGACCATCTTCGATTGAGGACATTTCAACATCCTTTGGCCCAGCACCAATCGGGAGGCTGGTTTGGCGTGGATACGCTTTGTTACCAAACGAAAGTTCGTTGTAACCCTGCGTCATACAGAAATGCCAAATATCCGGCTTGATCGGGGAAAGTGCGAGTGGCATAGGTTGGTGGCATATCGTCTCTTTGACGGATATGAGGATGTGATGATTGAAGGAGCACGTCGATGCCCGGGGAACCAAGCAATAATATGATTGAACTTACTGCAGATATCGTTGCCGCCTATGTCCAGAAAAACGCGGTGCCAGTCTCTGTATTGCCCGATTTGATTGCGAGCGTGAATTCGGCACTGTCTAATATTGGTGCGTCAGCTCCCATCGCAGAACCCGCCCCGACGCCGGCAGTCAACCCCAAAAAGTCAGTGTTTCCGGATTATATCATCAGCCTTGAGGACGGTAGGAAATACAAGTCGCTTAAGCGCCATCTTGCGACCAGTCATGGGCTGACGCCTGATGAATACCGGGCGAGATGGGGTTTGCCGAAAGACTATCCCATGGTTGCGCCAAGTTATTCGGCGACCCGATCGGCTTTGGCAAAGTCGCTGGGCTTGGGAAGGAAGGCAACTCCAGTCAAGAAACCTGCGGCGAAACGCAAGGCGAAGGCCTGATGCAAGGCCATCAAGGCCAGGGGGAGCTTTTTTGGCATGCTGAGAAATCACCGGGATAATGTCGGCGCCGATGCATCGGACCGTGACGATGTTACCCTTTGGGATCTGGCCGACCCGGATGAGGCGGTCAAAGCCGCTCTCGAAGTTTATGGGCCGAGCGCGGCTTCTGCCGCGGCCGACTGCGCCTTGACGGCACACTTCGACGGTCGCGATCGCGACTACCGCTTTTGGTCTGCAGTTTTCTCGAAGCTGAATGACGGTAAATCTCCAGGCACGCAGCTCGCAAGTTAGTTGGCGGCATTAAGAAAGCCGCGGAACGGCTATCGCCCTCGACACTCAACGCCATCCCGAGGATGGCGTTGAGCATCGTGACGGACGTTACACCCGGATGCGACCGAGGCGCCGAGCCTCGCTGGATCACAGTGAATGGCATTTCATAGAGCTTAAATCTAGGAATCAAGTCTAGCAGGCATCGAAACAGAAAACGCGATTGCCAACCGCCACAATTGCGAAAGCATGGATCACGTTAGGTCGGCGATGTCCTAAGGGAGCATCGCGTTTTTTGCTATCTTCGAATTCAGGGAGTCCTTTGGCTTGCGGGTCTCCGTCAACTTGTCGGTAGTGCAGCTTAAGAACAAGGCCTTGCTGGATGGAATTGTAGAGGCCTTGGCATGCGTACTTTTACCATCATGCTCGTCGCCTTCGGCATCGCGAGCCCGATAGGGGATTGACCAAAAGCTGCAGCGTTCGTGCTTAAAGCGCATCGCTTTGAAAGAGCCCTCCGACGCGCTTTAAGCCTTCAAAAAGGGCCAGCGATGAAAATGAGGGCCATGGGCGATTTGTTCGCCGGTCGGGCCGAGCTACCTTCCAGTTGTAGCAAATATTGACAATATTTGCGACGCTCACCATAATTCAGGAGGACGAAAAGGAATTGGCTCATGGCCGCAGACAACAGCATTCATGTCCGCGTCGGCGGGCAACTCCAGGCCCATCTCCAGCAGCAGATTGGTGAGAACGGCCTCTATGAAAACGCGAGCGAATATATCCGCGCCCTGATTCGCCGCGATCTGCAGACCCGCAACGAAGCATGGGATTGGCTGAAAAGGCAGCTGGAGCCGGGCCTGAGGGCTGACGAAAGCGAATTCAAGGCCGTATCGGCCCAGGATGTCATTCGGCGCAACCAAAGCCGAAGCCTCTAGGCATGGCAGGGTTCCTGTTTTACCCGCCAGCGGACGCGGCGCAGGACGGGATCTGGAATGATACCGTTGAGCAATGGGGCGAAGCGCAGGCCATCCGCTATATCACCGACCTGCATAAGCACTTGCAGACCCTTTCCGAAACACCTGCGCTCTGGCGAAAGCTCCCCGGCAACCTGGCGATTTCGGCCGATTTGAACCTGGACGCCTATTTCAGCCACCACGGCCGGCATTACGTGTTCTTTCGGAAGCTAACCGGTGACCGGATCGGCGTCATAAGCATCCTGCATGATCGAATGGATGTGCCTGTACGGCTGGCCGAGGATCTCCAGGCCCTGGCAGCGCGATCCGAAGACACGTAGCAGGCTCGGTCGGCCCGAAGCCGCGATTTGGCGCCACCGGTGGCCGCATCCAGCTTTTGGTCGCTGGTGCGAGAAAGGCTACCCAAATCTACTCGGTAACGGACTTCGCAAGATTGCGTGGCTGATCGACGTCTAAACCCATGCATGCGGCCGTATGGTAGGCGATCATTTGGATCGGCAGCGCATAGAACAATCGAAGCAAACAGCGGATTCATCTCCGGCAAGATGATGGTTGTCTCGGGCGTAATGCCACATTCAGCCGCGCCCCTCGAATCCGCAAACAGAATGATGCGGCGGCCGCCCGCGGCGACCTCTTAGCAAGTGCTGCTCGCGCTCGAGCTGCGCAACCCTGACCATAGTCCGACTTCTGCAGCCTGTGCCTGCCATCGGCCCAAGCGCTCCCTTGTCTTGACACCTCGCAACCGGGGTCTATGCCGAGATACGACAAGGGCCAGGCTTCACGCATCTGATGCTGTCGAGGCAAAAAAACGGCCGGTGCCAAGCAGGGGGAGGTTACCTGATGGCGCCGGCCAAGCGGCGGGATAGAGGTCCGCCGCGCACCCAAACCTAGCTGAGTCTTTACGCAACGTCACTTGTGGTTGGCTTGCGCGCGTCGGATCGCCGCTCGCTTAACACGTGAGGGAATGCGCTCCGCCGATCAAATACTCGTGATCTCTGTGAACGTGCTGCTGCAAAAGGCTCAGCTAGCCCGGATTGTTAGGACGGCAACGTCCCGAACGGATCGGGCGAAGATCCGCGGCGGCGCCTGGTTTGAACTATGCCAGTGCCGCCCTCCAAGGCGGTCGCAGGGGGGCGGGTTGACCGAACCCACGAAGCATCATTTCGCCGGAATTGAAACCTACGTCGTCAATGCCCACATCATCCGCGTAGGTGGCGCATCGTTACAGAGGTGCAACATGGTTGGTTCGTTTTTCCCCCGGGCATCGTTCAGAGCGGATTTTGGCTCTGGATCGGGCGGTGGGTTGCTCCCTAGCGACAATCCCGGCGTTTTGACCCGGAAAATCGGCAGCATTGCCCATATCGCGCTCCATGATTTCGAAAGGGAGCGCGCAAAGCTGTTCTTTAAGGTCTACGAAAAGAAGCTGCCGTTCCGATATTACGCCCCTGCCTTCGTCGTCGCTGAGCTTGAAGAAGCGCACCGAAAGCACCCGACCACGGACATGGTGCATAAGAGTCTGGCCTGTTTTCTCGACCAGACCTTCCAGTCCGCCACTGAGGCGCTGCAAGGCGCTGTTTGGCATGGCATCGTCTGCCGCCAACAATCCGATGACAGCAGCAAGGATATCGTGCGTCTGAATGACACCCAGCGCAACCCAAGCAAGCAGGATCGAGCAGGGACTGAAAACGCTTCATTCGGAATTCGCTCTTCGCCTGGCGAAGGAGTCCTAGGAAGAAAAAATCGAGACTCTTGAACCGCCCCGCAATGGCAAAGCGCGGACGCTACACGGCGGCATGGGTTGCAAAGGTGAGGTTCCAAGCGGAACCGAGGCAATCCTGGAGGATGCGTCCACGCGTGCCTTTATCATCATGCTCGTCGCCTTCGGCATCGCGAGCCCTATAGGCGCCGCTCGTGCCGGAGGTTGGGGACACGGACCCAGCTGGCATCAAGTTCGCAAAGACGCGGGAGCCATAGCCCGGGGCGCAGGCCACACTGTGTAGAAGGCGGTCCAGGAACTCGGCAAAGTCAAGGTGAACGTTGCTATCGGATCGGCGGGGACGCACGGAGCGGGTATGCGCGGTGACGCCCCCTGCACGATTGACGAGGCCAACCAAACCCAACAGCTACCGGAGTACCCGCGGTTCGAGAATTCGACCCGTTCGAGACAAGAAGTTTTTGACGGGCCCTGTCGAGGCATGGGTTGTGAAGGCCCGATTGAAACCAATCCCGGCAACGATCTCCCCGAGAGATTGCCCGAGCCCGTGGGCGAGCCCGTAGCGGATTGACCAAACGCTTTCTGTGTTCGTGTCGTCGTCGATCGGCATCCGTCGGCTCTCTCGTCGGCTTCGGGCATGATGATTTACAACCAATAGCACATCATTCTTCATGCTTCGGCTGTTCGGGCTGATGATGCTGGAACTGCCGCCGCACGTTGCCGCGAGAATGGGCCATCATGTCCAACGGCAGGGCGAAACCGACACGGAAATACAGTCATTGCTGGATACGCAGGCGGAATCTGGAGGGTTATGTGAGGTCGCATCGGTCGTCGCGGCGAGCTCGAGCGACCTCACATAAGCCGGATTGAAGTAAGGCGCGGGTTGTTAGCCGCTGTTATGGAGATAGTAGGGCACGCTGTTTGACGGCGATAGCGAATTCGTCGCGTGCAGCGGTGGCACGACCGAATTTTGGCTTGATCCGGCGACCTTCGCGAGCAGCTTGGCGGGCGATCGGTGGCGATTTTTGCGCTCTCAATGCACACTGTCGGTCTTTCGGTGTGACCAGGGCCAAGCGGTGTCGCGCGCAGGCGGGGCGCTTGGTTTTGCGGGCATATCGGAGGGGGTGCGGATTGTCGGAGTTCATGATGTATCGCACCAGAAAGATGATGGCCGGGGCGGCGAAACAGGCGCAACAGTGATCCCTGTCCTGTGCATGGGACGCCGGCAGTCAGGGCATTCGTAGGACTGCCTGTGCTGTGATTTGCCGGCCTGCTGCTGCCCGCCTGCTGGTGATGGCTGGTCGAGGAGCTGCCTGCAGAGACCGATCCGATCCCGTCGGTGGCTATTGGCGAGAAAGCCGAAGTGACGCATGCGGTGGAAGCCGGCGGGAAGCACGTGAAGAAGAAAGCGCCGGATGAACTCGCGCGGGTCAAGGCGCATGATCTTCTCGCGGTCCCGACCATTGCCACGGTAATCCTTCCATCTGAAGGCAACATGGCCGTCATCGACCTCGACGATGCGGCTGTTGGCGATGGCAACACGATGGGTGTAACGGCCGAGATAGGCGAGCACCTGGTCAGGGCCGCCGAACGGTGGCTTCGAATAAACAACCCATTCGACGCGGCGAGCACGCGCGAGATGGCGGGTGAACGCCTCGTCGTTGAGATGGCTGAGTTCGTTGGAGAAGCGGAGTTCACCGTGAGCGAAGACGTCGGCAAGGGCAGTCAGAAAGAGCCGCCGAAACAGGCGCGACAGCACGCGCACGGGCAGAAAGAAGCCCGGCCGGCAAGCGACCCATCTTGACCTGCCGGGCGAGAGACCGCCGCCGGGCACGACGCAATGGACATGGGGATGATGGGTCATGGCCTGGCCCCAGGTGTGAAGCACGGCGACGATGCCGATCTCGGCGCCCAGCCGCTTGGGGTCGGCGGCAACGGCCTGCAGCGTCTGGGCTGCGATCCGCATCAGCAATGCATAGACGACCGCCTTGTTGTGAAAGGCGATCTCGGCGATGCCAGGTGGTAGCGTGAAGACCACATGAAAGTACGGGACCGGCAACAGATCGGCGACGCGTGCATCGACCCACTCCTTGCGGGCCGCGCCTTGACACTTCGGGCAATGGCGATTGCGGCAGGAATTATAGGAGATGCGGGTCCTGCCGCAATCGTCGCAGGCATTGACGTGACCGCCGAGCCTGGGTGTCCGGCAAGCTTCGATCGCGCCCATGACGCGTCGCTCGCCGCGGCCCAGATGGCCGGCGTTCTCACGCCTGTAGGAGCTCCCATGTCGTCGAAAGATGTCGGCGACTTCGAAGGTGGGGCGCAACCGATTACGATTCCGGCGGCGTCACCTCCAGTCGTAATCGATCGAGCGGACTGGCCGTCGACCGGATCGTGTCAGTGGAGACCTGCGTATAGCGCGCTGTTGTCGAGAGGTGGGCGTGGCCGAGCAGGACCTGGATGATGCGGATATCGGTCCCGTTCTCGAGCAGGTGAGTGGCAAAGGAATGCCGCAGCGTATGGACGGTGACGTGCTTGGAAAGACCCGCCGCCGTAACCGCCGAACGGCAGGCGGAATGCAGCACCCACGGCTCGATCGGCTTGTCAGGATCGCGCCCAGGAAACAGAATGTCCTTGGGCCGCGCCAAGCGCCAATAGCTGCGCAGGATACCGAGCAGTTCCGGCGACAGCATGACGTAGCGGGCTTTGCCGCCTTTGCCACGCGTGATGTGGATCACCATCCTTGAGCTGTCGATATCGTTGGCGCGAAGACCACAGACCTCCGAGACCCTGAGACCGGCGGCATAAGCTGTTGTCAGAGCCACCCGCGCCTTCAAGCTGGAGACAGCTTGAAGAAATTCGACGACCTCGTCGCTGGAAAGAACAACCGGCAACCGGCGAGGCTCGCGCGCATACGGAATATGCTCCGGGATTGTATCCTGGCCGAGCGTTACGCCATAGAGGAACCGGAGTGCACAGACGATCTGGTTCAATCCCGACCAGGAAATGCCCTTCGACACGAGGTGAACCTGGAAGGCATGGATATCGTCAAGGCCTAGCCGATCGGGCGATCGGCCAAAATAGCGGCTAAACTTTGCGACTGCATAAAGGTAGGATTGCTGCGTGGCCGGAGATAGATTGCGGACTGTCATGTCCTCGATCATCCGGCGACGCAGAGGGCTCATCTCAGCCATCTGGATCTCCTGTCTGAAGGATGGGTTTGCAACACCCAAATCCTCTCAGACAGGAGGCGTCTCTCAAAGCGGGCACCAATTGCCGCGACTAGCGGCTTAGTTCAATCTCATCTAACGGTCGTCTGCCGACAGCGATTCCGAAAGGGCCAAGGGTCCGAAGGACGGGAACGCCTCCGGAGGAAGGGGTCCACCGTCGGCGGAGCCACGGCGAAAGTGCCGGCATAGCCGCCCCTTCTCCTTATGGTTTCGACGGTATTTCGCCGACGAAACGGACCTCGGGGGCTATCGCTCCGATCGGCCTGGACGGGCGGTAGTCCGGATCGAAGTCGAGCAGCCTGCCCGCCCTGGAGCGGTTGTAGATGAGCCCGGGGATTGATACCCAACCCATCAGCGGTACACTGCCGTCGCCGGGGAAGAAAGCACCGAAGGCGAGCATGTCGTTGTGTGGCGATCTTTCGGAGAGCAGCCACTCCGATCCCGTGTCCAGCGAAATAATTCGAACGACCGGGAAATGATCGAGAGAGCGTCCGCGCTCTGCTGAGGCTCGGCCATTTTCGAGCAATTTTTCCATTTGTGCGATCGGAATCATTTTGCCTCTCCAGAGAGCCTGTCGTTCAGCCTGCTTTCCATCAAGAGGCACGCTGTAGGTTGATCGGCCATGTCATCCACCCCCTTTGTGGCGGTGCGGTCGCGACGAGCGGTCCTGCAGGCGGTCGCACCCTCTGTCCGATGCTGCGTAACCTACGCGGACAGTCGCCAGGCAGACGCGTGCGGCGGCCTTCGGCAGCTGCGCGCCCAGCACCGCTTGAACAAGTTGCTCTCGACCGAGCGGCACTGAAGGTTCGCAACCTCAGCTTCCTCGGCCCGACCGGGTGGACAGCCTGAGAAGTCACAGCTAGGCGAATAGGCCAAGAAGAGTTGGGCAGACGCCGCATAGCGTGATCACGGATATTGGCATATATCACAACAAAGCAGCTTGGCCTTAGGTCGCTATTCGGCGTACCGGCGCTCCAGCGCGGTTGCAATTCGCTCGCAAAGCAATTCTGATGTCACGACTGTGAGGTGGAGACGGAGGCGAACTCCGCGTGCATCAACTATGGTAGTGACAATACCGCGATCAGAATACTCGGCGAGGTCGAGAACATCGTTGATGATGAAGTCTGGTATTTCACGAAGCCTCTCAGGGTGCCCATCCACTGGGGTATCCTCCCAGATTGGTGGTTTTCCAGGCAGGCCAAGCCTAACTCTCTGGAATTCGGCGTAACTCTCGGCAACGGCTTTAGCGTTGAATGAATGCCGAGTTACTTTGCCATTTTCGACGACCTGAACAATCCATTGGCCGTTGAGATTGTTCAATCTCACGTCGCTCGGTTCTCCCGCAACCATATTCGCCATCCGTTTCAGCAATCAGGAGGGAGGAATGACAGTGGACGTCCCAAGCCGCGGTATCGGCATTTAGACCGAAAACGACATCGACAACCCTCGGTTATAGACGACGAGCGCAGGGCTGCTCGTCACGGACCGCCGAAACCCAGCTCTCAGCAAGCCGTCGCCCGAAAACGTAGCCACTGCGGCCCTGGCCGAGCCTAGACGGCAAGTCTCTTGTGGGTGATAGACGGCGCTACAGTTGCATGATCGAGGGAGCCGTACGGATGATCTCGTCCCAGCACTCGACGATCGTGTCGGATCGGATTATCCACGCCATGCTTTGGCCCGGGATAGCAGTTCGCAGGTCCAATCGAGGCGAGCCGGCGTTCGGGCAGATGCGCAGCCGTGGCACGAAACCGGTCAAGCAGATGGCAGAGGTCGACAACATGGTCTGAGGCCTCTACGCCCTTGCGAACCTGTCTTCGGCCGAAATGGCGACCTATGGGGAAGGACGGCCGGTTTGGGAGAGCAGGGGCATCGACGGCGCCACCGCACATGCTGCCTAGAGCAAGGACGAAACCCGCCGATCGTTCGGCCGTATCCATCAGTCGCTGTACCAGGACTATGCGGTCTATTCGCTCGCCACGCTTCTCGAGCAGACCAAAACGCATCCCTTCACCCTCGGCCGCTTTCTGGCATGCGCGACAAGTCCGAATGAACTGCATCTGACGCCACGGCCAGGGTCGAAGCAAGGCAATTCATTGTTCTTCTAGCAGGGGTTACCAAAATCACTCGACGGTAACGGACTTCGCAAGATTGCGTGGCTGATCGACGTCTAAACCCATGCATGCGGCCGTATGGTAGGCGATCATTTGGATCGGCAGCGCATAGACAATCGAAGCAAACAGCGAATCCATGACAGGCATGATGATGGTCGCTTCGGGAGTAATGCCACATTCGGCCGCGCCCCTCGAATCCGTAATCAGAATGATGCGGCCGCCGCGCGCGGCAACCTCTTGCATGTTCGAGGCTGTCTTCTCGAAGAGCGCGTCATGTGGGGCAATGACGATGACCGGCATGTCCTCATCGATCAGCGCGATGGGACCATGCTTGAGCTCGCCGGCCGGATAGCCTTCGGCATGAATGTAGCTGATTTCCTTCAGCTTCAATGCGCCTTCCATGGCCAGTGGGAAGCTTGTCCCACGACCAAGATAAAGCGCGTGGCGGGCCTTGGCGAGCGTGTGACTCAGCTTCTCGATCTGCGGCTCCAGTTCTAGCGCCTTTGCCAGAAGGCCAGGCAGCGCGATCAGGCTTTGGACATGACGTGTTGCGTCCTCTTTGGAAAGCTTCCCGCGGCTTTGCGCTGCCGCGACGGCGAGGCAAGCCAACACCGTCAGCTGACAGGTAAAGCTCTTGGTCGAGGCGACTCCGATCTCGGGGCCTGCAAGCGTGGGTGCAACCGAGTGGCTCTCCCGCGCTATCGTCGAGGTTGCTACGTTGACCACCGAGAGGACAGTTTGTTTCTCTCGTTGCGCATAGCGCAGGCACGCCAAGGTGTCAGCGGTTTCGCCTGATTGCGAGATGAAAAGCGCAAGACCGTTTTCCGGTAAAGGTGCCTCGCGATAGCGGAACTCGGAGGCAACATCGATTTCGACCGGCAGGCGCGCGAGGTGCTCGAACCAGTATTTGGCGGTCAAGCCGGCATAATAGGCGGTGCCGCAGGCTGAAATCGACACGCGGATCAAGGCCTTCCAGTCGATATCGATGTCGACGGGCAATCGGACGCTGCCTGTGACCATGTCGATATATTGCGTCAGCGTGTGACTGACCACTTCGGGCTGCTCGTAGATTTCCTTTCCCATGAAATGCCGATGATTGCCTTTGTCGACCAGGAATGCACCAGCGGCGACACGCTGGGCGCGACGTTCGACCGGCGCATTGGCCTTGTCATAGAAGGTAGCGCCCTCACGGTTGAGAACGACCCAATCGCCCTCTTGCAGGTAAGCGATGAGACTGGTGAAGGGCGCAAGCGCGAGCGCGTCAGACCCGAGATACATCTCGCCGTCGCCGATGCCGACGGCCAGTGGCGAGCCCCTGCGTGCCCCAATGAGCAGATCTTCCTCGCCCTGGAATAGGAAGGCGAGCGCGAAAGCGCCACGCAGCAGCGGCAGGGATGCTCCGACCGCTTCGAACGGGGTTCTGCCGCGATCGAGTTCGCGTGTGACGAGATGTGCGACGATCTCGGTGTCGGTCTCGGTGTCAAATACACAGCCGTCCGCCTGCAATTCAGCGCGCAATTCCCGAAAATTCTCGATGATGCCGTTGTGAACGACTGCAAGCTTTGCAGTCGCGTGCGGATGGGCATTGGTCTCGTTGGGCTTACCGTGCGTCGCCCATCGAGTATGGCCGATACCTATCAACCCGTCGAGCGGTTCCATCGAGAGCCGAACTTCGAGATTTCTTAGCTTGCCTTCGGCGCGTCGGCGCGTGAGCAGCCCGCCTTCCAGCGTAGCAATGCCAGCCGAATCATAGCCGCGATATTCAAGCCGCCGCAACGCTTCCAGCACCTTCGCCGCAACTGCTTGCTTACCCAGAATTCCAACAATGCCGCACATACTATGATCCTCAAAAAAATGTCATTTGTGGTAAAGCCTGTAGCGATCGCGGGCTTAGCACGACTGCTTTTCCGGTTCCCGAGCGGGCCAGACATAGCAATCTGGCCTACCCTCACGCGCTACGTCCGGCACAACGGGCGAACTGCGTCCGCATCACGACAAATCGGTGAAATCGGCAGCCGCCGGCGAATTGACCGGCCCGCACTGCGGAAAATTGCCCCTTGAACGTCGCATCCATCAAACTCCACCGGTTATCGCTGCTCGTTCAGGTAAATCGAGGTGTCCAGCACTGGCCGGTCGCCTGCCGCCTCACGTCGGACCTCAAAAGCAAACTATGATCAGCTCAAGGCCCGGAAAACCCTCAAAGGGCTCGTGATCTGCCAAAACGGCCGTGATGAAAAACCAAAATGGCTCCCGAACACTCTCATCAAGGTCGACCGGGGAAGTCCCAAGTGAGGCTTGACTAATCCGGATACTCCAGATGGTCATCTGCCACTTCGCTGGCACGACGAAGGCCACTCAAGTCTTCCATACGGTCCTACTTGCGTGATGACGCAGGCAAGCGCATCGCGAGCGCCTAGTGGCTTGAAATCGATCCTTTCAAGTTCCGCGCCACCAGCATATGCGATTTGCGGAACCAGCTCAGGCCGGTTTTGCGAAATAATTTCATTGCCATAGGCTAAATTATTTTCTGAGCGGATAGCGGCCTGCGACTCCAAAAGGGAGATCCCTGGCGACGTTGTTGTTGTGAGGCCGTAGGCTGGGCGGCCAGAAAAGGGTACACCTATGAAAAGATTGTCCTGAGCGGAAACTAAAGCTCCGTTGCTTGCAAAAATACCATAGGTCGACCCTGACGTGCCATTCCCTCGATCGAATGGGGTGAATGCAAATACATTGTTGGTGGCGTCCAGCAACACTCGGCCGAAGGCTCGCGGTTGTCTTTGCCCCGCCCATTCGAAGAAATTGGCAAAAAGCGTCACCTTGTACAGCGGCGCTAGGGGTTCAGAGTTGGCTTTCGCATAGTCAGGGCAGTCAACTGGACCAACGGTTGCATCGCCGCATCCGTCCGTTCCCAAAAGCATAGCTTTATCATGATGCCCAAATCGATTGAATGCGATCGTCATATGTCCGCCAGCGTTTGGCATAAGGTTGCCCACGCCGGATGTGATATCGAGTTCGCCATCGCCGCAAGTCTCGAAATCATTATAAAGGAAGGCCAGCCGATCGACCGACCCGGAAACGGTTATACAGTCTCGAAAATCCTTCCCATCTGCTCGCCCCTTGTTCTCGCCCGTATAAGGATACTTCCTCATTTTCAGCCCGGAAATAATCACATTCTGCCTGCCAGCAAGAATTATCAGTGCTATATCGGCGTCTGCGACAAGTGTCACGCCTGTACATTTGCCGTCAATAGTTGTATTGTCGCTAGGCCGTAACGCTGAGTATAGTTTAATCACGTGCCCTTTCAACTCCGGAGAAAACTCGATACGAGTAGCCGTGCGATGCCTATATCCGAATTCCACCGCCTCTCGCAGTGTCCCCGGCAGTGGCCGAGTTCTCGGTTGATTGTCCTCGTCTGAATGGACCTGCAGGACTACCCCCCCCTGCCCACCGCTCGTTTGCGCGTCTCCGGCAAATCCTGGTATTTGGTCGAAATCCTGCTTTTTTTGCTGGCAAGCATCGTGAAGGCCAATTTCTTCAGCCCGTGCTCTCGCCGAGTTTACAAGTGCTATAGCTTGAGCTTGAGCAAATTCGTCCAAAATTGCCGAGGAGGCTGAAATTGCGATCTGGGGCGTCAAAAACGCTGACAGCGCAAATAGACGGAAGGAGATTACCAACATTTTGAGGTATGTTGCCACGAATTACTCTCGTCTTTAGGTCTATTCAGGGCAGACCATGAGGCAAACTGGAGCTTGCATAGCAAGCAAAAAGCCGGCAATAACTCTGTCTAAATCTTATTCTAAAGAAATGCCCGTCCGCTAGCTGTTGTTTTGTACAGCGATGGCCGTCGAGTTTGCGGATACGTCTTCAGCGATTGATTTATTCGAACTGGCTTGTTTAGCTCAACACTTGGCGGCATCATGGCATCGCTTTCAACACTTGACGTAGTCCAGCAGTAACACCTTTGCAGACCCAAGTTGGACGCTCAAATATTGCGCCAGAGTCCGCCGTTGAGGCGTAGATTTTCTGGACCCGTTACCAATACATTCTTAACCTCCTCGAAGAAGGCTTGCTGCCAGCGACTGGAAAACTGTCTCAACCCCTCACCTGTTTCGGCGGTCGGCAGCCTTTTTACAACAAACCGAAATTGGTTTTCTGCCCAGAGGGGAGAGGTAAAGATCGTAGGCACTTTGGTCTTGTAAGAGAGCATCGCGCAAAACGGGGAGTATGTTATGGACTTTCCCTCCCAGGTGATGCGTGGCGCATTGGGGGACATCGCGCCGTCGGCGGCGAGGGTGACGAGGCAGTCGGCACGCAGCGAATCGATGACACATCGCGCCACTTGAACTTCGTTTAAGTCGGCCGTGGAGATCAAGGTATTCGCAAAGCTGGTGGTCGAAATTCTTGGCGTTGACGATAGCCACCTGTAGGGCTTTCCAAACGAGTGGATGGCTACAGGGCCTGCAAACATCGGGCCGATATGCGCGCTGACTAGCAACACGCCTTTGCCTTCGTCACTGGCCTCGATGACGGTGTTTCTATTGGCATCGCTGACATTGAAAAAGCTGGCAATCTCTCCAGCTTGATCAATAGAACACTCCAGCCAATCTTGGATAAGTTTGTCTAGAAGATGTCCCCATTTCGCGCGCCGATCCCAGTCCTCGCGATTGGGTGAAGGTGGGTGTCCAAGCTTCCGGCTCACGATTTCCCAAGCCCAGTCGAGTCGCCTCTGCGGCAGCTTGACCTCATCCAGACGTGCATCGAGTGCAGCCAATCCTGCGGAGAAAGTCCTTGTTAGCTTGTTCTTCCGTTCGCTCACCATGTCGCCATAAAGCTGCTTTGCCTCGGCTTCGCGCCCGACCTGCAACAGCAAGGCAACTGCGCCGCGCCTGTTCGTTACGGAGGGATCGAGCTTCACAACGGTCAACATCTCGGTACACGCCTCCTCAAGCCGGTGAGCATGCTTGAGAGCACGGGCCAAAAGAAGCCGGGTATTAGTCGTGTTAGGCCTCAACGATACAATAGGGGCGAGGACATCGACAGCCTCTGCGTAACGCCCGGCAGACAATAGAAGTTCGCCGTAGGCGCGCAGGAAAATACCGTCGTTGCCGGCGCAACTTTTAGCATTTTCAAGGATCTCCAATGCTTCTGAGACCGGTTTATCGCTGGCGAGAGCGGCGCGCGCCGCCGCTTCGGCGAGACGAGGTTCGACCTTTCCGTTGCCCTCAAGTAGAGTGCGGGCAAAGGCGTAGGCTTCGCCGGCTCGATCAGAGCCGAGCAAATGGCGAATGGCCAATACGGCGACTTGAGGCAATGTGTTGCCTTTTGCGACGACGTTATCGACCAATCGTGAAGCCGCGTCGTTGCGATTACCCCTCAAAAACGCCTGCAGAGACACTTGCGTAAGCCGGGGAAAGTCCGCAGCATAAGAGATGTGGGCGAGAGCAAGGTGGATCGCTTCTTCGATATTGCCGGCCTGACCGGCGCGCAAAATGGCGACCGATGCCGCAGCGACGGCTCTCACGTCAGGTTTTTGGGCAGCGATTTCCACACTCATGTTAGCGAACCACCTTCGTAGTGTCCTGCGAGCAATCGGACGGTACGAAGAACCATCGCTTCGGTTGAAAACCGCTCCTCGGCAATCAGACGAATTCTGGTCGGTGCCTCAGCATCTGCCTGGGCGAATGCAAGCACCTCGTTGACCTTGTCACAGCATTCCTCCAGATCGACTTCCTCCACTGCCGACAGTACGCAGCCAGTGATACCCTCCACCGCTGTGTCGGCCGCGCCGCCCGCCGGCGTGGTGACAACCGGAACACCGCACAACTGCGCTTCAATAAGAGCATTGGGCAAGCCTTCGAACCGGGAAAGCAGCACGAAAGCATCCATTTTCTTCAACCAGAAACCGACATTGTCGGATAAACCAGTGAATAGTACGCGATCGATAATGCCGAGGCGAGCGGCCTTCTCTTTTGCCTCCTTGAGCATGCGCCCACCGCCGACTAGCACAATCTTCGTCTGCGGATGGCGCTGAAGATAGGCATGAGCGAAATCTATCCAGAGAGAGGGCCGCTTATCGGTATCGAAGCGAAAAACGCTGCCGATGGTGGTCGTCGCATCAGGGTTGGACAACTGAAAGTTTTGCCACAAATCGACATCGCCATCGGCGGCAGGAAGCAGCGGCACAAGAACGCCGTTATGCACAATGCTAAAACGCAGGTTGTCGACTTTAAGCCAATCCGTATACGCCTTCACTGCCGCCTCACTGTTGGAGGAAAAGCGCACACCAGGAGTCACTGCGAGTGCGCGATACATATCTTGATAAGCAGGATGAAACAAATGTACACGCAGTGAAGGTGGTAAGCCGCGAACGGAGACTACGATGCGAGGAACACCCGCTATTAGCGCGGCCAAGGCGGCAAATAAGACTGCCCCATCCTGCCAGATAAATGCGACTTCGATCTTCTCCTCCCGAAAATAGTTCACCATCCTCTGGACGCCATAGAGCGCAGACTTGGGAAGCATTGGCAGAAGAGTTGATATCTCGTCGTCGCCCAAAACAAGGTCTTGAATGCGCACGGTAGGAAAATCATCGATCTCACGTGTTTCCACGTCGTTTCGACGCACGGCTGGGAGGAAAAAATCGCATCCTTCCGCGCTCTTGAGCGATTTAAGCACGACATGGCACGGCTCGGTTAATACGATGCCCGCGAGGGGGCTTTTCATCCGGAAAGCATCCATCAAGCGAATGCCGACGCGCGCTATCTGACGTTCCGCCCCTCCCGCTGCTAAGCTTCCGGTAATAAGCGAGACTTTCCCAAGTCGGTTCGTTGCCGTCGGCTCCTCGCGTTTGGATGCGTACTTCTCGATCACTAAAGCTAGGGCCAATCCTGAAGTGTCTCGCGACTTGAGCGAATCATCGTCATAGCGTTTTGCAAGGACCGCCATGCCATCGCGCAGCTCCTTAATGAACTGTCCGGAGGCATGGGAGCCGACAGTTGCGTGATCAATGCCGTCCAAAACGGACAGCGCCACGAAACTGTTGCCCCAGTCCTTAAGGCGGCGCGCATAAGATATCCTTCCGCGCATATCCTCTGGAAATCGTTCGATAAACTGCGTGAAGTAAGTCTGAGCGCGCTCGGGTTTACGCAGTTCGCAGTACAGTTCTCCCTTTTCTAAGAGGTCGTCTGCGGCTTTCGGCACGGACGGCAGCACGGCTTCGATGAAATCGCACGCCTCGTCCACGCGCTTTTCCCGGTAGAACCACCGGACGATGTAGCGCAAAGGTTTGAGTTCTTGAGGGAACCGTTCGTGCAACTGGAGCCACAGCGAGAGCATATCATCCCTCGTGCGACACAACTCCAAGGCGAGGACATGGTTGTAGTTGACATCGAATTCCAACGGATAAACGGATACCAGTTCCCGTAGGCGAGGCTCCACGCGCCGCGCGCCCGTGGCGGTTCCGGTCTCATGCATCAATTGCCGAATTTCGATAAGGTAATCGGCGCTCTGTGGAGAGGGAATTCCCTTGAGTTCCGCGCTCACGTCCAACATTGCTTGCCCCTTTAAAGTATTCTGGAGTTCATTTTATAACAACGATAATCACAACCCTCGCGAGGGGCAGGTCAACAATGGTACAAACCTGCGCTGCGACTTGCTAAAAGCAAGATATTTGCGCATTCGCCGCTTTGAAAGGTTTCGAAGAGCGTTCCGAATACGTCGCCATGCGGCCTCGGCTGTCCGTTTTGCAGCCTTCCGTGTGAGGTGCTTGAGCTTGGCGAAGACCTGCTCGACCCAGGCCCAAAGCTTGCGATTGATGGGATCGTCGATGATGCAGGGCGCGTCGATGCGTTCTCGGCGCAGCACGGCCAGGAAGGTCAGCGTGCGCCGTGGATCAAGCCCGCCCGGTACTTCCTCCGTTGCGCCCGGCGCGTGCAGTCACCGGCCTGTCCTACTCGCTGGCGAGCAGTGTTTTTTGAAGCTGAATTCTTTCAGCACCCGCCAGACCGATATCGGGCTGGCAGGATCCGGCGCTCGGCGAGCTCCGCCAACGCGACTGTGAGGCTACCCGCTCCACCAACCCCGCGAGTCGTCCCAAATCCCGTCCGGATTGGCGTCCCATGCGTAGCGCTGACGCGCTTCCGCTCAAGCCCTGGCGTTGCGACCACCTCACAACATCGCGACGCTCGCCCCTGAACACTGCTCCCGTCCCGGCATGTCCAGCCGGTGCCAACCGCCACGCCAACGCTCTCACGAATCACAAAATCACCCGAGCGCGACTCCGAACCGATTAACATCAACGGTAACACCCTCTTGAGTTTTGGAGACATGGCCGCTTTCGTCTGAACAGCTTGGCGAGTTGGACTTCCGCCTCTGTTATGGCCGGTTCCTAGTCAGTTAAGGTAGGCCTCGAGAGTTAGCGCAAGCATGTTGTCAATTGAAAAACGTTCGGTAGCATAGTCCCGAATTTGCTCCGCCAAAAGCTTCTGCTCAGGAACAGGACGACACCAAGAATTCAACACCTTAGCAACCTGCTCCGGGTCTACCTTATCTATGCTGGGTAGAAGTGTTCCCGTTCTTCCGTTTTCAAAAGTTTCACCGGAACCTCCAGCGGGCGTGGCTACCACAGGCAGCCCGGAGTATTGAGCCTCAATGAGGACATTGGGCAAACCCTCATGCCGCGACAGCAGCAAGAAAACATCCATTTGCGAAAGCCAAAAGCCTACATGTTGCGATCGTCCGGTGAAAAGAACCCGATCTTCAATGCCTAGCTTTCGAGCATGGTTCATCGCTCCGCTACGAAGCGGTCCGTCGCCGACCATTATGAACCGCACGTCGGGACGAGATGAGGCGAAGGTTGCCGCGATATCAAGCCACTCTAATGGCCTCTTGTTGTTGTCAAATCGCATTGCTGAGCCAATAGTAAAGCAGCCGCGGGGGTTATTTTTACTGAAGGCTCGCGCCATTGCCAAAGTTGCCTCGTCGGCGGCCAAAGACAACGGCTCCAAACCGTTCGGAATGATCCGGACGGTTCCGCGCGGTAGATCGAGCCACTCCTCGTAACGCTTAGCCACTGCGAGAGAGTTAGAGACGATCACCACACCCGGAGCGGACAATAGTAACCGATAGACGATGTTATATTCAGATTTATTTCGTTCGGCTCGGTCGACTGGCGGCAAAGTTCGTACACCCAGCACTATACGCGGTACGTTGGCAAATAGCGCGGCTAGTCCCAAGGCCAATACAGACCCGTCCTGCCAGATGTGTATGACATCCGGCGATGCCTGACGCAGAACGTCGGCCGCCTGAACCAGGCCCTCACGCATCGGAAATGGAAGGTAGGGGAGACAATGGATTACCTCCCGTAGGCATGACCATCCTGGTCGCCCGGCAAACTTGTCGAATTCCACATACTGGTGAACATTGAACCCCGCGTGCGACATCAGCGGAGCAAAGAAATCCGACCCCGAGCGCGAATTGAGCGACCGGCATAGAATTTGAACCGGGCCAATCACGTCATGCCCGTCAATTGAGAGCCCCGCTTCCATAGCCGATTTGATTGCGAGAGCGGTATTGGTTAACTGGCGCTCGGCACCACCGGAGCCAAGGCCGCCATTGACAAGAATTAGGTGCCCCAAAAATCCTTTATTGTCCGTTGGGGCGCTCGGCCGGAGGCGCTTGGCTTCATTAAAGACGTGATCGATAAGAAATTCGTGTGGATTAATCTCTGCGCCGCTACTGCTTTCGGCAGCGCTTTCTAGGGCAGATATATTCGCGTCGACCTGTGAGGCGACACTTAGATTTTTTACGGTAGGGCCAAATCTATCCTGACTCGCATTAACGATTTCTCGCGCTCTAAGCGGTTGGTTTATGGCTAAGTATAGATTCACCACGTCAAGAAGTATGGCCTCTGAAATATCAGCCATTTGGGTTATTTTCGATAGAGCGTGCTCTGCCTCTTCGAAGTCTTTTAGTTCTATAAGCGCACGCGCAAATACGAACATGCCTTCAGAGTGCTTGGGCTCTTCAGGGTATCGCTCAGCGTGGATATTTCGCCCGGCATCTGTCCCGCCTAACCGTATGGTCCAGCGCAAGAGGCGTACATATGCATGGCGCGAATTTGGAAATCGAGAGTCGATGCCGCGCCAAACGGCTAATGCACGCGGGTCTTGGAACCTTTCGAGTGCCTGCGCGGCCATCTGTTGAAGCCTCTCTTCGTTGGGGAACCGCGCGATTTCTCCTAGAAGATAAGAGAGAGTGTCAGGCAATTCTGCCATTTCTCGCAATGAACTAACTCGCTTTTGCGCCCTGCCAAGCGCTTTCGTGTCAGGACGTGCTGCGATCGTGTTTTCTTGTAGCCCCTGAAGAACTGCAACTGTTACGGGATCGACATCATGTCGCTCAATTGATTGTACCTTGTCGATCCGATTTGGACCCCGCAACCACTTCTTGGCGGTGAATAACATATTAGCCGATCCAGTTCGTATGACGATCAATAACACATATTGTGGGTCAAAGAGCCGTCAAAAAAGAAATAGTAAAAGAAGATCCGGGTAAAAGCGCGTTGCGTGGGCATTATCTCCACGATAGCGATACGAGCTAGTATCGCCCAAATAATGTGTGGACGACTTTTGCGGTTTCCTATACGGCGTACTTACAATATGCGGCAGTTGACTTAATTAGGCGATGCCTGCACTAGCCGTTCGGCGGCGGCCGCAACGGTCATGTCGTGGGCTGCTTTGGTTGCTGCTTGCGAAAGTTGTTCCAGGCTGCCCGGCTGAAGGATGAAGGTCGAGACTGCGTCAACCATTGCCGCGACCATCTCCTCTCCAAAAGCCTCGATGGTTTTCAGGCTGGGCTTCACGGCGCTTGCGATCGGCCCTGCCGCGAGTACAGGGCGCCGATACGCAAGGGCTTCTGCGATTTCGAAGCGTGATCGCCCGCAGCGCTGGGTCACTGGCATCGCTGGGATGACGACCAGATCAATCGCGGCGAAGGCGGCTGCGATATGTCCGTTGCGCGGGCGTCCAGGAAATAGGCATCGGTCCCCGTGGCCTAGGGCTTGCAGTTTATCGCGAATCCGGTGGAAGCGCGTGCCGACGCCAAAAATGAGCAGCCTAACTGGAAGCCCGCGCTTGACCAGTTCATCCAGGATCGCCGGGAAAGATTCGAGATCCACTTCGTCGTAAGCGTCGCCGACATATCCGATGACGAAGCCGCCTTTGAGAATTGGCGATGAGGACCAGTCGGAGGAATTCTTGTCGGCGTTGAATTGGAAAACCGATTCTCCGATAGATAGAACCTTATGTGCCGACACGCCAGCTTCGGCTAAGCGGTCAGTGAAAAAGTCGTCACGCACCAGGACCGTATCGGCCTCGGCCAAGAGAGCATTTTCCAGCGCAATAAGGATTTTTTCGCGCTCGCTAGCTGGACTGCTCTTCGCTCGAGTCATAGTCGTACAATCGAGAATGAAGCGAGATCCGTTAAGGCGCGCCGCTATCGCCGCCGGATAGGCAAGTTCAATCGAGCTTGGTGCGACAACAGCCCCGGCATTCGCGGCAGCGATCCTCTCCGCAAGCAGTTCGCTGGCATCCCAGGAGTGGGTGTCGAGTATGCTACCGTCGACTTCGATAGCCGGCAGTCGGAAGTGGGCAATGCCCGCAACTATATCCTTGGTAAGTTCGACGCGGCCGGATTTGTCGATTGCGGGGTAGCCAGGGACGGTCACTATCTTGACTTCGTTGCCGGCCTTCTGGAAGGCACTAGCTAATGAGAGGCCGCGCAAGCTGGAAGCGGACCAGTGGCCAGGGAAAGATTTCGGCCAGTAGAAGATGACCGAGTTGGGACGGCCGTTTTGGCTGGCGCTACGCTTCGGCAAGGAAAGCCCAGTCACTTCGAGCCTGGCAAGCGCGGATAATTCGTCGAAGCGTTTGAGTTCGCTCGGGTTGAAGTTGACACCGGTGGCGATCGCCGATCGCATCACCTCCAAAGCCTCTTTGACCACCCCAACATCCGCGAGAACGAATGCGAGATGCTTAACTCTCCACTGTTGCGGATCGGCTGCCAGGGCGGCCTTGGCCAACGAGACGGCGACGGGAATATCGCTAAAGCGCGCGCGACGCGATAGTTCCAAAAGCACCCGCGATAAGATGCCCGCGGGCAGCCTCTGATCGCGAACCCATTGCTCGGCAGAATGCCAGCCATCCTGCTCGGCGATGGCCAGAGCGCGATCGGCATGCTGTAGGGCTTCGGCCGTTGCCAGATCGGGGCCCAGCTCGACCGGCAAAGCGGCCTTGTCCTTCATCGCTTGATCTTGAGCGGCACGGAATTTGGTTGGAAGCGAAAAAGCGCGTTTCCAGTCTCCTTTGATTGCCAAGATATCTTCACCCAAACTCAAGATCGGGCTACTACGCAGCGTCTCGAGCTTATTATTTATAGTTTTGACCTGGGCCAGGAGGTCGAGGTTGAGAACATCAACATTCTTCTTCGCTTGCTTATAAGAGTCCAGCTCCTTCTCGATCTGGTTCACTCGTAACGAAATGTCGCCTCTCGATATTTCGATGGTGAGCGCATGAATATTGGCTTCGAGCTCACGGATACGCTCCCGGTCCCGGGCCTCCTTTTGGCTAGCCAGGTCGATCTGCACTTCATAAGCTTTTCGCTCCGCAACTGACAGCGCATCTATCTGCGCTGTCTTGAGAGGTTCCCCATTCTTGGCACCTTTGGGGAGCGGCGGGAGATTTTCGTCGATCAATCGCGAAACCGACTTCGTCCCGAGACCTTCCCCAAATAGACTATTGAGCATACGACCGCTTTGATGATCTTTAGCCCCTGCCATGTCGAAATCCTTATGATCCGATTTTCCGCGACGCCATGTGCAAGAAGATGAGCGCAGGGCATCGCGCCCTTAAGCTACTGGCGCAAAAGCGGTGACAATTTGCTCTGCAATTTGATTTCCAGGCTCAATGGAAAGGCATCTCCTTGCCGCTTCAACAGCTGCGGGAAGATCGCCAAGCTTTTTGCGGCTGCGGGCCAGTCCGATCCAAGCCTTCACATTCGACCCGTCTACGGATGCCAACCGCTCATAGTAGGATACTGCCTGTTCGAAATTTGTGACCTTGAAGGAGTATTGGGCGAGGTTCGCCAACGCAAATGGATTGTTGCTGTCGATATCCAGCACCAATTCTGCCAACTGGGTAGCTTCCTTAACGCTCCCATCCTTCATTAAGCGTTTGTACTCACGGACGGTGCCGCGAAAGACGCGTTCCTCGATGTTGTCGTATTTGGACAAGTCCAAAGAGGATTTCTTAAGGACGGAGAAACGATGTGCAGCCAAGAGATAGTTGTGGGTGCGCAGGAATTCCCTAAGCTGAAGGAAGACAGCGCGTCGGGTTGCTTCGCCGATCTTATCATCGGGCACGGCAGCACCTACGCTCGCCAAAAGGACAAGAGCGTCCAGTTCCTGGTTAGTCAAAAGCGCCAGCCGCAAAACGCGACGCACCACCGATGGATTTTCAGGTGTCAGGCGCACCAGACGCGCCCATAACTCCAGAGAGGCTTCGTTATGTCCGCCTTTTTCATACGCGGTCGCCAATCTTTTCAAAGCGGTACTGTGATCGGGACTGAGCGCCAGGACACCGTGCCACGTTCGAATATAGGTATTTGCGTCCGTTTCAAAATTGGCCTCGATCGCCTTTACGGCGGCGGCATGAATGAGTTGGCGCAACCTGCGCTTCATCTTGGCGTCTCCGGGACTGAGGCTCAGTCCCAATTGCCAAAGCCTGGCAGCCTTCTCTTCGTCGCCTTCGTTTTTCGCCTGGAGTCCGGCGGCCGCCAATTGGGCGGCGATGCGCCGTGACAAGGTTTCGCGCTGTTCCGTTTTCTCCGCGTTTTCCGGTAGAGCTAGCAGTAACGTGGCTGCATCCTCCCACCTTCGTTTCGCGGCGAGCTGGTGAGCCGCACTTTGCACGTCGGGCGCGGCAATGGCCGCTGCGGCGCGAGCAGTTGCGACGAGGTCTGTGTCGTCCCCTCTGCGAATGGCGGCTTTCAGTTGGAGTTTCAGCGCATTCTGGTTGTCGGGGATGAGTGCCAACAGCGTTGCCGCGGCGTCTCCGACGCGGACATAGTCTCTCCGCTTCCAGGAGACGTTCAACTCCGCGTGTGCGCTGACGACGCTTTCAAAAAATCCGAGATCAGGTGATATACTGGCGGTGGCGGACATGTTTTCGGGGTTCCTCATTTGCGTCTTAGGTTGGTACTTTCGAGACTTGGCTTTCATGCAACCTAATCCGGCGTTCGAGTATACTGTCTATTGGTAGGGCAAATCGACGCTCTCTGAGCAGGCCCAATCATACATTGCAGTATTGTCGTGCGGATCTACATAGTACGGAACTTTCGCACGAATGCCGCTTCGCGCTCCTTCATGTCGCCCGCAATTAGTCCCAGTGATGCGTGCAGCTATGAAAAGCTTGGCGCCAGATCGGCTTATTGGGCTCGAAAAATGTATTTCGAGAAGTTTGTCGTCGCGAGCGGATATGGCGAGGGAAGTTATTGTCGGGCAAGCCGCTCCCATCCCTACTGCATCAATACCTAGCCCAGCCCCCAGATTTGATACATTTATGCGATCATCGTTTTGCTCGAGCGTGATTGTTCTGGAATATTCAAGACCGATCAAATTTGGTCGCAGCAACCGGACATGACTGACGCGTAGCGGTTCCAATCCAGGCCCGAAAAGGTCATCAAGTAAAAAATGGCCGAATTGGAAGCCAATGCGGCGGTAGCCGATTGCTTTCAGATGAGCCGACCGACCATCGGAACGCATTTCGGGCTCGTGATGGTAAACAGGCCCAACACATCGTATATGCGGGTCAGCTTTTGCCACCCGAAGCTGTGACCAGACGCTTTCTGCTATTATTCCTGGTCGCGATGCTCCGCGATTGGCTTGATATGTGAGCATAGGTACAGAAGCCACTTGGCCAGTTAGGTGCCGGATGTCCGCGTCATATTGCTGCCGAAGCAGGATCAGGCCTCGCTGATAAGAATCGGCAGGCGTTCCCCGTCCGGCGTCGGACTCGCCGTGTGCGAGACAGATCGCCAGGACTCGGACACATTTGCCTTCGGCACGGGCAAATTCCGCTGCCTTCGCCACCAAACGCATGGCCTCCAGATGCTGTGCCGATCCTCGAAGTAACCCGTCAGCGCTCCCCTGATTAAGCCCGCTCAGGGTTGTGCCCCCGCGTCCGACAGAGGCAAACACCACGGTGGGCTTCTTTCCGAATCGACTTTCGCAGGTACGCATCAAGTAATCGGCCAAACCTCCGCAGGGTGTTTCCTTGGTGGAACCGGTGGCCCGCTCAAATAGGTCAACCAGTTTTGACACGCGCCTGCCTCGAGGAGCAGATCCGGCATCGAACATCAGCGCGCGCCCAGGATGTTCTGGCACGGAGGTAAGAGGCGCGTCCCCTGCCTCATCGTTATTGCCACCAAGTGCCCAAGACTGGCCGACGACAAGAATCATGTTGAGCACATTCGCGTCGAAATCGAAATGAGACGCCGTTTCCGGATGATAAACGAGATCGTCTGCGCTCAACGTCCCACCGTCCGTGCCCGGTTGTAACTCTCTAGCGTCTCCCGGGGGATCCTCACGCCCAACCGCTGAGTTGTCCTTCTCGCTCCCGTCGACGCTAGTGGTTTCGCTCAGACGCTTGTCTGGACTCTGGCGCTTATTTGGGATCGGTGGTGGTTCGTCGTTTTCGAGCTCGGTTGGAACGAACGTCCTCTCAATGAGATCCTCCGGCGTCCCTCGCCCGGCGACTCTGCTTATGAATTTATATAGATGGTTGGCGATCTCGGGAAAAAACCCGGGGTTCCAATGGCGGCAATCATCGGCCAGGACACGTTTCACGCCGTGGCGTGCTACGAAAGGAGCAAAGTCCATCTCGTAGGCTTTGAGCCGATGTGCGACCTCGATCGATTGGTCCTTAAGTTCAGTGGGCCAGGAGATAGGCCTCCCGTCGGGCATGTATCTAAAATTGTGATGAACCATCGCTAGCGGCACATCTAGCGTTTCTTTGATGCGCCCGATGTAATTGGTCATATCGTCAACGTTCAATTGACGCGTAGTCGTTCGTCCGACTAGATCGTGAAGCCACTCGAAATCCTCCGTAAGAGGAACCAATTCGAGGAGTTGTTTTGCATACGTGGCGCGTGCGGATTCGTTCTGTTTGACAAGAGACGACCTCCATTTGGCCACTATTCGTGGCGGCACAGTTAGATGCTCAAGCTCTGGCAGGATGATTTCTTGAAACCGATTCGTGTTAACAACGAAGCCATCGTACAAGATATCGATAGAGGTGCTCATTTCGACAATTATTATGTCGGCAGTATATGGGATGGCCATCTGCTCATTGCTAGGCTCTCGGCTGCTATCGAGATAACAGAACCGCCGCACGTGCGGCGGGATTGTTTTGCTGCCGGTTATAAAGTCCAAGAGCTGGACAGCACTCGCTGCAGAAATGGAGAACGGCGTCCTAAGGAAGCCCATCTCCTTGTATATTCCGCCCAGCTTATTATTCTGATGTAAAGCCGAAATTAAATTATTGAGCAAGCAACCGCCGAATGATAGCGGGCGAATATTATCCAATGCAATAACTCCTTTCATCGGCCTCAACGACTCTGCTCCTAGCTTTTTTAACGCCAAACTATCACCAATAAGTGACGCGATTTGGCTCGCACAGCGGTGCGCTATGGATCTACGCCATTCCTCAAGGTGAATGACTAGTTCTCGATCCGAACTATTGTGGATTACGGACCAGAACGCGAATCGGAAAGTCTGATTCGGATTGAAACTGAAAGCCTAGAGACTTGTGCAGCTTTATGACGATCGCGTTTGTGTTCGCAACGTGTAGGTATATTGGAGTATTAGGATAGCGATCAAGCACATGATGCATCAACCGCCGCGCAACTCCTTTTCCCCGAGCCGCCTCTGCCACGGCCATGCGCGGGAGATATTTTCCCTCCCCGGATGCAAGGGTTTCAACATTCGAGCCATGGCCTTCGAGGGCTCTCTTGAAATTAGTCCTTGCGTCCCGATCCAGGTGCCGCACGATGTCCAACATTCCCATCCGCTGGGATGCATCCAGTTCGCCTGCGTCGACAACGGATAGAAGCCCCAAAATTGCACCCTCTTCCCACAGGGTCCAAGTTTCTGAGAGTTCGGTCGACGGTGAATCAATTTGATCGGCTAAAATGAGGTTGAGCTTCGGACGGTCGATTGGAACCTTGTCATACAACTCCGGCAACGCTTGATATACGAGGTCACCCAAAAACGCCTTTCCCTCTTCTGACAAGTCGTTCTCAATCTCTCCCTTCACCAATCGCCTGATATTCTGGTCCAAGGTATCCACCTCTTGTAATATAAGAATAATGCACGCTTACTATAAAGAAGCTTATTGCTTACTTCTTCGATAGCTTCTCTTTAAGAACATCGAAAAGGCCGCCGACATTCTCGAAAGTGACGATCTCCGCACCGCTGAAACGAACGCTGAATGCCTCTTCAATCATTGCGATGAGACTAACATGCGCCATGCTGTCCCAACCAATGACATCTTCCGCAACGGTCTCCCGTGCAATTTCGGTGTCATTCTCAGGAAACTCGCCGTTTATGATTTCGACGACTTTCTGAAACAATTTGCTTTCCTCTATCATGTCCGCTCCTTCTTCATAACAAGCTTGTCCTCGAACCATGCTGCTGCTGCTGCGCGATCCAGTTTGTCATTCTCGCTGCGCGGTGCTCTCTGAATCTCAAGGATCCATGTCGGTATGGCATGGGCTTCGACGATTTCTGACAACGCTGCTTTCAGCTCGCGCTCATTGAGCGGTCCCAGCCCGTTAGATTCCACGACAGCCGCGAGTCCATCGGCTCGTTTGAAGACGACAGCCACAGGCCACCCGCACTGCCGAATGGCGGAAACGATCTCATCGAGCTCGATGCGGTATCCCTTTACCTTAACTTGGAAATCGATCCGCTCCTTGAAGAACAAGCGATCGTCACGGATTTCCGCCCAGTCACCGGTCAAATACCCACGGTCCCCCGACAACTCATCCAATACGCGGAACTGCTGCTCGGTCTTTTCCGGATCGTTCCAATAGCCCTCGGCAAGTTGGGGACCGCTAATCACAATCTGACCCTCGGTGGGAGAACGCCCGCCAATAAGCGAGATCTTCATGCCTGGTATGCTCTGACCTAGGGCGGCAGACGTATGGCAGTAAGAACCGTAGTTGTCGGAGGTCAGAACTTGCTTAGTTACAGAGATTGTAGCTTCGGTGGGGCCATAGGTATTTTGGGCGAGCGTGTCTGGCAATGCGGAAAAAATGGCGTCCAGTTGCTGTCTGACGAGCGGTTCCCCGCAGAAATTAAACAGCCGAACGCTCCCTAAGTTGTTCCTTGTTACTTGCCGCGCCCGCATCATTAAGCTAACGGCACTAGGCGTGGAATTCCAGATCGTAATAGCTTGCCTCGCGATAAATTCGGCGGGCAACATTCTGTCGCCCTCATCCAGCAAGGGGTGAAGCGAAGCGCCATGGCATAGTGCCCCAAATATATCTGTCATGCTGATATCGAATGCTAGATTTGGCTGTTGCGAAAGACGATCATCCGGGGTGATATGAAGGCTCTCCAGCCAGGAAACGTAGTTTGCCAATGCCTTGCGTGAAACCATTACGCCCTTTGGTTCACCAGTCGATCCCGAAGTGAACATGACATAAGCTAGTTCATGGCGCGTTCCATTACCCAATAAACAGCGATCTGTATTGATCATATCTGGGTGCAAGACCTTCAAGTTAGGAACTGCGGTGGCAATGTCAGCCGCCAACTTTGGCTTGACCACGAGAAGATCAGGTTGCAACCGATGCAGGATTCGCCGAAGCTTTTGTATCGGCGCAAGCGTGTTCAGGGGCGTATGGAAGCCCCCGGCTAATCCGGCCGCTAGGATGCACGCATAGGCATCGGCCTCTTGAGGGAGCGCGATCGCAATTCGCGGCTGCTCGAATGACGAAAAAATCTGTGCGTAGAGTCGGACACGCTCCTCAAGCCAAGCATAAGAATATTGACACGCACCAACATCGATAGCCAAGCGCTCAGGATAACGAGAAGCGACCGAGAGAAACCTGTCAACTACATCCACCATCATTTCCATCGATCTCCGCGTAACAATAAGAATACTGGCCGTGGGTTTCCGGAAGGGAGCGTCCACGTGACCGTCACTCGCGCCTGTCAGACGCAATGTTGACGCGATGCTTGACATATCCGAACCGAATGACCGCCAACGTCATACGGCGGCGAATTCAATTGGCGAAAGCGACACCTCGCAACGAGCCTGCTGTTGAGGTAATCCCTCTGACCATCGTTACAAATTTGTTGAACTGAACCACAGGCGAGTTGGCAACGTATATGATGTCCCTATCACGAATGGCGAGCTGCTGTGCATAGAAGTAGTTATCCGCCTTATTTAGTCGCAGACGATAAATAACGGGAACTGAGTCAGGCCCCGTAAGATGAGTTGATGTTGGCTTTAGTGCGCGTACTAAGCTTGCTCCTTCGCGCCGGAAAAGAAAGATCGCACTACTATCTGCTTGCGCATCTTGAAGACCGCCTGCTTTCGCAATCGCTTGAAGGAGAGACATGGGTTCTTTGTCTATGGGGTAGTCCTTTTGGGCGGTAACGGCACCAAGCGCCACAAAAATCGGGGGGTCGCGATACACATAGATATTGTCCCCCGGATATACGAAGACATTTTGACTGGGATCTTTTAGGATCGTGTCGAGAAGGGTCACCTCGCTCAGGGCACCGCGTGTTAGGCGAACCTTCGTCTCCTGCGGCATCGTCCTTATGCCTCCAGATTGAGCGATAACCTCCAGTAGACGATCACCTTTCAAAGAAAGCGGCACGCGCGCCGCGCCGGTCGCGTCGCCTGAAACGGTCGCGGTAGCCGCGCTGCCCTGCGTCGAAACGATGACCTGTGGCTCAACAGCTTTATTTGCCAACCGCGCCTCTATCGCCTTTGCCAGGGAGCCTGGCGTGCGGCCGGCTGCAGTGATACGGCCTGCGTAGGGTACGCTGATTGATCCATCACGGTCGACGGTTTGCTGTGGAAGTGAAATGCTGTGCGAGTTTCCCATGGGTGCGCCTTGCGTCGATGATCCGGAGAAAAGTCCGCCGGAAGCCGCTTCGAAAATCGTCACAACAATCTGGTCTCCGACCGTGAGTGCCTGCGAAGGCGCTGGCGGATGACGTGAGAATTGACTGGCAAGATCACCGGTTGGGCAGTTGCGTAGCACAGCCAGGGTAGCATCAGTGATATCGACTACCTCATAGAGTGCGGAATCGGCACCTTTACCCTGCGCATTAACTACTGCACTGGCCGTAGGCCCCGAGGCCGGCAAGTTAACGCAGCCCATCAACAGCGCGGGCAAAAGTAATAGTAAGTGACTTGCTTTTTTCATCAGCTTGATAACGTCCCCTAGCGGTAGCAGCTATTGGTTGGACTCGTCGTAGAGCAAGCGGAAGGAGACCTGCACTGGACTTCGGGCCGACACTCGCCATCGGCCGCGGCGCCGACGATCGTACTGGCGAACTGCATAGCTATGTTGACCTTGAGGCGCGCAGGCGCGGCGTAGTCATCCGTTGCTGGCGATCCAGTTAGTCGTAAGTCAGACTCTGTCGGCGATGGCGCGGGACATCGCGTGCTGTATTCGCCAGTTGGACGGTCATCGACCCTGTTGCGCTGGCCAAAGCCTACCTGACGTCACGCGGCGAATTGTGATCGAACGATGCTTACTATCAAAGAGCCGAAAAAAGCCAGACCGACACCGATGATCGATGCGGCCAATAGGCTTGTGACGGGGTCCGGATAAGACGGTCTTCCGTCCGCTCTGGGCTCGGCGATCACAACCACATATTTTTGCTGTCGGATGGCGGCTTGCCGAGCGTAATCGAGCGCCTGCCGGGCCGATGTCAAATTGGTCTCGGAATATTCCAGGGCAGCGTTCAGAGCCTCATAGCGGGAGATCTGGTCAGTTGCTGATCCACTGGGGCCGCCTAATCGCTTGCGCGTCTCTGCGATCCGATCTGTCAATGTCTTGATGTCTAGGAGGAGTGGTCGACGGCGAGGATGATCGCTCGCACCGGACGCGTCGATCGTGGCGAGCTCGTTTTGATCAGCTGTCCGCTGTGTTTCCAATTGATTGATCAATCCGTTTAGCATTGTCACGTCGGCCGTCGGATCGACGATGCCGGTCTCGCTCCGCCAGTTAGCCATTTGCTGCCTGGCTTCTGTCGCACGCTTCTCTGCGCGGGCCAATTCTTGCTCGCTGAATCGCAAAGCATCTTCACGAGCGCGTTGGTTCATTTGATCTGCGAATTCCTCGGTCATCCGAACGAGAGAGGACGCGATGAGCACCGAGTCCCCTGGCTTAAAAGAGCTGACGTCCATCACGACGATCTGTTCCAACATATTGAAGCGCGCTGTCACGCGCGCCCTATAGGCGTCAAAGAGCTGATCGTCATCCGCATTCTGCGGTAACCGCACCAGGGGATCGGAATTCGTTCTGATAAATAGATTCCGGATGTCGATCCGGTGTCCTAGCCTCGCCAAAGCCTCCCGCGAAACTAGAAAGTCCCGGGCCGCATATCCATCAACATAGCCATCCATCGGTCCACCGCCTGACGAGAATAACGAGTTGACAGGTGACGTCGCTTGCATGGTGTCGGATCCTCCGCGGATCGCGAACCTCACCTCCGTCGTATACATCGGGGTGGCGATGAAGAAAACGAACAGCGACGTCGTCAAAATCGGCAGCGTTACACAGAGAGCCGCCGCCCAGGTACCCCATTTTGATCGCCTGCGCGTTACGCGACGTAGTTGGATAAATCGGCGTTGGTCGTCCACCCCTCCAGGTGAGACCGGGAAGTTTGGGGTTTCTGCAGGTGAGACCGGGAAGTTTGGGGTTTCTGCCTCAGAGAGGGTCGTCGGCAAGTTCGTCTTCGAACTCTTTCTGAGCATCGTAAGAGGCAACACGAGGCGGATACCGATCAAGGGCCTTTTTGAGATCATTCGCAATTGTCACTCGTCCCCTGTTAACCACAATAGCCCTGTCGCAGTATTTGCTGAGATCAGCAACTCGATTGCTCCCTGCTATGAGCATCTTGCCAGCCGACTGCTTTTCGAAGAGTGTATTCCACAGGTAGCTGAAGCGGTCTTTAAGAAACGGGAATACCCCCTCAACTATATAAATATCGAAAGGCGGAAGAAGTGCGGCGGCAAGGCCGAATTCATACCGAAATTCCGCCGGCCAATGCTCTACTTTCCCATTTATATGCCTAGGGTCCGTAACCATCGTCTCTAATACCGCATTTGAGACGTGCATATCCAAGCCGTAAAGCCTGCATATCAAAGCAATCACGTGTCGGCCAGTCACATTGCCACGCAAAAAAGCCGGCCGGCCAATCGGCCACGACGTCAAGCCAATGAAACTTATCCTCCCCACCTGCGGAGGCCTGAGCCCGGCCAGAAGATCAACCGCGGGCTTTTTCGCAAGCGGGTCACTTGTAAGCAGTGCGTAGCGTCCCGTTGGGATATCGAGATCTACAGACGATGCGATTTGCCGACGAATGCCAGCGATCTCTGGCTCGTCCGAAGCTCGTTGAAAGGAAATCATCGAACCTAGCAAATCGCTGGCAATGTAGTTGCGTTCCAGCGATCTATTTCCGCTGCCGGTCTTGTTATGTCCGTGCTGCCACGCGCCGCAGAAGCCGGCGGCCATCTCATCCACGTTTGTGGCAAAGCTGCTAGCATTAGGAGTTCGGAGCTCCGGCAATTCATGTCAGTCTCACCCACGTTGTCGAAGGCCGCCGAGCGTTTTCTAGAAACCAATTAGACCGGCTGCACGTGTCGCCGGAACCACCCCTCCAAAATAAGGGCAAAGCAAGCCAGGGAAATAACCGCAAGCCAAAAATATGAAGGCTCTGCGTCAGTGCATGGATATGAGTGGAAATACGCGCCACGTAACAGCTGCATGCCATGACTCAAGGGGTTCCAAAGAACATATTTTCTATATACCTCTGGGAATTGCTCAGTAACGTAAAACACCGAAGAAAAAATCTGCAGAGAACGTTCCACGGCGCCAGTTAGTCGCGAAAAAAATGGCCACACCCCGATAATAACACCGAATATAAAACCAATACTCACACCACATAGCCACATACCAACAAAGTAGAAAAAGGCGGTAAGAACGTCGTCTGGCAATGATATCACACCAAGATAGCGGCCGATCCCGAAGAGAAGCGCAATTGAAACTATGTAAACTATCAAGTACAGTATTGCTGTGGTTATACCTTGGTGGAAAGGGGAAACCATCGGCAGATTTAACATTACACGGTTGTGCGCGATTTGCCCGCTAACGCGAAAGATTGTCATGCGGCAGGCCACCCACGTTCCTGATCCAAGCAGAGCAAATGTAGGAACGTCCATGTTGAGGATGTAGTTAGTTCCAACCAATAAATAGACAGAGCTAATAATTCCCAACATGATCATCGGTTGAATCAATAGCCAGATAAAAGCAAATGGACCGTCCCCGTTGATAGTGTGGAAATTATGGATGAATAGCGCCCATATTATTTTTATCGATTGTACATTATGTTTTTTGGCGTCGTTTCCGGTACCCGCTAGTCTTATATTGAAGTGAGTAATGTCCTCTATGTATTGCACTGTTTCTGATTGACTTTGTATTAGGGCGGCGTAGTCACCGTCCTTCTTTGCTCTAAGCGCCTCTCGCTCTGCACGTATCGCCGTTAACTCGCGACGTGCCTGGATGTTAACTTTAGCCTGTTCGTTCTTTTGAACGAGCGCGTCCAATTCCGCGGGTTGGTATCCCGCGCGCCAAACATCTACACCGGCTCGAATGTCTTGCTCTAACAGACGGATCGTCTGTCTTAGTATCCTAAGTTCGATATCCTGCAGCTCACTGTCGAGCGGAGCGCGCATATTTCCCATGGCGATCTTAAGTTGCTCTTGAGCTTTATCATAGATCTCGCGCCGTTCGCCCATTTTTATATTCGGGTCACGTGCCAGAATTCGAAGTATTATCCTCAAATATGGGACTCTTCTTGATGATGTGCCGCCGACCGTAGATTCCATTCCTCATCCTCAACCAGCCAGGTGGTCACCAACTGAGCCTTATCGTCGGAGCCTGCGTTTCACGAGCGCCGCAGCTAGTGCGATCTCGTGTCGGAGCCTCGACGCCGGCCCTATTTGGAGCGCCGACTGAGGGGGATCGGTGGCAATCGCCTTTTCGGGCCGGCGACGAGGGTCAGTAAGGCATGATCGCTCCGACCGAGCCAATTCGGCCAACGCGTCAGCGGGCATCAATGCCGGGAGGGGCCCAAGTTGGCGGCGACGCCCGAGGGAGATGAAAGTCTCTCAAAATTGCTGAAGCATGGAGCGTTCATCATCGGAATGCGCTGCTGCCGAAATACGCCTGATACCAGTCCACAAACCGGCCGACGCCCTCGGGCACGGACGTGCCCGGGCGGTAGCCGACGGCCTGCTCCAGCGCCGAGGTGTCGGCGAAGGTATCGGGCACGTCGCCAGCCTGTAGTGGCAACAGTTCGACAATCGCCCTTCTGCCCAGCGCAGCTTCCAGCGCCATAACATAGTCGGTGAGCTTAACCGGATTGTTGTTGCCGATGTTGAAAACGCGCCAGGGTGCATTGCTGGTGGACGAGTCCGGATTGGAGGAATCCCACGCATCATTGGGTGTGGCTGGCCGGTCGCTCGCGCGCACCACGCCTTCGGCGATATCCTCGACAAAGGTGAAGTCGCGCGTGTGGTTGCCATTGTTGAACAGTTTAATCGGCAGTCCGGCCAGGATGTTCCTGGTGAACAGGAACAGCGCCATATCGGGTCGACCCCAAGGACCATAGACCGTGAAAAAGCGCAGGCCTGTGGTCGGCAGCCGGAACAGATGGCTGTAGCTGTGCGCCATGAGCTCGTTGGCACGCTTGGTGGCAGCGTAGAACTGCAAGGGGTGATCGGCTGGCCTATGCTCGGAAAACGGCATGTTTGTGTTGGCACCATAAACGCTGGACGTGCTGGCATAGGTCAAATGCGCAACGCTAGCATGGCGGCATGCCTCGATGATGTTGGTGAAAGCAATGATGTTGCTCTCAACATAGGCATGCGGATTCTCTAAACTAAAGCGCACGCCTGCCTGCGCGGCAAGATGGATGACGCGGTGGAATTTGTGCCCGGCAAAGCAGGATTCGACGGCGGCGCGATCGGCCAGGTTGGCGCGGATGAAATGGAAGCCGGAATTGTTCGTCTTGTTGAATTCCTGAAGGAGTTTCAGGCGCCCTTCCTTGATGCCTGGGTCGTAATAGGCGTTGACGCTGTCAATGCCAACGACCTCGTCGCCTCGCTCCAGCAATCGCCTAGCGACATGATAGCCGATGAAGCCGGCCGCGCCGGTGACCAGAACCTTCATCAGAAACGACCATCCGTATGTTCCTTAGGGAAGATGCCTTTAATATCGTAGATAACTCCGGGATTGTTGCGCAACTCCTTCAGGCCAACAATGCCAAGCGTCTGGAACTCTCTGTGCCCGACCGCCACGACGATTCCGTCATAGCGGCCCTCGGGCCTGCTCCTCGTGCTGGGAAGGCCTAGTTCAGAGGCGCATTCTGCCGGACAAACCCAAGGGTCCCAGATATCTATTACAGCATTGTATTCTTGAAGCCGACTGACGATGTCGGCGACCTTGGAATTACGCAGATCTGGGCAGTTTTCCTTGAAGGCCGCGCCCATAACCAAGATCCTGCTGCCGACGACCGATATGCCCTTGCGCATCATCAGACGCGCGGCTTGGTCCGCCGCATGTTGCCCCATGCCGTCATTGATGCGGCGTCCGGCCAGGATTACCTCGGGGTGGTAGCCAAGCTCTTGCGCCTTGTGCGTGAGATAGTAGGGGTCAACGCCTATGCAATGGCCGCCAACCAGGCCGGGCGTGAAGCGCAGGAAATTCCATTTGGTACCGGCGGCGGCCAACACCTCGGATGTGTCAATTCCCAGCCTGCCGAAGATCAGCGAAAGCTCATTCATTAGCGCGATGTTGAGATCGCGCTGCGTGTTCTCGATGACCTTGGCGGCTTCCGCCACGGCGATTCTGCCGACCAGATGTGTCCCTGCAGACACTATCGAAGCATAAAGCGCATCTATGGCGTTGGCTGCTTCCGGAGTCGAACCGCTTGTCACCTTCACGATCGTTTGCAGGCGGTGTTCGCGATCGCCTGGATTGACGCGTTCGGGGCTGTATCCCAAAAAGAAATCCTTGTTGAAACGCAGGCCTGAGGCTTTCTCTATCAAGGGCGCGCAGACCTCCTCGGTACATCCGGGATAGACTGTCGATTCAAAGACAACGACCGCGCCCGGCGAGATCGCTTCGCCCACCGTCTTCGACGCGGCAACAAGCGGTGCCAGATCGGGGCGATTGGCCTTGTCTATGGGGGTCGGCACGGTGACGATGAAGATCCCGCACGATTTGAGTTCCGTCCTGTCGGTAGTGAAAACCAAGCCTGTAGCGGCAGATATCTCGGCTCCGTCGGTCTCGAGCGTGGAATCCTCGCCGCGCCTTAGGGCGGCAATCCGCGCCTCGCTTATGTCGAAGCCTATAACGGGCCGCCTCACGCCAAAGGCGACGGCGAGTGGAAGCCCGACGTAGCCGAGCCCGATAATCGCTATCTTCTTATCATCCAGATTCACCTGTCCCGGCTCCGTCTCTTTACCTGTTCATGTTCAGAATTATCGGACGTAGCCAAACCACAGCTACCGCACTTCCGGGTGAAACCGGAAGTTTTCACATGCAGTCGTGAGATTGCGCGACGAGAACGAACGCCCTCTGATTACGCAATTCCGGCAAGATCCCTGGACTCCAGATCGACAGGGATTTCGCCATTCATGATAGAAACCAGAACCCGGGCCCGCCCTGTAGGGTCAAGCCGATCAAGGCGACCTATCAACTCGGCAAAAGGACCCGATACAATTCGAACCGAAGATCCCGGCAAAAGGCCACCGCTGAAATCAAGCAGGCCATCTTTGCCGGTCAATGCAATGAACCGCTCGACTAAGCCAAAAGGGACCGGAAGCGGCCTATCCCCTTGCGTGATCAAAGAGCGGATACCGATAGTCCCGTTGACAGAGCGCCAGCGTTGCTGAGTGACATCGAAGGCAACAAACATGTACCCGGGAAAATATGCCGCTGTTCGTTTTGAGAGCCGCCGGGCGTGGCGAACTGTTCTCTCCCCCAGTGGCACGAATGAAGCAAAACCCTGCCGGCGAAGATGTTGTTCAGCTATGGACTCCTTACCCTGAAGTACGCCGGCCACATACCAACGGACACCAAGGACGGCGCGTGCCTTCTCATGCTCGCGGTTGACGCCGGCTTCCGTCATCGGCAGCGGCACTTCAAACACGGCCATGGTCTCAGCTGTTCTATTCATGTTGGTGGTATGCTCACCCGTTGACCAATATACGCCGTCGCAAGCGTGAGCCTCTCGAAAGGGTTTCGCTTGCGTTGATCATAAATCTTCGCAAGCGGCACAATATCCAACAACTGGTCACCCAGTTCTCTCCCTGCTCTCGAAAGTACTCACCTGCAACCAACTTGGTGGATTTAGACAAAAATCCAATGCACGAAGACAAGCATAATTTTACGGGGTTCCACCGGCTTCCCGCCTCATTGAAGATCTCATTCGCTGGCATAAGAGAACGTCATGGACATAGAGATCAGCATATCAGGCATTCCACATACTGTTGCGACTTTCTGGATGGCAATACTTAATCGTTCGGGATTCATGTAAGCGTACATGAGTCCCATATTGACGGTATAACCAATTTTTATTAGTGGCAGCTAATATTGTATCGTGAGACCCATAGCCATCCTCACGTTTATCCTTCCACCATTCGCCGCTATGCTATCATTCTTGATCGCGCCGGGGTTATGGCAATCGAAATTTGCCAAGTCAAGCTTGTTTCTAACAAGAGAATATGTGATTTGTTCGCCACCTAAATTGCCGCCATGGCCTTACTGTTATCGGCAAAAAGCAATCGAGAAAGAGGAGAGTATTCCGATTGCGTTTTCGGAGTTGAATTACTCATTTTTTCGATTCCTGGACAGGCGGGCAAAAGGGGTTATTGGTGATGATTGAATCGATTGAAACGACATTGGAAATGTGGGCGGCGTCACTGCGCGAGGTGAAATCGCGGATTAGGCGTCTTTTCCCTCAGGAACGCGTGGCGATTTCGGCCGGACTGTTCCTTGAAGGCCTACTCCTAGACGAGCACCGCAAGACTGGCGGGATGCGCGTCGAGGCTGCGGGAGACCCAGGGCCGTGGCGTCTGCAGGCCATTCTCGGAAGGGCAAAATGGGACGCAGACGCCTTACGCGACATAGTGCGCAAATACGCGCTTGAAACGCTGGCGGACAACGAAGCGGTCCTCGTGATCGATGAGACGGGTTTCATCAAGCAAGGCAACACTTCGTGCGGAGTAGCGCGGCAGGTCGACGGCTCGACGGGCAGGATGGCCAACTGCCAGATCGGCATGTTCGCGGGCTATGCATCCAGGCACGGGCATGCTTTCGTTGATCGCGCGCTGTATCTTCCAAGGGCCTGGACGGATGACCCTACCCGCTTGGCGCGGGCCTACGCGCCTGCCGGCACAACTTTCGCAACAAAGTCCCGCCTGGCATTGAATATGATCGCACGCAACGTGGCTGCCGATGTACCGCTAAGCTGGGTGGCTGCTGACCGCATCTATGGCAGCGTCGAAATCGAAATGGCCCTGCGACGCTGGTGCAAGGGCTATGTGCTCGGCGTTAGCGCTAACCACCATTTTGCTTCCCGAAATAGCGTGCTCCCTGCAGAGGGAGCGGCCGAAGATATCGCAGGGAACCTCGATCCCTCCTTGTGGCGGAATTTCGACCCAGGAGAGGGCCCGGAGGACTCTGGATCCCAGCAATGGGCTTACTGTCCGTTCTCTGACTTGGATGTGGCGGAATACGACAGAACGCGTTCTGGGCTCTGGACTCCGGGGCTCTTGATCCGACGCAATGCGAACCAGGCCCTCTCCTACTTTTCAACATGGTCTCCAGCGGGAACCCAGACCGAAACACTGATCGCAGTGCAGCAATGTTGCGGGATTATCGAGGAAGGCCTTCGCACTGCAAAGAGAGAACTGGGCCTTGACCATAACATAACCCGTTCTTGGCACGGATGGCATCGCCACGTCTCGCTGGTCATGCTGGCATTCACGATGATGTCAACGGTTCGTCACAAGGCAAGCCACGAGCGCCACGAAGCGGTCGGAAGGCTCACTCTGACCAGTCGCCGGTTCGAACGCCTACCGAGGAGCTCCGAGAAGCCGAAACCGGCATCGCTCGGCGCCGCGGCCACCATCGCACGACAAGATCAATCCGGCGAACGTCGCCGCAAGCCCTTCCGGAGGAACTTGCCGGTCGAAAAGCAATAAAAAAGGGGGTCTCAACCGTGACATTATCCATGAAAAAGACCTCCCCCGCCGTATTTCGGATCGATTTCGAAAGGACCGGATTCGCCTGGATCGACAGAAATGAAGAGATGGTCATGCGACAAAATGCCGTAATCGGTGTGCCCCAGTTCACGAGAACGACCTGGCCCAGGGCGAAGCTACTAAACGCTCGCAGAGTCGGGGCGGCGGTAGCTGTCGCGCGGCGGGTCCCACAGATAACCCACGAAATGGGTGATCTTGGCGCCCGAAGCCTTGTCGGCCTCGCCATCCCACGGTCCGGGCTCGAGGCAAGCGCCCAGATACGTGTTCATCGAGCGCGCAGTCGGAGAGTCGCCCTTGAGTGGTTTGGTGTCGAAAGCGACGCCCTGGGCATGGATGTCGTGTGCACAGATTTCGCCGAGCACATCGTTGGAGACCTTGCCGAAGCTGGCGACGTCTGCCGCCGCGTTACCGGCGCTGCCGCGGGAGGCTTTGATCGCCGGGCCCAAGCGGCTGTAGAGCAGTTCGGCGCGCTCCGTGTCGATCAGGTTCATCGCTCCCTTGATGATGCCGTTGGTCTCGAGGAATTCCTCGTCCGACTGGGCGATGACGTCGACAATGGCATTGCTGATGCAAGGCACGTCATAATCCGGCATCAATGTCTCCGCCAAAAACCAGCGGGCTTACCCCGCCGGCCAGGAATGGGTCTAGCGATTCGTTGCGTTCTCGCTCACGAAAGATGCGGTCCATGGAGGTCTTTCGTTTCGGAATTTTGGTAATTGGTCCGAGCGAGGAAAGCAGGTCGATGGAAAGTTTCAAGGTCGAAGAGATGGACGGCACGAAGATCATCCGTAGCGTGTCTGTCGAGGCACAGAGCCATGTTCACGCAGTGGTGAAAGCGATCCCGCGACCGCTCAAGCCTGGTCGAGTACCCGGTAGGCCGTGGATACGCGTTACCGACTCTAATCGTATGTCCAGAGAGTTTTCCAGCGGAGACTAGACCGAGCCATGTTGCTCCCCTCGCTCATGAGCTTATCGATATTGTTGCTATTGTCCTGTGGAATGCTGACGCTTGGAGGAATGCGCGGTTACGATTTGTTCGACGATGGGAAATCGGGCCGAAGCGGAGATCAGACGTGTGTGTTCTGGATCGTCGTAACAGTCTTCGCGATAGGATTCGCCACTTGGTGGAGGGTCTAGTATCCTCAGAACGTAGCAGTCATTTTACTTTTTCGAATGATATACCATCCAATTGGAGCAATATTCTCTGACCTCTTGCCGCCGAATGGAAAAGATGAGACGGTAGGCAATGAGATTGGGCAAACGGAACCTTTTTGGGCAGGGGCTTGGAGGGAAATATGTATTTGCCAAGGTTTTTAGTTAGCGCGACAGTTGTATTGGCAGTTCTTCTGATTTGGACATATTATGTGACCGGATCGTGCTGGTACTCATTGATTTGGACTGCACTCGGCGCTTTGGTGCTGCAACTTGGATACTTTCTGGCTGTTGGTTTCCTCATTTTTCGCAGCGGCGCGGCAAAACTCGAACAATTATCTGCAAGAGACGAAGAACGCGTCAACCTATTTGACGGGACGGGATCGTTGTTCCATTAAATTGAAAATCCGATGTCACACCTGATCTTCCGGGGGATCCAATCGATCCAGGAGTTACGATCATGCGCAACTACGTGCTCGGAGTGAGCCTGCTTGGGCTGACCGCCTTGGCCGGTCTGGCGGCGGTACAGGCCGCAGCGCCGCAGGCCATCAATGTCACGCGGCCCAATGCACCACCGACGCCACCGGTCTCGATGGCCGTCGAGCCGCGTGCGAAAGCCAGGTGCAGAGGATCACGGCCCCGCACGGCTATGTACTTGCCAAGGAGACGGCAAAGGGCGGCCTGATCTCTGGCAACGACTCGGAATAGGAATGTCGCGTCCGGTTCACCGACAATATCGAGGTGATCCTCGGCCTGCCGCAGCCACGGAGTATCGAATTGCAGGTGCATGCCCGTTCGCCGAGTGGCCACGCTTCTGCAACGCGGCGCGATCGCCGCTTCAGCCAGCAGCCTTTGGATGTGATTTCCCCCTGGCGGAATCGGCCCCTCCCGACGAAAGCCTGACCTTTGCCAGTCTTCTACGGGCAAGCGTTCGCGCCAGAAGTTCAAAGCCGCGTCCGTAACATTCAACAATGAAAGCCAGCGTCATGAGATCGAGCAGAAAGTCGTCGATCGCATGTGTGAGCGCGTCGGACCTTTGTTCAAGCTGAAGCAGCAAGGCGCGCGCCTCTTCGATCACGGCCCGGCAATCGTCTGCGTCTATCAGTGAATCGATCCTGTCAAAGATCTGCAAGCGTCCTCGCTCTCCCCAAGCCACACTCAGCGCATTGAGGGACACTTGCCCCAAATGAGCATTGGAGACGAACAGCGTTTCCCTCGGGTGGCAAAGAAAGGCATCCGATACTTTATCGTCTACATAATTGATAGACATACTGCTACCATCAAGATAATCTCAATCGGGCGACGCGTTTATGTCAAATGGCCGTGATGGCCGCAGCTGTGCCCGGCCTATCGGTCGAAATAGTGCCGGCGAGTCGATTTATGACTCGCATAGGCTGTGCTGGAGTGCGCGTGCGATGATGGCGGCGCGGGCGAACTGGAGAGGAATGTCGCAATGTCGATCGACGAGCTTTGCAATCGGCGTGGCATAGGCGGTCAGCAGACGAGCGTCGTCCCGCCTTTTTCGAACGAACATCTGGCGGCGTGATCGGGTTGGAGTTAGCAACCGCACTCGATGGACGCTTCCTTCCCCAACGTTACCAACCACGGCTGTCGCATTTGGCACATTTTTGTGTAGCCGCCAAAAGCCGAAAATCGCCACGACGCGTGGTGTTGACGGGCCGACAATTATCGTACAAATACCGAATTAAATCGGTTCAGCCGCCTAGCGGCAAAGCTCTGCCCAACCACTTCGGGGACCATGGACGATCGCGCAATAGGCATCAGGAAAGGCAAGGCCGCGGTTGAGGCCAACGACGTCAAAGCCGACCTGATCGCCGTCGTTGTGGCAATGAACGGTGGGGGACCTTGTGTTCTCACCGTTGGACAGGAAGCCGCGCTGCCCTCGGGGCCATTCGAGCTTGCTCATCGTTCGCCGCAGTCGGGCCTCAGGGGATGGGTGGAACAACAGACAGGCCAGCCGCTCGGTTATATCGAACAGCTCTACACCTTCGCCGATCGCGACCGGATCGGCGGTGAACAGCGCGTGATTTCGATCAGCTACCTCGCGCTCACCCATCCAGACAAAGCTGGCGGCTCGGACGGGCGCCACTGGGGAAGCTGGTACGACTATTTCCCCTGGGAGGATCACCGCTCCGGCACACGCGCGGTCGTGGACGAATTGCGGCTGCGCCTCATCGAATGGGCAGACGGCGCTGACGACGGCGCGACGCGCCTCGACCGGCGACGGCGGGCGGCGATCGCCTTCGGCTTCGACGACCGCCATTGGAACGAGGAACTCACGCTTCAACGCTATGAGATGCTCTACGAAGCCGCCCTGGTGGAGGAAGCGATACGCAGCGGACATTCGGCGGCGCCTACCTCGGTATCTGGCAAATCCATGATCGCCGATCACCGCCGCATCCTGGCAACGGCTATGGCGCGGCTGCGCTCCAAGATCAAATACCGGCCGGTCGTGTTCGAGCTGATGCCGCCGCTCTTCACACTTCTGCAGCTGCAGCGAACCGTGGAGGCGCTCTCCGGCAGGCTCATCAACAAGCCAAACTTCCGCCGGCTCATCGAGCAGCAGGACCTCGTTGAGAAGACCGGTGAGACGACGGCGGAAACCGGCGGCCGGCCCGCGCGCCTCTACCGCTTCCGCCACGACATTCTCGATGAGAGGCCCGTGGCTGGGACAAAATTGCCGCTTGCGCGGGCTTGACATCGCTTATAGTCACAACGAATATATAGGTCACTTATATTCGTGTAGACTATAACTGGAGGCTCGATGAGCGCCGTCCTGCCTTCGGGCGCGTCCCTGTACGACCGCGTGCGGCGCGTTATCCCCGCGATCGAATGGCCGGTATTTGCCAGCGATATCGATGCTATCCTTGCGCTGAAGCGGCAGCGAAATGCCGTCATCCTGGCGCACAACTACCAGACGCCGGAGATCTTCCATTGCGTCGCAGATATCGTCGGCGACAGCCTGGCGCTTGCCCGCAAGGCGATGTCGACCGAAGCGGATGTCATTGTGCTGGCCGGGGTGCATTTCATGGCCGAGACGGCAAAGCTGCTCAATCCGCAAAAGACGGTGCTCATTCCTGATTTGCGCGCAGGCTGTTCGCTGGCGGACTCGATTACCGCCGAGGACATCCGGCTGCTGCGGCAACGCTATCCGGGCGTGCCTGTCGTCACCTACGTCAACACGTCGGCCGAGGTCAAAGCCGAGTCCGACATCTGCTGCACGTCAGGCAATGCGAAAGCCGTCGTGGAATCGCTTGGTGTTCCCAGGGTGATCATGCTGCCGGATGAGTATCTGGCCCAGAACATCGCCGCCCAGACCGACGTCGAAATCATCGCCTGGAAAGGGCATTGCGAAGTCCATGAGCGCTTTACGCCGGCCGACATCCGCCAGCTGCGCGAGGACCATCCCGGTGTGATCGTGCTGGCGCATCCCGAGTGCCCGCCCGAAGTGGTCGCTGAAGCGGACTTCTCCGGTTCTACCGCCGCCATGTCCGATTATGTCGGGCTGCAAAAGCCGCCGCGCGTCGTGCTGCTGACGGAATGCTCGATGAGCGACAATGTGGCGCTGCAGCATCCGGAGCTCGAGTTCATCCGGCCCTGTAATTTGTGCCCGCACATGAAGCGGATAACGCTCGCCAACATCCGTTCGGCGCTGGAGCAGAACCGCCATGTCGTGACCATCGAGCCGGAGATCGCCGGGCGCGCGCGACTTGCCGTCGAGCGGATGCTCGCCGTATGAGTGCGGATGTCCGCAGCTTCTTTGGCCGGCCAATCATCATTGGCGGCGGCATTGCGGGATTATTGACCGCGCTTCATCTGGCGCCAGAACCCGTGCTTGTTTTGTCGAGGACGCCGCTCGGATCTGAAGCATCGAGCGCGTGGGCACAGGGCGGGCTGGCTGCCAGTCTTGGCGTTGACGACGATCCGGCGCTGCACCTCGCCGATACGCTCGCCGCCGGGGATGGGCTGTGCGACGCAGACATCGCAAGCCGCATTCTCCATGCGGCTCCTAACGCGATTGAGGCCCTGGAAAACCTTGGGGTCCGCTTCGATCGGACGCCTGAAGGAGCACTGCGCCTTGGCTTGGAAGCCGCGCACGGCCGCCGGCGCATCGTTCATGCCGGCGGCCACGGCAGCGGACAGGAAATCATGCGCGCGCTGGTCGCCGCCGTACGAAACGCTCCGTCGATTGTGGTCGTCGAGGGTGTGGAGGCGCGGCGGCTGGCGGTCGAGGACAATACGGTCCGGGGCGTTTGGGCAAGCTGTTCGATGAGCCCTGTGTTCCTGGGTACGGGACGGGTCGTCCTCGCGACCGGCGGGATTGGCGGCCTGTTCCGCGACTCGACAAACCCGCTCGGCAGCTGCGGGCAAGGCCTAGCACTTGCAGCCCGCGCGGGCTGTCCTTGCCGACCTGGAATTCATCCAGTTCCATCCGACCGCGGAACTCGCGCCACGCGACGTGGTGGCGCGCGCCATCGGGACCCATCTTTCGAACGGCCACCGGGCCTTTCTCGATGGACGACAAAAGCCCGGCCCGACATTTGCGCGGCAGTTTCCGACGATTGCATCAACCTGCCGGCGCGCCGGCATCGACCCGGAGCGCGACCTCATTCCGATACGGCCGGCCCAGCACTATCACATGGGCGGCATAGCGGTGGATCGGGAGGGACGCTCCTCCGTTGCCGGACTGTGGGCTTGCGGCGAAGTCGCCTCGACTGGACTGCACGGCGCCAACAGGCTTGCCAGCAACTCGCTGACCGAAGCTGTGGTGTGCGCGCGCTGGGTCGCCGAAAGCGTGGCGGGATCTGCGATCGGCGTCAGAACACGATCGATGGCACGCGAAATTCCGGCGCCCGATTCAGTCTCCTTGCGCCCTCTCCTGACACGCACCCTTGGCGTGAAGCGTGATGGCGAGATGTTGCGGGAGGCCGTTCGGACATTGCTTCCGCTTGCCAGACGCCACAATGCGGCGTCCGATCCCGCCGCAGTGGGACTGATGATCGCGGTTGCCGCCTTGCTGCGCGAGGAAAGCCGCGGCGCTCACTACCGCACGGACTTTCCCGATCGTGCTGCCATCGCTCGCCGCTCCAGGCTCAGGCTTGATGAAGCCTTAGCTACAGCCGACGAACTCGCATGTTCGTCAACGCTTGAAGAGGTCGAGCCATGAACCTCTCGCCGCTTCCCGCAATCATGCTCGAGCCCCTGGTCCGGGCAGCGCTTCTGGAAGATCTCGGCTGGGCCCGTGATCTGACGACCGACGCCATCGTTCCGAAGGACCTTCGGGCAACGACCGTGCTTTCGGCACGACAGAGTGGAGTTGTCGCGGGGCTCGATCTGGCGATGCTCGCTTTCAGGCTGATCGATGAGAGGATCGAGAGTACGCTTGAGTGCCCGGACGGCAGCGAGGTGGCGCAAGGACAGACCATAGCGTCGGTGAGCGGGCCGGCCCGAGCCATTCTCACCGCCGAACGCACCGCGCTTAATTTCCTCAGCCATCTGAGCGGTATCGCCACAGCGACGGCATCGATCGTCGCTGCGGTTCGGGGACATGGCGCAAAGATTGTCTGCACTCGCAAGACGACGCCCGGATTGCGGGCGTTGGAAAAATACGCCGTGCGCGCTGGTGGCGGCGCCAATCACCGTTTCGGCCTCGACGACGCGATCCTGATCAAGGACAACCACATCGCAATCGCTGGCGGAATCCGCCCGGCCATCGAACGAGCGCGTGCGAGTGTCGGCCATCTCGTCAAGATCGAGGTCGAAGTCGATACCTTGGCCCAGCTGGAAGATGTCCTGGCTCTCCCCCCGACGCTGTGCTGCTCGACAACATGTCGGTCGACGAATTGCGCCATGCGGTATCGATGGTCGCCGGTCGATGCATCACCGAAGCATCGGGCAGTATCACCGCCGCCACGGCGCCAGCCATCGCCGCGACCCGAGTCGATCTGATCTCCATCGGCTGGCTAACTCACAGCGCGCCGATCCTCGATATCGGTCTCGACTATTGGGGCTCATGATCGACTGACAAACGGACGGCAGCGGGCCGATAAGCCTTCCAGTCGCCGTCAATCCGCCAGCAAAGAAGCCGTAACGCCGGAACCCAGGGAACAGGACAGGGATGCACGCATCGAATTCGACGAAGACACTGCCACAGGCGCAATGCAACGATGGCGGGATGTGGACCCTGGAGAAGGCTCGGGCTGTTCACGACGCGCCCTTCAACAATCTCCTCTTCCTCGCGCAAACCGTGCACCGCGAGAATTTCGATCCCAACAAGGTCCAGCTGAGCCGTCTTCTCAGCATCAAGACAGGCGGCTGCGTGGAGGATTGCGGCTATTGCAGCCAGTCGGCGCACCACGAAACGGGCCTTAAAGCGTCGAAGCTGACGGAGGTCAGGCGCGTCATCGCCGAGGCGACCAAGGCGCGTGAAGCCGGCGCCACCCGTTATTGCATGGGAGCCGCCTGGCGAAACCCCAAGGCGCGCGACATGGATGCAGTGGTGGCGATGGTCGAAGGCGTCAAGGCACTGGGCATGGAAACCTGCATGACCCTTGGCATGCTCGATCGTGAGCAGACCGCTCGTCTGAAACAAGCGGGTCTCGACTATTACAACCACAACATCGATACGTCGGAACGCTACTACAGCGAGATCATCAGCACGCGCAGCTTTGCCGATCGGCTGGAGACGCTCGAGCAGGTTCGCCAATCCGGCATCAAGGTTTGCTGTGGCGGCATTGTCGGCATGGGCGAAGAGCCGGTGGACCGGATCGATATGCTGGTGACGCTGGCCAATCTGCCGGAACATCCGCAAAGCGTTCCGATCAACATGCTGATCCCGATTGCCGGCACTCCGCTGGCCGACGCCAAGCCGATCGACCCGATCGAATTCGTGCGCGTGATCGCGCTGGCGCGCATAATGATGCCGAAATCGCATGTCCGTCTTTCCGCCGGCCGCACCGCCATGACCGACGAAATGCAGGCACTGTGCTTTTTCGCCGGCGCCAATCTCATATTCGTTGGGGACACGCTGCTGACGGCAGAGAATCCCGGCGAGGACAAGGATCTTTTGCTCTTCCGGCGCCTCGGCATCGAGCCGATGGAACGCGAGGCGCAATGAACGGGACACTACTTGCCCGCTATGACGCGACCTTGCAGGGACTGGCGCGCAAGGATCGCCTGCGGACGCTTGCGCCACGCGCCGGGCTCGACTTCTCGTCGAACGACTATCTCGGACTTGCCGCCTCCAGGAGACTGGGCGATGCGGTTGCAGCAGCCATTGCGCGGGGCACGCCGGTTGGCGCGACCGGGTCGCGGCTGTTGTGAGGCAATGCATCAGAGCATGTCCACGAACCCGACATTTCCGCCATGGTCGACACGATCGTCGATGTGATGGGCAAGGCATGACCCAACGCATCGTCATCACCGGAACCGACACCGGAATTGGCAAGACCGTGTTTGCGGCTGGCCTCGCCGGTTTGCTCGACGGTTTCTACTGGAAGCCGGTGCAATCGGGCCTCGACGGCGAGACCGACAGCGAGGTGGTCGCGCGGCTTGCCGGCTTGCCCTCGGAGCGCGTGCTGCCGGAAGCCTACCGCTTGAAGAGCCCGCTGTCGCCGCATCGTTCGGCCGAGATCGACGGCGTCGCGATCAAGGCTGCCGATCTGACTTTTCCCGTCCTGCCGACGCCGCTCGTCATCGAGGGCGCGGGCGGGCTGATGGTGCCGCTCAACCGGCGCACAAGGTTCATCGACATCTTCGCTGAGTGGCGGCTGCCAGTTATTTTGTGTGCCCGCACCACGCTCGGCACCATCAACCACACGCTGCTGTCGATCGAGGCCCTCCGCGCCCGCTCCATCCCGCTGGCCGGCATCGCTTTCATCGGCGATGAGATGGCCGATACGCAACGGACCATCGTGGAAATGGGCGGGGTGCCGCAGCTCGGCCGGCTGCCCTATCTCGATCCGCTGACAGACAAAACGCTGCGAGACGCAATGATTGCCGGCTTCGCCTTCGCCTCGTGCACGGGAGATCACTGATGTCGCATATCTGGCATCCCTTTACCCAGCACGCGCTCGAGCCGGCGATTCCTGAAATCGTCCTGACGGAGGGCGCCTATCTCCACAAGGCCGACGGTACGCGCATCCTGGACGCCATTTCGTCCTGGTGGGTCGTCACGCATGGCCACCGCCATCCCCGCATCATGAAGGCCATCGAGACGACCGCGTCGAGCCTCGACCAGATCATCTTCGCAGGTTTCACCCACGAGCCGGCCGAACGCCTGGCCAAGGCGCTTGTCGGTCTCGCTCCATCGGGCCTCGACTGGGTGTTCTATTCCGACAGCGGCTCGACCTCAGTCGAAGTCGCGCTGAAGATGGCGCTCGGCTATTTCCGCAACATCGGCGCACCGCGCTCGCGCATCGTCGTCATGGAGCACAGCTATCATGGCGACACGATCGGCACGATGAGCGTCGGTGCCCGCGGCGTGTTCAACGCCGCCTACGAGCCCTTGCTGTTCGAAGTCGACACCCTCCCCTTCCCGGCCGCCGGGCGCGAGCAGGAAACGCTGGATCGGTTCGAGGCAGTTGCCCGCGACCGGCGCGCCGCCGCGCTGATCGTCGAACCGCTCGTGCTTGGCGCCGGCGGCATGCTGATGTATCCGGCCTCGGTTCTGACCGAATTGAAGAAGATCGCCAAAACCTCCGGCACGCTGCTGATCGCCGACGAGGTGATGACCGGCTGGGGGCGCACTGGAACCATGTTCGCCTGCGAGCAGGCATCCCTCTCTCCGGACATCCTGTGCACCTCGAAGGGCCTGACCGGTGGCGTGATCCCGCTCGCCGCAACGCTCGCCACGGATGCCATCTTCCAGGCTCATTATTCGACGGACCGGACGAAGACGCTTTTCCACTCGAGTTCCTACACCGCCAATCCGATGGCCTGCGCGGCAGCACTTGCCAATGTCGAGATCTGGCGCGACGAGCCGGTGGCCGAGCGCATTGCGGCCTTGAGCGCGATGCAGGCCACCGGGCTTCGACGCTTTCGCGACAACCCTTTCTTCACCGACAGCCGGGCGACCGGCACGATAGCGGCGCTCGACCTGCACGCCGGCTCTGCCGGTTATCTGGCCGAGATCGGTCCGAAGCTGCGCGCGTTCTTCCTCAACCAGGGATTCCTTGTGCGCCCGCTTGGCAATGTCCTCTACCTTCTGCCGCCCTATTGCATCACCGGCGAGGAGCTCGACGGGCTCTATGACGCGATCGAGGTGGCCGGCGAACGCTTCGGCTCAAAGCCATGAGCAGGTCGTCGCGCATTCTCGGGTTCGGTCATCACGCGCCTGGGCGAAAAGTCGAGAACCCGGAAATCGAAAGCCGTCTCGGGCTCGAACCGGGCTGGATCGAGCGACGCACCGGGATACGGTCACGCTTCTGGGCAAACGACGAGGACACGTTGTCGGGCCTTGCCGCGCATGCCGGCGACATGGCGCTGGCGAATGCCGGCATCGAGCGGAGCGACATCGGGCTGCTGTTGCTTGCCACCTCGACACCCGATCACCTCCTGCCGCCCAGCGCGCCGCTCGTAGCTCATCGTCTGGGTCTCGGCCGTGCAGGCGCGGTCGACCTCGCTGGTGCTTGCGCCGGCTTCATCTATGCGCTGATGTTCGCGGACGGATTCACCCGCCTGCATGGCAAATCGGCCCTTGTCATCGCCGCCAACATCCTCAGCCGTCGCATCAATCCCGCTGAGCGTGCCAGCGCCGTGCTGTTTGCCGATGCCGCCGGCGCCCTGGTGATTGGCCCCTGCGAGGACCCCGATCGCGGCATCCTCGGCGCCTCGGTGGATTCCGATGGCTCGCGCTACGGGCTGATCCAGATTCCTGCTGGAGGAAGCAACAAGCCGTTCCACGGCGACCTCGACCTCGAGCAGACTCGAATGACGATCACCGACGGCCGTGAAGTGTTCGCCAAGGCGGTCGAGATGATGACTGCCTGCTCGCAGGACGCGCTCACTGCTGCCCGAATGCGGCCGCAGGACATCGACCGATTCGTGCCGCATCAGGCCAATGCCCGCATTTTCGATGCTGTTGGGAGAAACCTCGGCATAGCAGATCATGCGATCGTCAAGACGATCGTCGACTACGGCAACTCTTCCGCCGCGACGATCCCACTGTCGCTGTCGCTGGCCAACCAAGCGGAGCCGTTCCGGCAGGGCGAGAAGATCCTTCTGGCGGCAGCGGGTGCGGGTCTCAGCGGCGGGGCCCTCATCGTCGGAATTTAGCCGAATAACTGGCTGCTCCGAGGGCGGCAGGACTGATCATTCATGACGGATAGGACAACAGACCAATGCGAAAAATAGTCGCCGGCAAGCTGCACGGCATCTACGTCACCGAAGCGAACCTCGATTACCATGGTTCGATAACGCTCGACCCAGACCACTGCGAAGAAGCAGGGATCCTGCCCATGGAGTTCGTGGAGATTTGGAACAAGAATTCCGGGGCGCGGATTTCGACCTATGTCATCCTCGGCGAGCGCGGCTCACGATGCTGTATTCTAAACGGAGCAGCTGCCCGCACTTGCCAGCCCGGCGACCAGATCATTGTCTGCAACTCCATCTATCTGGACGAAGCGCACATTACCTCTCTGAAGCCGCGGATCGTTACGTTCGACCAGGATAACAACATACTCGACCGCCTGAGTTACTCCGTCGATCTTGACCCAGACGGCCGTTACAGCTTCTCGATCCTTGACGAGGCGGATGAGGCTTTGGCCATACCTGCCTTGGTCTCCGGGGCGTGACACCCGCCGCACATGTGAGAAAGTCTCTCCGTCCCGTTCCAGCTTGCCCAGCGCTGAAGAGAGGACCTAAGCCTCACGGATCGCGCAATGTCGGCATCTCCACGGTTGAGCCAACAGCCACGCGGCTCGATTCCCTGTCTGAAGTCAGTTGCGACGGCCGCTTGCAAATTCCTGCTGCTTTTTCCAGCGCCGCGGCCGGGTCCTTGACGACCTGGCTTTTCATGATCTTTGCCGCCGTGTCGATCAAGCCGGTCCCATAGTCGTCTTCCGCATCGCCAGCGGTGCCAACCATCATCGTAAATATGGCCAGCCGAACGGCAGCAAACAGCGTTGAAATGGCCCTTCGGCGATGTGTTTCTTCTGCCGGCGCCAAAGTCTCACCAGCCATCCAAGGTCTCCCCAAATCCGGTGCAGATGTCAGCTTTCGTCAATCGGTGGCTTGCTAGCAAGGCCGAGCCTGGCTCGTTGGTCATCGGCGAAATTCTCGGCGGGAGACTGGGTCTTGAACCTATGAACTGTCAGTTTGCCGTCCTCGACAATATGAACGGCCCATCCCCCACCGCAACGCTTGACGCGCACGTCATTTGGCTCGCCAGCCACCATCGCTGCCCCTCATTTTCGTCTCCCTTGACCTAGACTGGAAGTCGTTCCCCACACAGCGACCAACACGAGAGATTACGTAACGTCAAGCGCGGATTTTGTGATAGCTGACGCCTTGCCGATTTGACGGCGAAGAGAATTTGGGCCCGGAACGTCCGACCGCGCGGCATCTTGCGCTCGTATCGATTTAGATGCCCAGATCTTGAATGTTAATGCAGACTTAACTACCCGCAGCCAATGTGATTGAGGACGCGTATTCAGTCCGAGTAGCGCTGCAAAAACCCGCCGCTCGTGCCCAAGAGTGGCGGGTTTTTCGGCTGTGAAACGCTGGCGCGGAGAAGGCGGTGCAATCTAATCGCTGCGCCGCAAACAGGTCGCGACCGGCGGGCAGCAGGACATCGTCGGCAAGACGTGGTTTTTACAGCAGCGCGTCACCATCGCCCTGGTTTTGCCGATGCGTCGCTATTGACCACGGTGCAGGACGAGCATGGCAAAAGTCTTGCCGGGGGTTTATTGCTTTCAACAGCAACCGTCACTATGTAGCGACACTTCGCCAGCTGTCTTTCAAGCCACCCGGAGAGTTCCATGACAGAAGAAGCCGACAAAAACATCGACGTCCTCATCGAGCTCACCGCCGATGTCGTCTCAGCCTATGTCTCCAACAATCCGGTCCCGGTAGGTGAACTCCCTGCCCTGATCGGCCAAGTGCACACAGCACTGAAAGGCACGGCCGGCAGCGTCTCCGCAAAAGAGCCGGTGGTCCTTGACCCTGCAGTCCCGATCAAGAAGTCGGTGACCCCGGACTACATCATCTGCCTTGAGGACGGAAAGAAATTCAAATCGCTAAAGCGCCATTTGTCGACCGACTATGGGCTGACGCCGGACGAATATCGCGCCAAATGGGGTCTATCGGGAGATTATCCGATGGTCGCGCCGAATTACGCCGCTGCGCGCTCGGCGTTGGCTAAGACGATGGGGCTCGGCCGCAAACCGAAAGAGCCGGAAACGGAGCCGGCGAAGACCCGCAAGAAAGCCGCCGCCTGACTTTATCTCTCGAGGTTCGTTGTGGCGCGCGCAACAGACAAAGTCTGCGCGGAATATGAAAAGGCGGGGAACCAACCCCGCCTTCCCTTTCAAACAGCTTGGTTTCCCCAGGATTCGCGCCGGCTTGCAGCAATCTCCTGCTCCAGCGTTCCGGTCGAGCCTTGTTCTCGCCCGCTTCTTATTGGGCGGCCATCAGTCAGTCCTCGCCGTACCGCGTCCATCCGGCGGTTGCCAGCAGGCAGGAGAAAATTAGCCAGCTTTGCTGAGGCTGCCAGCTGAGGACTTGCCCGTGCGGCGGTCCTGTTCGACTTCATAGTTGAAATTCTGACCATCAGCGAGGGTCGAAAGGCCAGCTCTTTCAACGGCGGAAATGTGGACGAAAACATCCTGACTGCCATTGTCGGGTTGGATAAATCCAAATCCCTTGGTGCTGTTGAACCACTTCACGGTTCCGGTCGCCATATGTGTGTTCCTTTGTAACAATTGCAACGTGGGCAGGCCGTTAGGCCAGTCCCGATTCATAACCGAAAATCTGGAGTTAGGCGCAGCAAAAACGAAAAATTTGCAAGGCCGGTTTGATCGGCCGGCAGCAACTCGCGCGCTTCATCATGACCCTATCATCGTCCTGCGTTTCCGCCGCTCACATAGCCCAAAACAACCGCGGGATCTGAAGCCTAGCAGAGCCATGTCTATGGCTATGATCTCCTCCGAGGACAGCCGTCCGGCGCATTGGCCGCAACACATAGTCCTGCAGGTGACCGTAAACCTTTGCAATTAGGATGCGCCAGGGTCTCGGGTCACGGCAGGTTTCTTGGTCCGAAGGTGATGCCAGGGTGGTTCGGATCGATCCCGCCGGAGCCCGTCGCGTCCCGCGTTCAACGTGAGCAGTTTGAGGGCGGGGACGAAGCCGGGTCTCACTGCCGAGAGGCTGCTGCTGGCCGCCGTTCGCGCGCCTGCTGCCTCATCGCCGCCGCGCCATCTGCCAAGAACGTTTTCGATAGCCGGTGAAATTGACGAGTTGGACGCCAGGCACACTTGCAACCGGACATGATTTCTCCGCTGCTTGGCCGGCAAGGTAGGAAGCGGCGCTCAGCCGGTTAGAAAAGGGCGAAGTGACCTGAGCTCCGAAGCTTCGCTAGCAGGATGATGGCCGTTCCGCAGGGGTCAACCTTCGCTTGCTCACGCAGCGGAGACGCATCCCAGGCAGCCAACTCTGCCACCAAAAGGGCGGTGTCGCCGTTTACCGATGCGCATCTAAGTTGTCCATTCTTCTCCATCACGATTATTGCCGTGCCGGTCACGCCATATCCAATCGCAGCTATGCGCTGAACGCAGATATCGCCGTCGACACGGACATCGAAAAGAACCGATCCAGCGGTTTTCTCCGCAGCGTCAGCCACACGATCACAGAACGGCCGATGCAGGCCTTCGATATTGCCGAGTGACTGCTCAAACAATGCCAATTCAACATGCTCCGCCACCATGGCTGCGAAAATGCGCGCCGGCTGGCTCAATGGACAATAGGCCAGGGCTGACTATCCACACACCAACCGCGCTCCCGATGCCTACATCGCAACTGCGCTTGACCGGCGCTACTTCGCTTGTCCGCGGCATGCCCAAAGCCGTTGCAGCGCTCCTCAAACAGATTGCGCAGGCATCAGAGCCGAAGATGGCCGATAGGACGGACGACCTTCTGATATCACTTCGTTCGTCCGCCCAAGCGCCGCCGCCCTTTTCCCAAGAACCTCTTTGTCTTCGCTAAAATAGCCAAAGTTAAATTTCGAGCGTTTCGGCTTGCCGGAAATTAGGGTCTCGGCGGATAAATCTGGATGGCTTTTTGGGTGGGTGCTGGCAGGAAGACTGATGCGGGGGCGTGGATGGATCAAGGCATTGCGTCAGGACGACGCTCAGCAGGTGCGTGCGCGCATTGCGGAACTGGAGCGCGACCTCATGGCGACCACACCACAAGGGCGCCATCGACGTTTCGAAGCCGGACATGAACTCCGCAATGCGAAGTTCCGCCTCGAATGCCTGGAGGAATGCATCGCCGGAATATCGGAGAGAGGTGCGCGTTAGCGGAAGCTTCGCCGCTCTCAACCTGCCCTGGTGCGACTGGTCGGAGGGGAAGCCAATTGCAGCCTGCAACCATGTTCTCTCTGCTCGTCATCGGCACTCTGGCCTATGTCGTCTACCGCTGTACAAAGAAGTTGGTCGAGGACGTGCCCGATACTATCGCCCGCAGGCTGCTGCCTCAGAGCCGCCGCGCCGTCTGCCTGGAACGTTTTGCCCTTGACGAGTTGGACGCCAAGCATGCTTGCATGGCCCGACTTGAACAGTTGGAGGTGAACGGATGGCGAACGCTGTCCGTTAAGCTATTGAATTCACTCGCCTCGAGTTTTCGGCGCGAAAATTTGTGGTAACAACATTTGATCTGCTAGCCGCATGTCGTATGGATTTTATGGCATTTATTCGCTAACAACGCTGGCATGTTTGTCGTTGAGAGAGTCGCGCGCGGCCACCGCTATCTTTACCTCGTGGAAAGTGTCCGCGACGGCAAAACCGTTCGCCAGCGCACGATAAAGGCGCTGGGCCGCAAGGATGCGCTGGTTGCCAGCGGCGAACTTGACAGATTGGCGGCCTCGATTGCGCGCCATGGCGAGCGCAGCCTCATCCTGTCCGACATTGACGCGGGGCGAATTGCCTCTCGCCGCATCGGCGGTCCGCTGTTGTTCGGGCGGCTGTGGGAGCGGCTCGGGATCGGCGATGTGCTGGAAGAGGTGCTGGAAGGGCGCCAGTTCGGCTTTGCGGTGGAACGGGCGGTGTTCATTGGCACGTTGCATCGGCTGTTCGTCTCGGGCTCGGACCGCGACTGCGCGAACTGGATGGCCGATTATGGTATCGAGGGCGCCGAGGGTCTGGCGCTCCATCACTTTTACCGGGCCATGGCGTGGCTGGGCGAGGAACTCGGCGAAAAGGCGCAAGGCGCGCTGGTGGCGCGCTGCGTGAAAGACGCGATCGAGGAAAAGCTCTTCGCGCGCCGGCAGGACCTGTTCACCGACCTCAGCCTTGTGTTCATGGATACCACCTCGTTGTCCTTCTACGGCGCGGGCGGCGAGACGCTGGGCAAGCGCGGGCATTCCAAGGACTTCCGCCCCGATCTGGCGCAAATGATCCTGGCGCTGGTCGTTGATGCCGAGGGCCGGCCGATCTGCACCGAGATGGTGCCCGGCAACACCGCTGACGTGACCGTCCTGTTGCCGGTGGTCGATCGGCTGCGAACGCGCTTCGGCGTCACACGCGCCTGCGTTGTCGCCGATCGCGGCATGATCAGCGCCGATACCATCGCCGCGCTCGAAAAGCTGGGCATGGAATACATTCTGGGGGCCCGCGAACGCTCGAGCAGCGTGATCCACAACGTCGTGCTCAATGACGCGGCACCGATGGTTCCGCTCGTTCTCGAGCGCCAGCGCGGTGAAACTCAGTTGTGGGTCAAAGAGGTCAAGGTCGGTAAAGACCGCTACATTGTCAGCCGCAATGACGCCGAGGCCGAGAAGGACAAGGCCGACCGCCAGGCGATCATCGCCGGCCTCGAGGCGCAGCTCAAGAAGGGCGACAAGGCACTGGTCGGCAACTCGGCCTACCGGCGTTACCTCAAGGCCAGCGGCAAGAACTTCAAGATCGATGTCGGCAAGCTTGCCGAGGAAGCCCGGTACGACGGCATCACCGTGGTGCGGACCAACGCGAAGGTGACCCCGCTCCAGGCCGTGCTGCGGTATCGCGATTTGCTCGAGGTCGAGAGCCTGTTCCGCGCCGCCAAGGCAACCTTCAATACCCGGCCGATCTTCCACCAATCCGATGCCGCCATCCGCGGGCATGTGTTCTGCTCGTTCCTGGGGCTCGTACTCAGCAAGGAACTGTACCGCCTCTGCCGGGCCAAAGGCCTGACGCCCGAATGGCAGCCGCTTCTACGCGATCTCGACCGCCTCCAGGAAGCCACCATCGAAAAGGATGGTCGCATCGTCACCACCAGAACCCACGTTACGGGCCAAGTGGGCAACGTCTTCAAGGCATCTGGCATCGCTCTGCCACACAACCTCGACGAACACTCGCCTGAGATCATCCCCAAAATGTAGTGGTAACACGCGCCGGCGCGCGCCTAACGTGCTGATATAATAACATATTCTTACAGGCGGTGTTTAAGTGGGGTCACGGAGGCAATGCGATCGGAGTTGCGCCCGTTCGCCATCGACCTGAAAATCGTCGAGCCTGGGTTTGTTCGGGAAACCAACATCGTGAACGTTACAATGGCAAACGCCAAGGCGGCGCCCGTGCCGGAAGCCTATAAGGACTATTCCAATTCGACAGTGCAAGCGTTCATGGGCCACGTGCAACTTTCCTCCAGGCGATTCATCATCGAAGTCGACGGCGACCAACACCGGCTCGATCCTGACGCGCTGTTGCTCGTTGGAACTGCCGATTTCCTCCTGCGCCAGCCACGCAACGATGTCCTGATCGACTCGGTGTCGGTTCACGACGCCGACGAAGGCGGCCGGTTCGATTGCCACAATGCCGGCCTTGTGGAGGCGGTAACGCAATCGATCCCGAAACACCTCTCGGCCGAGTCTTGCGAGGATCGCGACGCGTTCGTCTCGGCGGCGATAAAGATCGACAGTATCTATCTGACCGCCCGCCTGGATATTACCGTACGAATGCTGGCGCGGTCGACAGATACCGACCTCGCGGCATGGGCGCGCCAGGTGCTGGCCGGTAGGGTCGGTCCAGCCTTCCTGCGGCCATGCGGACGACCATTAGTCGCGGCAAAGGCGGCGTAACAGATGACCGAGACGCGGATGGCGCCGATACAGACATGCAACTTAGATAGTTATTGATGTAGCTGTTTCATTTATTGTGTACCGGCAGGCCCGAAAAGGTATATCCGCTCCTGCTCGCGGAATTCAACATCATTATTGTTGAACGTCATCCACAACCGGAAGAAGACCGAACGAAATTAGATTTGCATCTTCGCCGTTATTTTCCATTATGGATTGGATCCAACGACGCTTAGCGCCCGCAACATGCGGACTTCCGTAACGGGTAAGTCGATCAATGGTAACATCTGCTATTTGCTTGAGGCGTTCCTTCTCAGTTTTCCATTTAATCGCGTCAAGCTCCGCCAACCCGTCATACCGCACCCGCTTGCCGGTTTTCTCGTCCAACTCTGCGGGGCCAGTTGGTCCATTGGAGAATACTCGCATATCGTAAGCTAGGGCGGCAGATTGCGGGCTTAAACCCGAGACGTCATCAACTTCGAACGCTCTTTTAAGCAAGGGTAACGCAGCACCATCCCAATACCTCGCCTTGGCTTGCGCCAATTGTTGACGACGCATGGCGGGCTCATCCCCGAGAGCTGTCAAGAAGGCTTTGGTATCAGGCTTTACAACTTTGACGATGTTCTTCCCATGCTTCACCGGGCTCAATCCCCAATCACCGAAACATGCCCTGGCAGCACTGGAGGCGATGCAACTCTCCAACGTTTCTGCGCGCTCCTGTGTAAGGAGCTTAGATGTCAAGGAATCCCAATCTGATGAATTGCTGTCCTTGAAACCTCTTAATAGCTTCTGAACTTCACCGTTAGAAGATGTAAAGCCGATTAGACCCCAAGTAACACCATCATCAGTAATCGTTCCGGCGGAGCCTTCCGATGCGGTGAACCAAGTACCTTCGAACCCGCAAGCACTCGTCAATTGAATAGCACGCTCGATCACGTCAGGAAATTTCAGCCCGAGTTTCGCGTACTCAGCCTGACCGGCCAGACCCGTCACCTTCATACTATTCTGTTGCTGCAGCAATTTTATTGCTTCAGTCGTGCGCGGGCCATAGAACCCGACCTTGACAGACCCGCATGATGATTTCTCCAGCGGAGATAAATTCAATTTGTTCTGCAATTCCTCAATCAACATCCCTTTTGCAGCGAGATAGTTGCTTGATGCTGGTCCAAATGCATAATAGTCATCAGCGCGAGCCGAGCCAGCCGCCCAGAAAAACCCAACAGATATTGCAATTTTGAGTAGATTTATCATTGTCGCTCTCCTGTCGTGATGGATCGCCATTGTGCCGTTAACGAGCGCCGGAGACCCCCGTATCGTCGCCTCGATCGGCATGCCGTCGATATGCCTATTGACGCCGTCCGTACCGACGTCAGCGGTGCGGTGGCCGTCGGTTTGTTCCCAAAATTCGCAGCCCTGGATAGTGTCAATCTTGCGCATGATTCCGCTCCTCAAGGATTTGGTGGCACGACGTGGCCATCGGCCTTAAACTGGAATACAAAATAAGGTGGGATGCATACGCCGCGGCGGTCGGTGCGCTTCAGCCACTTGTCGTCAGGTATGTCCTCGCCGAAGAACTTCAGATTGAAAATTTTCAAACGGTCGCTCCCCACGGGATACGACATCTGCTCATTTTTGCGCGCTTCGGCGCGACGATCGAAGAGGATTTTTGCGTTCGCGGGCGTGTAACCCATAGGACTCATGCAGATGTAGTCGTCGCGACAAGGATCGGCTGGATCACAACCTCGAACACCAGAATAGCTTGTGTAAACGCGGAAGCAGCTTTCAGCGGTCCGCTTCGCTCCTGCAACCTCCCCAAGACATGCGGTAAACCCGCTTGACGCCAAAAGCCCGCATGTCGCCTCCCCCGGAAGATCCTTGCATTGTCCCAAGCGCAGGGATCCCCCCGGGAACCCTCCGGTTTTCTGCTCGAGAATGCGGCGCGCGTGCTGCTCGAGTGTCTCGGCACCAATGGGATCGAGGGCATCGTCGCCGGGATAATATTCTTGATGCGACGCAATGTAGGTATTGGTAGCAAGGCGCGGCAGCGCGGCGACGGAAATCCTTGTGTCATCTCGATCGGAGTTCAGCGGCATTTCTCGCACATACTTGTCGCTTCCGTATGAGGTTGTCGTCACCTTACCGAATTGCATGGCCTCGCCGATCCGAGGGGGATTTCGAGGTCCTAGGCACATGCCGATCCCGCGCTGATTCGCCGACGCGAACACGGTCTGACAACTCAGATCGCCCTCACATCCCCAGTCTCGACGATCGTCTGCCTTTTTCGTGATCAAGCATGCTCCGCCCCAACCGGCGACGAGTTGTATCTTCGCAGCGCTGGTCGGCCGCAGCGCTCGGTAACTGTTTTGCGGGCGAACCGCATAACTCGTAGCGAGAAGCCGTCGTGGCAATTGGACTTCTTGGTCGGCGGGCAAGGCGGCAAGGGCCTCGACTATCTCCACGCGTCGAGGTTGATCTCCGAAGAAGTGAGCCGAGCCCGGCAGGAAAATGGCATTCACGGTCGCCGTTCCCGGGCGGTCGGAGCCGGGGAAGTGAAAGCCAGCAATCGCGCGACTCTGATGGCATCCAGAGCAGGATGCCTCGTTGAGACGCGTACGGAATTCTTCGGGATTTCCGACGAAATTTAAACTGTTGGGATAAAGCGCGCTATATTTGGTCAAGGCCGTCTTGATGTCGGCATCGCTCAGGATCGGGTTCTTAGGGTCATTCCAGAATGGTTGATTGGCTGATCGGCTCGCTCCCCCCGGCGAAATCGAAACCGCTCGGCAGGCGAGAAATTCTATTGGAATATTGACTAGTCCCAGGTCTACGTCAGCGAAGCCGTTCTTTGCATTCCTCACCTTTTTGGGATCGTCCATTGAGAGCAGATAATTGGCAAGCGCTTTGCGCGAGATCGCGTTGCCCTTGCGATCCGGGCACGTGTTCTCATCTCCTTGGGAATTTCCAAGCAAACGCGCGCGATCTATTTGGTTGGTGAGATAGCTCACGCCCCAATGTCCCTTGGCGCTCCCGGACGCATCCTTCCACCGAAACACACGGATAATGTAGGTCGCGCGCGTACCGAAGTCGCTCTCATCGTCGCTCGCGCTGACTCGGGAACCCTGCATATTGAGCTCAATGCGATCGACGTCCGAAGGAAGCAAGGTCGACACAAGCAACTTCGCCTGATTTAGCTGGTCGTTCGGTTTTGCCCCCGCCTTAAGCGCACGTACATAATCGCGCCATCGGGCGGCAACGGTTCGACAACCCGGCGAACCTGACCAGGGCTCGGCTGGGAACACGACATTAAGCGTCACAGGTAGACGCGACTGATAGCTGCGGTCGTTGGCCGGCCCGTTATCCAGTGAACCCTTGTAGGCGAAACGATAGATTGCACTGATCTCTCCGCACGCCAGAGCTTTTCCACGCTCGGGAACCTTGTCCCGATTGAATTGCCGATCCATACGGTTCACGACGCCGACAAGTTCGATTTTGGCTCCTGCAAAACTCAGGAACTTTGTTGACAGGTGGTCAGCCGTCTGCGCCTCAAGGTCCTTCTTGACGAATCTCCGGACTTCCTCGAAGACCGAAATGGAGAATGGATTATTCGCGAAATCCACTGGACTCATGGTGGAGCGATCGTCGCGATAGACCAGACACTGAAAATTAAGCGGACCGGCGTGTTCGCAAGACTTACCGTCGCCTGGCCTGTCGAGTGCCATAAGCGTGGCGGGATCGGATATATACGGCCCGACGAGTGGCTCGGGTATTTCAGCGGTCCAAATTTCCGGTGAGACCGCCGCATCGCCGTCCGCCTGCGCGGCGCCAGCGAACAACCCCATGGCCACCGCCGCGATCATTCCCCAATGTCGCATGCTTCCCCCAGCAATATCAAGGTTGCCCGCCTGACGTTTAATAGCCGCCGCACGTAGATGCTCGGCAAAGTAGAGTCAAGATAATTGCGTGATGTGATACAATTTTCGACCAACGTATGAAAATGCATTCAAGGCGAAGGAGGCACATAAACTGTTGAAATATATTAAAATTGTACTGGTAGGGAGAGATCGTGAGCGGCGGCGGTCACGGCCCCATAGATGTCCTAATCTCGCTACAAATTGCAAACTGTTGTAGGGAATCTCAGTAGGTTCAGCATTCGGAACCGGTTCACACTAACCTGCTGCCGGTTTAGTGGACACCGAGATAAGGTGGAAGATCCGGCTGTTCGCCTTGCCCTCGTCTTGATCTTGGCCGCGTCGTCGGTACCCTGTTCGTGACGCGGCCGACCATGCGAACTGATTACGTAGAAGAAGCCATCAGCGTAGGCCACACCCTCCGCGTCGAGCTCAAGTGGCTTGTTGGCGAAGCTGTTGTCAATAAGCCGGACGAAATCGCCGGCAATCATCCTCCCGTCCTCCAAAATCACGATTTGGACGCCTTGTGTCTCGTCGTCAGCGACCAGACAAATGCGCGGAAAGCCGGACGTTGTCTCGCAGGCGATACCGCTGACATCCGCGGATCGCTTGCTCTGCGATCCGTCGAGATTCGTCGGTTTGCCAACCAGCCCGCCGCTGATCTCCCAGGGCTGCGGATCGGTGGCCTGCCCTAATGCCGGTCCGCCAAAGGCGATCCCCGCCGTCAGGCGATTGGCAGAAATTAGACGTTTGCGACAAAATGTGCCGGGCTATCTTGATCTCGTTTTTGAGGCCTTGCAAAAGGCATCTGGCCGGGAGGATGTTCAACAAGCCGGCCTTACAGCGCAGTATGTGGCGCTATACCTCCCTAAGCCTGACAGTTTCGACATATCGCTGGCGATCACCGTGGAGCTGGAGAAGACAGGCAGGAGGTCGAATCCGATGTTGTATGTCAGGAAAGCCTCGGCTCTGGGACAAAAGTATTCATACTCACAGCTTCGAACACCGAGCGATGTGGCTGCGAGCGAGGTTGTGAGAAAAGAAGCCCTCGCGGCTGTGGAACAGGTTGTGGATCTTACCCCCGACGCTGACAGCCCACCCGGAAAACTACTTAAGCAATTGTTTGACCCGGGCCGTGAGAAATCGCGAGCGACTGAGAATGATCTGGAAATATTCCGAATTGAGGAAGAGCGGACCAAGAGCACGGAATTTTCGGACCTCATTTACCGAGAGTAAAGTTCATGGGTTCGCGGCTACGGCGGGAATGCAAATGTTCTTGCTGTGGGGCATCTATCCTACGGTGCTCGCGGTGATATCCGCTCGTGAATATCCTCAACCCGAAACTGTCTGTCCGCCTCCGGCCCAATCTCGGCCGTTGGCGGCAAAACGGTAAGGCAAATCACCGCGGCCCTCGCAAAATATGAAAACTAGGGGGCATAGCTAGCTTTGGCCCTGCCCTTCCCTCGCCAGGAACGACAACGATGCCGCGTTCTCGGCCGCCCTTCCTACCAAAGTCTACTGATGTGATCGACAAGAGCCTTTTTGATAAATCTGCGCTATTCTCCTGTCGCGCACGGACGACCGCGTGGCGAAGAGCAGGGTCCGAGGTGAGAGCCCTGCCGCGCAGCTTCTATCGTCGCACCTCGTTTGCGGCATCCGTGCGCGCCTTTCTCGGGCCTCGCGGGTTCCAACCGGCGACGAAGCGTGCATAGGCGCCCTCGGCCTGCTCCACCCAGCGGCGCTCTTCTTCCCGGTGGCTCTTGATGTTGTAGGCGTGCGCGGACCCCTTTTGGCCGCGCACGGCCTTGCTCCCGGCCTTGAGTTCCACATCGCGCAGCTTCTTGGCATGCAGGGAGGGTCGAGCCCACGCGTAACTCTCGCCCTTCATCAACAGATGCCAGATCACGACAGAGAGTTTGCGTGCGGTTGCCACGGCCGCGACATGCTGTCCGCGCCGGGCTCGCACGCGCAGGAAGAAGGCTCGCAACGGTCCGGGAGCACGAGCGGCCGCCCAGGCCGCCTCGACGAGCATGCCGCGCGCATGACCACGGCCCTGCTTGGTGATCCGCCCATGGTAGGCCGGACCTGGCCCGGACTGTCGCACGCTTGGGTTAAACCCGAGATAGCTCACGAGCTTCTGCGGATCGTCGAAGCGCGATACGTCGCCGATCGCCGCCTTCATCGCCAGCGCGACGGTCATGTCGACGCCGGGAATGGTCATCAGCCGCTTCACGCCTTCATCCGCGAGAGCCGAGCGGGCAAGATCGCGTTCGATGACCTGGAGGTCTTCGCCCAATCGGTCGAACTCGCGCAGATACCGATCGATCGCGAGGCGCTCGTCCTGCGGTACGACCTGCTCGCTCAACCATGACCGGCCCTTAGTGCCGCACAGGTCGGCATGCGGGCAGGACGGGATCAGGTGGCTATGAAGGATCGACTGGATCACGTTCTTCAATCGAGATCTCTGCCGGACGATCTGATTGCGCCGTGTCACCTGTCGACGCAGAGCCTGCGTCGGCTCATCCGGAATCCAGACTTCCGGCAGGAAGCCGCTGGCATAGAGCTGCGCCAGAACGCTGGCATCGATCGTGTCCGTCTTGATCTTGGCATAGGCGATGATGCGCACCTGCTTGGGGTTTGCGATCACCACTTTCTTCACATGCGGCGCGACAACCGCGGCGGCCGAGGACGCGTTGCCCGTCGCCTCGATCACCACGACATCATCCAACGACAGCTTTGCGGCGAAGGCATCCAGCAGATCGCGCCGCATGTCGACACGACCCAGCCGCCTGAGCCTGCCGTCCTCCCAAGCTACCGCCTCGGCGAAGGCGCGATGGATATCCAGTCCGATGATGCGCATGCCCGTTCCTCCTTCTTGGCTCGGTCAAAGACGGGAGCTGGCGGGCAACACGACATCTACTGATCCGCGCTCGCAGCGCATCCGGGAAAGTCGCGAGGGGCGGCCATGTAACGAGCTCGGGCTCTCAGCCCACGGTCTATTGACGGCCTGCCTGCACCTTCGTGCTCCCGGGGCCCCACGTCCCGGATGGGCTCACCATAAGGCCGTTCCAAAACAAGAACAGCAGGACGAAAAGGCACCACAGATCACATACCGGATAATGGCAAGGCCGAGCGCTTCATCCAAAAGGCGCTGCGCGAATGGGCCTATGCCATCGCCTATCCGACTTCAGATCACCGCGCCGCCCAACTGCCTGTCTGGCTGCACAGATACAATTGGCATCGCCCACACGGCAGCCTAAAGTCCAAACCACCCATCAGTCGCCTCGATCTAACCCTGGACAACCTGTTGAGGCTCCACATCTAGTCTTATCTGAGTCAGAAAGTCGCGACTGAGGTGGGATTCGCCGGAAGTTGGGTTGTGATAGGCTGCTGATTCACGGGATTGGTTAGCGCCATGGTCAGCGAGAACGGCAGCGAAGCGACGGCATTTGATGGGTATGTTGAGGCACTGATCGAAGTCATCGGCCACGCCGATCGGGCGGATCCGCTTCGGGATTATTGTACGGGTCTGATGATGCCGGTGGCGCGCAAAAGCGTCGAACCGTTGGCGGCGATAACGGCGCCGGCGCGCGTTTCAGCCAAGCACCAGTCACTTTTGCATTTCGTGGGACAAGCGCCCTGGTTGGATGAAGCGCTGATGGCGCGGGTTCGTGATTGGGCTTTACCGCGCATGATTGAGCGCGGCGGTGCGATCACCGCATGGATTGTCGATGACACAGGCTTTCCAAAGAAGGGCAAGCATTCGGTCGGCGTTGCGCGTCAATATTGCGGTCAGCTTGGCAAGCAGGACAATTGCCAGGTCGCCGTCAGTCTTTCGATTGCGAACGAAGGCGGCAGCTTGCCGGTCGCCTGGCAGCTTTATCTACCAGAAATCTGGGCGCACGATCTGGAACGTCGAAAGAAGGCGAAAATCCCGGACGACATAATCTTCCAAACCAAGCCACAGATCGCGCTTGAGCAAATCCATGCCGCGCTAGCGACGAAGACACCAGTAGGCGTGATCCTTGCCGATGCCGGTTACGGCGCAGATGGCGGGTGGAGAACCGTCATGGGCTGGCGGTCGATGGCGGCATTACCCAGGCCACGGGCACAGGCGAGCGTGATGCCGCGCTCGCCATGTTGGACCGCAGACCGTCGCGGCGGCGCATCACGCTGGGCGCCGACAAGGCCTATGATGTGCGCCAGTTCGTCAAGGACCTGCGCGAGCGCAAGGTCACGCCGCACATTGCCATCGACGGCCATCTGAGCAAAACCGGCAAGCCTCGCGTGACGGCAATCGATGACCGCACGAAGCGCCATCCTGGCTATGATGTCAGCCAGCGCTGCCGCAAGCGGATCGAGGAAGTGTTCGGTTGGATCAAGGCCTCGGCCGGCATGGCCAAGGTCAAGCTGCGAGGGTGCGCCCGTGTGGGCGCGGCCTTCACCTTGAACCTGGCGGCTTACAATCTGATCCGCTTGCCCAAGCTGCTGGCGGTGCCGGCATGAGCCTCATCGGCCGCTGGCGGATCATCGCGATGCCCGACTATGTCGAGGACTATCGCGACATGATGGAGCCCGCCTACATTGAGTTCGCGGCCGATGGCTCCGGCGAATTCGCCTTCGGCTGCGTCATCGGGCAAATCTTCGAAGCGGGCGACAGCAACAATGTCGCTTTCTCCTGGCAAGGCAATGACGAAATGGATGACGCCCAAGGCAATGGCTGGGCCGAAATCCAACCAGACGGCTCTATCAACGGACAAATCTGCTTCCATGGCGGTGACGAAGCAGACTTCGCCGCCCGCAAGTGGACTTCTTCAACAACCTGCTAGACTAGACCGGGCGCCGCGCCCAAGGGAGACGAGGATGAGACTAATGCAGGCGAGCGAAACTCCGGCCTTGTAGATGAAATCATCAAGGCCGGATGCGACATTTGTGCCGTAGGTCACCACAGCAACATGCTCCGAGACATCGAGGAGATGGTCGACGCGGAGTCTGAGCTGAAGCACACGGCGATCGCGATTTTCTGAAGCTGGAGATCGTTGCCTATTTGCGTTCACTTGGCCGGTTTCTGGATGTATCCGCGACACAGTGGATAGAGAATGGCAAACCGAATTAGTTAATAGTATCAATGACTAGTCAGTTCCATAATTTATATTATGCCACTTTTGCGTGTACGAGCAAAGTTAAAATGTCCCACTTCTGCAAAGTAGGAATGTCGCTTCCGCTTTGCTGAATGCCATTCTCCCCGGCACCGATAGCGAGGGAGACTGTAGGTGGGATTGGTGTTGATGAGCGAACGCGAGCTGCAACGCATAGAGGTTCTATCGAAGATCATCGAGCGAAGGATGACAACGGTCACGGCAGCACATGTGCTCGGCTTGACCAGGCGTCAGGTCCAGAGGCTCTTGAAGACTTTCCAAATCGACGGTGCCTCCGCGCTGCGACACAAGGCGCGCGGCCGACGCTCGAACCGTCAGATTGTCGACGGCGTTCGGGACTTCACTCTATCGCTCATCCGCGAACACTATCTGGACTTCGGCCCGACGCTTGCGGCTGAGAAGCTGGCTGAGGATCATGGTGTCACCGTATCGCGTGAGACGCTGCGCAAATGGATGGCTGAGGCCGGAATCTGGCTGTCGCGCAAGCAGCGCCGGACATTCCATCAGCCGCGCTTGCGCCGCGAAGCCTATGGCGAGTTGGTGCAGATCGACGGCAGCGAGCATCGATGGTTCGAGGAGCGGGGCGGTCCATGCACCCTGCTCGTCTTCATCGATGACGCGACCGGCAAGCTTCAGCAACTGCGCTTCGTGAAGTCGGAGAGCACGTTCAGTTACTTCGAGGCCTTGGATCTTTATCTGAAGGCGCACGGCTGCCCAGTGGCGTTCTATTCCGACAAGCACACGGTATTTCGGGTGGCGAAGGCCGAGGCTCGTGCCGGCCGCGGCATGACGCAATTCGGCCGAGCCTTGTCCGAGCTCAACATCGAGATCCTGTGCGCCAATTCGAGCCAGGCCAAGGGCCGGGTAGAACGTGTCAATCGCACGCTGCAGGACCGGCTTGTGAAGGAACTGCGTCTTGCTGGCATCTCAGATATCGAAGAAGCCAACGCTTTTCTGCCGGCATTCACGACCAGCTTCAACGACAAGTTTGCGAAGATCCCCACCCGGCCGGACAATCTGCATCGTGTCTTGAACATGCCGGCCGATCGACTCCGCGACCTGCTCTGCAAACGCGAGCAGCGCTATGTCGGCCAGCAATTGTCTTTCTCCTACGAACGCAAGCAGATCATGCTGGAGAAGAACGATATCTCATGCGGCCTGGTCGGCAGATATGTCGATATTTACGAGTTCGCCGACGGTCGCCTGGATGTTCGGTGGAAGGCATGCTCCCTGCCCTACACTGTCTTCGACAAAGAGCAGCGCGTCACCCACGCCGCGGTCACCGAGAACAAGCGGCTTGGCGAGGTTCTATCCTGGATCAAGAGCCAGCAAGATGAGGCTCGGCCCGCGCCGAAGATTAAGACGAACAGCGAACAGACTGGCTATCAGAAGCGCGACAGGAAGCCGGGGCGTAGGAAGGATTTCATGAATGATCCTGCTGTCATCGCGCGTCGACAACAAGCGCTGGCAAGGCTGGATGCTGCCGAGTGAAGTCAGCTCTCAAAGCTAAAGCCGAGGAGCCCTATTGGAACGCCCCCGATCGGGCTGCGCAACCCTGACCAGCCGACGCCCGATCGGGTGCTCACGTCGGCGCCAAGAAGCGCCCTGGTGCTTATCGATGCCAGGCGAGAACTGGCCTTCAGGAACGCCTGCCGGTCAGTCATCGATTGTGCCCTACACCTCTATGCCGCCGAAACTGACCCCCAATACCTCACCCGATTGAAAGAGGACGACGAGCACAGCAGGCGTTCTCGCGCCAAACGGCATCTGGCTGTCAATGAAGGCCGACTACCCAAGGACCAGGCCAGTGTCCTCAATGGGTTCATCAAGCGAATGCACGGCCCCAAGCAGCGCTTGCAAGTTTCCGACATCGACTCGCCCGTGCCAAGACTCAGTCACGTCTACCGAGAAATATCGGCCGATGCATTGCATGTAAGCTGGACGTCGCTGCACCGTCACGTTTTTAAGGATAAGGACGGCCACGTCCACTTGACGCTGGAGCCCAAGGTGGAGAGGGACGAGCTTGAGGAGGCGGCGTCCAGCCTTGCGCTTTCATTGCTTTTCGCAATGCGCTCGCTCTTGATCATCTTGCCAGAGATCTCAGTAACGCATAATCTCCAAGGCATGTTCATGAAGTACAAGAACACATACAAACGGGGATTGCGAATGTTGCATAATATAAATTATGGAACTTGACGAATCCTATTTGAAATCAATTGCTTGTCGATGTACCGATAATATCCATTATGTTAAATCGGGGCCTATAGGCCGGCAGTGCTGCTTCCGCTCAGCTTTAGACGAACTGACCTCATCAGGTGCGATGTCAACCGCTTACCAGTGTGCCAGGACCACTCTCAGCCGATTTCTCAAATCGGGCACGATGGGCTCATATCGGTCAAAAACACCGGAAAAATGATCCGCTCATTTCAGCACAGATATCGAAATGGCGACCAAGGTATGGTCTATGATCGTATAGTTGTGGTGTTCAAAGGCTGGACGGGAGAGATCGGCAACTGCCGACGCCGACGGAGCAACCCCCCAAGGAAACTCTCAGGCAAAAGTGACCGCACTGCCGAACGATCTGGAGAGAGACGCTTCGAGCGTCCACCGAAGGGGAAAGCCGGCAAGTCCGGTTAAGCTCTCAGGTACCCGAGACAGATTTGGGGATTCGCCGCGGGCCAGTCTCGCACCCCATTGTACTGTTCGGAGTTCAGAATGCCCAAAATCATTGTAATTGGCGCCGGAATTGCCGGTGTGTCGACGGCCTATGCTTTGTTGGAGCAAGGCTACGACGTGACTGTGGTTGAGCGGCGCCGCTATGCCGCGATGGAAACGTCGTTCGCCAACGGCGGCCAGCTGTCCGCGAGCAATGCCGAAGTCTGGAATCACTGGTCGACCGTCCTCAAGGGCATCAAGTGGATGCTTCGGCGGGATGCACCGCTCCTCATGAACCCTACCCCGTCGTGGCACAAGTACAGCTGGCTGCTGGAATTCGTGTCCCATATTTCGCGATATCGCGAGAACACGATTGAAACGACCCGCCTGGCTATCGCGGCTCGCAAACACCTCTTCGAGATCGCCGACCGTGAAGGGATCGACTTTGATCACGTCCGTCGCGGGATCCTGCATGTTTATTGGGATAAAGCCGGCTTCGATCACGCGTCAAAGGTGAATGAGATGCTGAACGAGGGCGGCCTCGATCGGCGATCGGTGACGCCCAGCGAATTTGCCGGGATTGAACCTGCCTTGCATGGCAATTTTTATGGAGGGTTTTACACCCCGTCGGATTCGACCGGCGACATCCACAAATATTGCGCGGGTTTGGAGAAGGCCTGCACAAAGCGCGGCGCCCAATTCATCTATGACGCTGCGGTGATCCGGATTGAACACCGGGATCGCTTTAGCCTGGTTTGCACAACTGATGGCGCCGATCTGACGCTAGAAGCCGATGGCATTGTAGTGTGTGCGGGAACAAATAGCCGCGATATCGCTGCGATGCTCGGGGATCGCATCAATATTTATCCGGTGAAAGGCTATTCAATTACGGTGGAGTTGGAGGGGTCTGCGGCAGATTCCTCGGCGCCTTGGGTAAGCATTCTGGACGACCGCGCAAAAATCGTGACCAGCCGCCTCGGCGCAGCCCGCCTGCGCGTGGCAGGTACTACAGAGTTCAACGGCGTCAATTTCGACATCCGTGAAGATCGCATCAGACCTTTGGTCGACTGGACGCGGATGATGTTCCCGAAAGTGGTAACTGAACACGTTGTGCCGTGGGCAGGGCTGCGACCCATGATGCCGAACATGATGCCCCGGGTCGGCAAAGGCCGGGTTCCAGGTGTCTTCTATAATACGGGACACGGGCATCTAGGGTGGACGCTTTCTGCTGCAACATCGGCCATGCTGGCCACGGTTGTGGCTGCCGATCTACCGGTCGATGCTCGTATGGCGGCATAGAAGACGCCCAGTTAACAAGCTCAAGGGAAAATCCAATATGACCAAGCTGACATTGGAAGTTGCCAATTCCATCATTAGTCGGGCGTGCTCTACAGCAAGCGGGAAGGGTCTTAAGCCCTTGAGCGTTGCGGTCCTGGATGCTGGCGGCCACTTGGTCGCGTTTCAGAAGCAGGACGGGGCTTCAATGCTCCGCTTTGAAATTGCATTCGGCAAGGCTTACGGAGCTTTGGCCGTCGGTTTCGGTTCGCGCTGGCTCGACAAAGCATCAGCCGACCGACCTCACTTTGTAGCCGGCCTGACCGCTATATCAGGCGGAAAGATTGTTCCCGTCCCCGGGGGCGTCCTGGTGCGAGACGAGGCCGGTCGGTTGCTTGGTGCGGTAGGGATTACCGGAGATACATCTGACAACGATGAAGCAGTGGCCGTGGAAGCAATCGAGATAGGCGGTTTGAATGCTCAAGCGGCCTGATTCGGGCAACCAACGAAAGGCCTTGTGCCCGTCGGGCAAGTGACGAAGATCTCGCGGACGATCAGGCACATTTGAAATAGCGTCTGCGCCGCCGGCGCGATTTTGGCATCTTTCGTGCACTGAGCGCCTTTAGGATGGTGGGCAGATGCAGCCGCCAAGGTCGAGAACGTTTGGATAGACAGGGTTGTCGAATGGATCAGCAAGCCTCCTACGGATTTGCGCCGTCTGAGTTCGAAGAGCGTGTCGCCAGGGCTCAGCAGTTGATGGGTCAACATCGCCTGGATGGCTTGTTGCTCACTTCGATGGACAATATCCGGTACTTCATCGGTGTCGATTCCACGTTCTGGGAGAGCTACACCCGACCCTGGTTCGTGCTAGTGCCTGCTACCGGGGCGCCCCTTGCAATCATTCCAGAGATCGGAAGGGCTATCATCGAGAAGACATGGATCAAGGAAATCAGATCCTGGCCGTCGCCTAGGCCCGAGGATGAAGGCACATCTCTCGTTGTCGCTGCGATGTCCGACCTGCCCCGGCGACACGGACGGGTCGGGGCCGAGCTTGGTTTCGAATTGCGACTGGGAATGCCGGTAACGCAATTGAATGCGATCATCGGTGATCTGAAAGGCGTCGAGATTGTCGATGGCGCAAGCCTCATTTGGCAGCTCCGCATGATCAAGAGCGCGGCCGAGGTCAGTAAGATCAAAAAGGCTGTCGACATCGCGGGTGCCGTATACGCCCAAGTGCCCGATTTCGTTAAAATCGGCGATACGGAACGTACGATCCTTCGGGAATTCCGCGGTCGCCTCAATATGGGCGGCGCCGGCGCTATCCCGTTCCTGATTTGCAGATCCGACGTCGGCGGGCCTTTCGAGATTACGGGCGGGCCAAGGGACCGGCCAATCGCTGATGGTGACCTGCTCTTCATCGACACGGGTACGACCTTCGACGGGTATTTCTGCGATTACGATCGCAACTACCAGGTTGGCAGGGCTACAGATGCCCTACGGTATGCTCAAGAGAAGGTTTGGGAAGCGCACGAGATTGGCCTTCAAGCGGCGACAGCAGGCGTTACCGCCGGATTTGTCTTTGAACAGATGGCCAAAGCACTCTCTTCGGGTGGGGCGGACCTCAATAGCAACGGACGCATGGGACATGGGCTTGGGTTGCGGCTGACCGAACCGCCGTCAATTCGACTGGAGGACAAGACGATGCTGCAGCCGGGCATGGTGCTCTGCATTGAGCCTGCCTTGGAGTACGAGCCCGGTAAAATCGTCCTCCACGAGGAAACGGTCGTGGTCACTGAAGGAAAGGCCCAGCTGCTCACAGTTCGGGCGCCGAAGCAGCTAGCTCAGATAGGCTGATGGGGTTCAAGGCTCTCGCCCGAACCTCCGATTTGCGGCGAGATTTAGAGGCGGGTCATATAACCGAAAGTTCCCTTGCTACCTCCGCAAGCGCCGCAACGGCGCGGTCGATGTCGGCGCTGGAGTGGGCGGCCGACATCTGCGTGCGGATGCGCGCCTGGCCTTTCGGCACCACCGGGAACGAAAAGCCGATGACATAGATGCCGCGCTTCAGCATGCGCGCCGCCACCTCCTGCGCCAGCGTCGCCTCGCCCAGCATCACCGGGATGATCGGGTGGTCGGCGCCGGCCAACGTGAAGCCGAGCTTGCCCATCTCGGATCGGAACCGCGCGGCATTGGCATAGAGGCGTTCGCGCAGCGCATCGCCGTGGCGGATCATGTCAAACACTTTTATCGAGGCGCCGGCGATCGCCGGCATCAGCGTGTTGGAGAACAGATAGGGCCGTGAGCGCTGGCGCAGCCAATCGACGACTTGGCTTTTGCCCGATGTATAGCCTCCGGAGGCGCCGCCCAGCGCCTTGCCGAGCGTGCCGGTGATGATGTCCACCCTGCCCTCGACGCCGCAATGCTCGGCCGAGCCACGGCCGTTCTTGCCGACGAAGCCGACGGCATGGCTGTCGTCGACCATGACCATGGCGTCGTATTTCTCGGCGAGGTCACAGACGCCTTTCAGATTGGCGATGATGCCGTCCATCGAGAACACGCCGTCCGTCGCGATCAGCCGGAAGCGGCAATCCTTCGCTTCCTTCAGCCGCGACTCCAATTCGGCCATGTCGTTGTTGGCGTAGCGAAAACGCTTTGCCTTCGACAGCCGGACGCCATCGATGATCGAGGCGTGGTTCAGCGCGTCGGAAATGATGGCGTCCTCCTCGCCGAGCAGCGTCTCGAACAGACCGCCATTGGCGTCGAAGCAGGAGCCGTAGAGGATGGTGTCGTCCATGCCGAGGAAGGACGAAATCGTCGCTTCCAGCTGCTTGTGCTCTTCCTGCGTGCCGCAGATGAAGCGCACCGAGGCCATGCCGTAGCCATAGCGGTCGAGCGCCTGCTTGGCCGCCTCGCGCAATTCGGCGCTGTCGGCGAGGCCGAGATAGTTGTTGGCACAGAAATTCAGCACCTTCTCGCCGCCGACCTCGATCTCGGCCGATTGCATCGAGGTGATTACCCGTTCGGATTTGTAGAGGCCGGCCGATTTCAGGCCGGCGAGTTCGTTCGAGAGATGAGAAATGAAATCGTCGGTCATCGGCAGACTCGCGGCAGCACAGCCCTCCCCGCACTGGGGAGGACCTGTCGGCAAATAAATTGCGGTACTACGCGTAATCTACCGCGGTCGACCATGCCGGATCAGCATGCTTCTCCCAGTACAGGTCTGTCAGCTGGCGAGTCAGAGCGCCAACCTTGCCGTCGCCTATGACGGTCTCGTCAATCTTGGACACCGGCATGATCCCGCCCGCGGTAGACGTAATGAAAACCTCATCGGAGCCCTTCAGCTCGTCGCGATCAATGTCGCCGGCGCTGACAGAGAGGCCCAATTCGCCGCATAGATCAAATACGGTCTGGCGGGTAATGCCGGCAAGGACGCCATAGGCCGGTGTCTTCAAGCGGCCCTCTTTGACGCTGAAAACGTTGAAGCCAGGCCCCTCGGCAATGTTGTCGTTTATGTCGACGATCAATGCAGTTTCGGCACCGTAGTCGTACGCATCGAACAGGCCCTTCACCAGATCGAGCCAGTGATAATTCTTGATGGTCGGATCGATCGACTTGGGGGGGATCCGGACGGTGTTGCTAATGGCGACATGCAGGCCGCGCTCCAGCTGCTCCTTGTTGGCAACCGACCCGAACGGCACCGCGAATGCGATGAACCTGTTTTCCGACTGGCGCGGGTCACGGCTAAAGTTCGGCGAGCCGCCTCGCGTGCAAATCATTTCGACATAGGCTGACTTGTGCCCGGACAGCGCCACGCAGGTGGACAGGATTTTCTCGATCTCACTGCGGGTGTAGGCCAGTTTCATGCGCAGCTTTTCCATCCCGCGGAAGAACCGGTCCATGTGCAGGTCCAGCCTGAAGAACCTCCCATCCCACACGTGAACGGTATCGTAGGTGGCATCTGAATGCAGAAAGCCCCAGTCCAGAACGGACACCTTGGCTTCGGACATTGGAAGGTACTGACCATCCATGAAGGCCACGCCGTGGGGATATTGCCGTTGATCCCGGTGCCGTTGCTCAATGGCCGGGAGAGTCGTTGCAGGTTCGGCTGCAGCAAGTGTCATTCCTGAGTCCTCCAAATCTTGCAACCGGGCACTCCGCACAACCGGTTACGATTTACCGCTGCGGAACCGCCCAGCGGCTGCACATCTCAGCAATTCAAATGTTGGCGCGCCTCAGATCGCCAGCACGCAGCGCATGCCAGATGTCGTCAGCGCGATCGATTACCGCTTGAGCGGGGCCAATAAGCCCTTTTGTGGCCGGCCGCCGGTCGCCCGGTGTTCGGAATAAATCGCAGACTTCGATGCTGTGATTGTGATCAAAGTGGTGCCCCGGCCGAAATGCCCGCTTCAAAAACGGGATGGGAGTGGCGGAAACGTTCAGCCTAACAGGCTGTTGAAAAAGGGCTCGCGACAGTCTCGGGTTCGTGATTCACTCTGACCACGAAGAGGTGGGAGTGAATCGTGCGGGGCGGTGACGGACAGACGGGCGAACTGTTCAGCTATGTGGACCTCGAGGCTCGGGTGCGGCGCGATCATCCGTTGCGCCGTATTCGGGCGATTGTGAATGAGGCGCTTTCGGCGTTGGAGCGGGAGTTTGCGGCGCTGTACTCGCCGATTGGGCGGCCGTCGATCCCACCGGAGAAGCTGCTGCGTGCGATGCTGCTGCAGGCGTTCTACTCGATCCGCTCGGAGCGGCTGTTGATGGAGCGGCTGGAATACGACCTTCTGTTCCGCTGGTTCGTCGGGATTGGCGTCGACGATGCGGCCTGGGATCATTCGGTGTTCTCCAAGAACCGTGACCGGCTGCTGGAGGGCGACATCGCTGCAAAGTTCCTGGCGGCGGTGCTGGCGCAACCCAAGGTGAAGAAGCTTCTGTCGACGGATCACTTCTCGGTCGACGGCACACTGATCGAGGCGTGGGCATCGATGAAGAGCGTCAAACCGAAGGACGGCCCAAGCGGTGGTCATGGCGAGCCGCCGGCTGAAGGGGGCGGGCGAAACGCGGAAGCGGACTTCCATGGCCACAAGCGATCCAACGACACACATGCCTCGACCACCGATCCGGATGCCCGGCTCTATCGCAAAGGGCGGGGCAAGGAGGCGAAGCTCTGCTTCATGGGGCATGGGCTGATGGAGAACCGCCATGGCCTTCTGGTCGACGCCTGCCTGACGTTTGCCGACGGGCATGCTGAGCGGGTGGCCGCACTGCACATGATCGAACCGCGAGCGGAGCGGCCACAGGCGATCACACTCGGTGCCGACAAGGCCTATGACGCGCAAGACTTCATCAATGAGCTGCGTTCGATGAAGGTGACGCCGCATGTGGCGCAGAACACCAGCGGCCGGAGTTCGGCGATCGACGGGCGCACGACGCGGCATGGCGGCTATGCTGTCAGTCAGCGTATTCGCAAGCGCATTGAAGAGGCGTTCGGGTGGATCAAGACGGTCGCCGGACAGGCGAAGACGAAGTTGCGTGGCCGCGACCGCGTCGGATGGGCCTTCACCTTCAACGCCGCCGCCTACAATCTCGTGCGGTTGCCGAAGCTGCTGGCGGTGCCGACATGACCGCGCCCGCGGGCTGTCAACTGATCGGCCGCTGGCGGATCATCGAAGCTGACCTGTGGGATCGCGGCTATCTCGACCTCGGCGGACCCGCCACGGTCACCATTGGGGCCGACAACCACGGTGAGATCGCCTTTGGCGCCCTGCTAGCCGGCCTCGATCTCGGGTACGGGCCGTCAATGGTCTTCTTCACATGGGCCGGCTTCGATGAGATGGACGAAGTTACCGGCGACGGCTCCGCAGAATTGCTCGACGACGGCTCGATCGACATCACCTTCGCCTATCAGAACGGCGACGAGGCTATCCTCAAGGCCAAACGTGATCCTTCTTCAACAGCCTGCTAAAAGGGGCTACACCAGCGACCGGGGCTCGAACTTCACGCGGTCCAGCGCAATCATGCTCTTGAATTTGCGGACATTGGGGTTCGTGTAAAGTTTGGTCTTTACAAAAACGTCAAAGGCCTCAACGTCCTCTACTGCTACAATAAGAACGAAGTCTGCATCACCTGTCACCATATAGCATTGAGTGACTTCTTTCGCCGCCCGCATTGCTCGCTTGAAGTCGTCGACAAGGTCTAAACGCTCGCGATCGAGCTCCACCGTTACGACCACGGTCAGCGACTTCCCAAGTGCTTTGGGGTCAACCAGGGAGATATCAGCGGTGATAACGCCGTCGGCGCGTAACTTGTTGACGCGCCGCATGCATGAGGCAGCAGATGAGCCCACGAGATCCGCAAGTTCGGCAAACGACAACCTGTTGTTCTTTTGAAGAGCGCCTAGTATGCGCCGGTCAAGGTCATCAATCATCTCAGTACCCTAGAGGCGAAACCACGATTATGCAAAGCGATCCGAAACGCTCGTTGCAAGATCGGAAGCTCAATGAAACGCTACCCCATTCAAAACGTGCCATTATTGCAAACGTCGGGGATATGCGAGCGTTTCTTTTCACTGCAATGCAAATTTTGGCCCAACTATTCCAAACGCTTAGGGCAGATTATGCACATGGGCACCGACCGCGGCCCTGCAATGACCGCCAGACGTCGCTGAAGGGAGTCTGCATGCACTCAGTCGAGAACTTTTATCACCTGGCCGACGAGGTCACGGCCTGGCGCCAGCATCTTCATCAAAACCCCGAGCTCGACTTTGCTGTGCATGAAACGGCACGGTTCGTTGCGGACAAGCTAGCGTCCTTTGGAATCAACCACATCGAAACAGGTATAGCCGGAACCGGCATAGTCGCTTTCATTCAGGGGGAGAGCGGCGAAGGGCCGACGATAGGGCTCCGGGCCGATATGGACGCCTTACCAATTCAGGAGGCACCGGGAAAAACATGGGCCTCGAAGATTCCGGGGAGGATGCACGCCTGCGGCCATGACGGTCATATAGCCATGCTGCTTGGTGCTGCAAAATATCTCGCAGGGAACCGTAATTTCAGAGGCACCGTCGCGCTTATCTTCCAGCCGGCCGAGGAAGTCGAATTGCCGTCGGGCGGGCTCAAGATGGTCGAGGACGGGTTTTTGGACCGTTTTGGTATCTCTCAAGTGTTCGGGATGCACAACTGGCCAGGGATCGATGTAGGCAAGTTCGCCATTTGTGCAGGTCCGATGATGGCCTCCCAGGACGATTTTGACATCGTTGTAAAGGGTCGCGGCGGGCACGCCGCAGCCCCGCACTTGACAGTTGATCCGGTCGTTATAGCCGCTCAGGTCATTATTGGCCTGCAGGCGTTGGTGTCGCGCAGCACCGACCCGGTCGAGTCGCTGGTAATTTCCGTCACGAAACTCCGCGCCTCAAATGCTTACAATGTGATAGCCGACGAAGTTGAACTGGCAGGAACGGTCCGCGCGTTGGCCCCTGCCCTGCGCGACTTCGCCGAGACCCAGTTGGAGACGACCGCGCGGAAAATCGCGCAAGCTTTCGGGGGCGACATTTCATATCGCTACCGCCGGTCGGTTCCAGCCACCGTGAACGATAACGCCGCCACTGCTCTTGCCGTTCGTGCGGCTGCAGGCACCGGCGCGGTAGCAGTAGACGAGACGTTGAGGCCGGTCATGGGTGCCGAGGATTTCGCTTACATGCTGCAGGCGCGCCCAGGGGCGCTCATCTTCATCGGCAATGGCGCTTCAGCCCCGGTACACAATGCCGCCTACGACTTCGACGATGCCGCAATTCAATACGGAGTGGCCTATTGGGTGAATGTCGTGGAGGCCGCGCTTGGGATTGACGAGGGGTAGTCGCACCATCTTCAAATGTGTCCAATTTGCCCGCAATCCGGCCGTCCATGAAATCCACTTTTCAGTAGCGCCTGGTTTTTGGCGCAAATCTTGCGCAGGACTGTTTCATATTGGCGAAGACAAACTGCTAGTAATGTGAGGCCGCAAGTGTCATCCGTTGCCCGTTCCCTTGGCATTCTCAACCTGGAAAGAGGAGCTCTTGCGGGCGAGTCTGCGGCAGACGAGGCTATCGACGCATTTAGGGAAAGGCTGCCTTTTCCGGTGATCGCGGAGACGGTAGAGGGTGCCTGGGCAGACAACGTCATCCAAGGTGACTCTGCGCTCGAGCCCGCTTACATCGCAGCCGCCCGTCGGCTCGTGGCCCGAGGGGCCATTGCGATCAGTGCGAACTGCGGCTACTCCGTCCGACACCAAGCTGCGGTGGCATCGGCCGTCAACGTCCCTGTGGCCGCCACCAGCCTCATTCTTCTGCCGCTACTGCTTCGGCAGTACCCTACCACTGCAAAAATTGCTGTCATCGCCGCGGATTCGAGCTGCCTCGACGAGAAGATGCTTGCCATTCATGACCCAGGCGATCGAGCGCGCGTCGTAGTCGGCGGCATCGAAGGTGGTGTTATGTGGCAAAATGAAATGAAACGCCCCCCGCCCTATACTGAGCCGGCCGACATCGAAGCCGAAGTCATGGCTTGCCTCTGCAGCTTACAATCGGAACATACGGATATCGGAGCGATCCTGTTCGAGTGCACGTTGTTCCCGCTTGTTTCTCCAGCCATTCGACGGACAACCGGACTGCCAGTCTATGACATCACAACTCTCTGTCAGCTCACATACGCGGCCGCCTAACCCGACTTGAACAGTTGGAGGTGAACGGATGGCGAACGCTGTCCGTTAAGCTATTGAATTCACTCGCCTTGAGTTTTCGGCGCGAAAATGTGTGGTAACAACATTTGATCTGCTAGCCGCATGTTGTATGGATTTTATGGCATTTATTCGCTAACAACGCTGGCATGTTTGTCGTTGAGAGAGTCGCGCGCGGCCACCGCTATCTTTACCTCGTGGAAAGTGTCCGCGACGGCAAAACCGTTCGCCAGCGCACGATAAAGGCGCTGGGCCGCAAGGATGCGCTGGTTGCCAGCGGCGAACTTGACAGATTGGCGGCCTCGATTGCGCGCCATGGCGAACGCAGCCTCATCCTGTCCGACATTGACGCGGGGCGAATTGCCTCTCGCCGCATCGGCGGTCCGCTGTTGTTCGGGCGGCTGTGGGAGCGGCTCGGGATCGGCGAGGTGCTGGAAGAGGTGCTGGAAGGGCGCCAGTTCGGCTTTGCGGTGGAACGGGCGGTGTTCGTTGGCACGCTGCATCGGCTGTTCGTCTCGGGCTCGGACCGCGACTGCGCGAACTGGATGGCCGATTATGGTATCGAGGGCGCCGAGGGTCTGGCGCTCCATCACTTTTACCGGGCCATGGCGTGGCTGGGCGAGGAACTCGGCGAAAAGGCGCAAGGCGCGCTGGTGGCGCGCTGCGTGAAAGACGCGATCGAGGAAAAGCTCTTCGCGCGCCGGCAGGACCTGTTCACCGACCTCAGCCTTGTGTTCATGGACACCACCTCGTTGTGCTTCTACGGCGCGGGCGGCGAGACGCTGGGCAAGCGCGGGCATTCCAAGGACTTCCGCCCCGATCTGGCGCAAATGATCCTGGCGCTGGTCGTTGATGCCGAGGGCCGGCCGATCTGCACCGAGATGGTGCCCGGCAACACCGCTGACGTGACCGTCCTGTTGCCGGTGGTCGATCGGCTGCGAACGCGCTTCGGCGTCACACGCGCCTGCGTTGTCGCCGATCGCGGCATGATCAGCGCCGATACCATCGCCGCGCTCGAAAAGCTGGGCATGGAATACATTCTGGGGGCCCGCGAACGCTCGAGCAGCGTGATCCACAACGTCGTGCTCAATGACGCGGCACCGATGGTTCCGCTCGTTCTCGAGCGCCAGCGCGGTGAAACTCAGTTGTGGGTCAAAGAGGTCAAGGTCGGTAAAGACCGCTATATTGTCAGCCGCAATGACGCCGAGGCCGAGAAGGACAAGGCCGACCGCCAGGCGATCATCGCCGGCCTCGAGGCACAGCTCAAGAAGGGCGACAAGGCACTGGTCGGCAACTCGGCCTACCGGCGTTACCTCAAGGCCAGCGGCAAGAACTTCAAGATCGATGTCGGCAAGCTTGCCGAGGAAGCCCGGTACGACGGCATCACCGTGGTGCGGACCAACGCGAAGGTGACCCCGCTCCAGGCCGTGCTGCGGTATCGCGATTTGCTCGAGGTCGAGAGCCTGTTCCGCGCCGCCAAGGCAACCTTCAATACCCGGCCGATCTTCCACCAATCCGATGCCGCCATCCGCGGGCATGTGTTTTGCTCGTTCCTGGGGCTCGTACTCAGCAAGGAACTGTACCGCCTCTGCCGGGCCAAAGGCCTGACGCCCGAATGGCAGCCGCTTCTACGCGATCTCGACCGCCTCCAGGAAGCCACCATCGAAAAGGATGGTCGCATCGTCACCACCAGAACCCACGTTACGGGCCAAGTAGGCAACGTCTTCAAGGCATCTGGCATCGCTCTGCCACACAACCTCGACGAACAACTCGCCTGAGATCATCCCCAAAATGTAGTGGTAACACGCGCCGGCGCGCGCCTAACGTGCTGATATAATAACATATTCTTACAGGCGGTGTTTAAGTGGGGCCTAACAGGCCTGGGCGTGACTGCGATCGATGATCTGGCATCTCTGATCGGCTGGCGAAGCCGCACCGCACGGTCATCTTCTCTGGCGACTCCCTTTGGGGGCGAGCCGCCAAGGTGACTGGCAGAAAACCGACAAAAAAGCGCGCCTTATGAAGAAGTTCATGCTTCGTCCACCCTTGGCGTTGATAGCGGCAAACCAACGCACTACCCTCAGCTTGGGAGCTCCGGCTCAGACACAATCACATCCGTCGAGTGGGGTGGCGTCTATATTGACGAGATTAGGAAGGTAGCCGCAAAGCGGTCTGACGTGCAGATCAATCGGCAGCTGCACACGCGGGGCGCGACTGCAATTCTCCCCTAGAGGCCTTGGCCCATAGCGCGCTCGATACCGAGTTTTGGGGCGACATCACGAGGTTCGGCTCTCTGTCCAGGGTACAGGACCTAACCCTTGAATATCCTAGAATTGCAGAATGCCACGAAAAGGTACTTGCCCCCTAAACTTCCAACTCGCTCGCCGAGCACTCGTTGAACGAAAGGGACCAAATCGGCACCCGATTTGACGTGTCCCTTTCAGCCAGCCCGCCATTTTGCGAATAGCCGCATATCTGCCCATGCTAAATTAGGTACAGATGCCGTCACGATCCGACAACGGGCGGACGAGGCGGCAGGGGGAGACCATGAAGAAGCAGACGCTCCGCAGGACGCTGAGATCGCCCGGGTGTGCTTCGTCGCACCACGCAACTTCAATACTTCAATAGTCAACAGGCGGTCGAATGAACCCAGTTGAATTTGCCTTAGTTCGGCGGATGACCGGGCGGTAGTCGCACAACCAAAAGGGAGGAACAGATCATGGAAAATACCGTAGGCAATGTGAGCCGTCGAGCGTTTCTCAATACCGGCGCCGCGCTCGGAGGCGGATTGGTAGCTGCCGGCATGCCGCTCTCGCAAGTTATCTGGGCCGCCGAGGGCAAAGTCCTCACCGCGCGCGCAAACAGGGATGTCGACAAGCTAGACCCTGCCTTTTATATCGGGAGCATTAATTCCGAGGTGATGAGCTGTATCTATTCGAAGCTCATTCGGTACAAGCCGGGCTCTAAATGGGAATGGGAGCTTGAAGCGGCTGAAAAGATGGAACAGGTCGATCCCACTCATATCCGTTTTCACCTTCGTAAGGGCATAAAATTCACCGGCGGCTACGGCGAATTGACTGCCAAGGACGTGAAATTCTCGTTCGAGCGTGTGATCAAGCTTAATTCAGGAAGCAGTTTTGATTTTGGCCCGCTCGACCACGTTGAGGTGGAGGATGACTATAATGGCGTGATCGTCTTTAAGACCCCGTTCGTGCCGGCTTGGACCCTAGCGCTTCCCTATGGCGTCGGCCATATCGTTTCCGAAGATGCGGTGGTGAAAATTAACAAGGACGGCGGTGCCTTTGGCATGAAGCCGACCGCCTTCTCCGGCCCATATGTTTTCGCCGATTGGAAGCCGAACGAGTATGTGCTTTTGACCCGGAACCCGGAGTGGTCCGGCCCAAAGCCGGGGTTTGACGAAATACGCATCCTGCCAATCGGCGACACCAAAACGGCGGAACGCGCCTATCAGGCTGGCGACATCGATTTCACTGCTATCAGCGTGGATTCACTTGCAAATTTCAAGAGCAATCCGCCCGCTGACACTAAGGTCGAGGAAAAGCCCTCACTCGATTTCACCTATGTCGGCATGAATATCGATCACCCGAAGCTGAAGGACATCAATGTCCGCAAGGCGATACAGTGGGCAATCAATGTACCGCAGATCCTGGATGCAGCCTATGCGGGGCAGGTCGACGTGGCCACTGGCATGCTTGCAAAAGGTCTTGTCGGGTATCGCGACAAGGCGCTCATCCCACCGGAAGGCGACCTCGCAAAGGCTAAGGCATTCATGGAAAAGGCCGGGGTGAGCGATCTCACCTTGACCCTCGATTGCCTAAACCAGAGCGACTATTCGACCATGGCGGGAGTGGTGCAGGCGCAATTGTCGCAGATCGGCATTGCCGTCGAGATAAATGTCCAGGACGAGGGCTCGTTCTACTCGATCGGCATCGAATCCGAGGGCGATCGCTGGAAGAACATGCAACTTATCATCCAGCATTTCACCATGCTGCCGGAGCCATTTTATTTTTCGTCCACCTATATAAGCAGCCAAGTCGGTAAATGGAACTGGGAACGCTTCAGCAGCAAGCGTTTCGATGAGCTCAACGATAAGGCGCTCGCGCTCGATGACCCGAACGAGCGGGCGAAGCTCTACCGTGAGATGCAGGATCTTATGGAGGATTCAGGCGCCTACCGGTTCCTCACCAATGGTGCTGCGCCGATCATGTACCGCACCACTCGAATGCAGGCTGCGACCCGACCGGACGGGCGTCCGCTATACATCGATTTTAAGCCGATTTAGACTTCAGTGGTGTAGACAGGAATGTGGTTGTACTTCCTCAAGAGGATCGTCCTCGCGGTCACAATTATTGTGATCGCGGTGACGCTTCTGTTCCTAATGATCCGTGCCGTGCCGGGCGATCCTGCCGCGGTCCTGCTCGGCCCGCGGGCGACGCCCGAGATGAAGGCGCTGCTGCATCAGCAGATGGGGTTGGATAGGCCGCTGGTTGTGCAGATCTTGACGTTCTTCGGCGGCCTGCTTCATGGCAATCTCGGCTTTGACGTGTTCAGCCAGAGACCAGTCGCCGACATTGTCTTCGAGCAATTGCCCTATACGATCGAACTGATTCTGGTCTCGATCCTCTGGGCGGTGGTGATAGCCGTGCCGCTCGGCTGCTACTCGGCCATGCGGCGCAACTCCTTGGTCGACCAAGTGGCCGGCGTCGTGACGGTCGCCACGATAGCAATTCCCTCCTTCGTCGTGGCGGTCTACGCGCTGCTGATTTTTGCCGTGACGCTGCGCTGGCTGCCAGCGATCGGAGCCGGCAATGGCTACAGGGATGGGCTTATCCATCTCATTCTCCCAGGCTTCGCCATAGGCGTTGGCTGGGTGGGCTATATTTCCCGGCTGCTAAGGGCATCCATGCTTGAGGTTCTAGGGGAAAACCACGTGCGCATGGCCCGCTCTTTCGGGATCTCGGAATGGAAGATCGTTGCGCGCTACGCGCTGCCCCTCGCGATCCTGCCGACCGTGACCATACTCGGGGTAGGCATCGCGTGGCTGCTTTCGTCCGCTGTCTTTATCGAGGTGGTCTTCGCGAGACCTGGCATCGGCGCATTGCTGGTGAATGCGGTCAATACGCGCAACTATCCGATTGTCATGGGCGTCGTGCTCGTCACCACGTTCCTAATAGTTGCCGCTACGACGCTCTCGGATCTGATCAATGCATTCCTCGATCCGCGAACCCGGGAAAAGCTCTGACATGGTAAGCGCAGAAGCCATCCGTCCCGAACCCAGCGATGCGATGGGTACCGGTGCCTTTCGCAGCTTTTTGGGGCAATTTCGCAAAAACCGCCTGGGCGTGCTCGGAGCAGTGCTTGTCATAGTCATAGCCGCAACTGCGATCTTCGCTCCGCTGATTATCACGCACGATCCGACCCAAATCATGGTGGGGCCGCGTCTGGCCGCACCTTCAATCGATTTTTTGCTGGGGACAGACCAACTGGGCCGCGACACGTTTTCTCGCATTATTATGGGCGGTCGCATCCCGCTCCTTGTTGCTTTCGCGGCGCTCGGTAGTTCGCTGGCAGTCGGCCTCGTACTTGGTTTGATTGCAGGGTTCGGTCCTCGCTGGCTCGACAATGTACTCTTGTTGCTCTTCGATACGATCCGCTCGTTTCCAGGTATCATTTTCGCGCTGGCCATGATCGCGCTTCTGGGACCAAGCTTAGCGAGTGTCATTCTAGTTATCGCAATAACGTCTATGCCGATTTACGCGCGTGTCGTGCGCACCCAGACAGAAGCGCTGCGTAGCAGTGAGTACATCGCCGCGGAGCGCAGCATGGGTGCCGGCACCACACGCATTCTCGCCGTGCACGTGCTGCCAAATGTTCTCGGCCCGCTTCTAATTCTGGTGAGCATGGACGTTCCGGCCGTCATCGCCGTAGAGGCGGGTCTCAGCTTTCTCGGCATGGGCGTGCGACCACCAACGCCTGATTGGGGGGCTATCCTAAACGATGGCTATAGCTACATCGGTCAGACGCCCTGGCTGGTCATAGCCGGCGGCATTCCCATCGTTCTCGCAACACTCGGCTTCACGTTCCTGGGGGAGGCGCTGCGCGACATATTCGATCCCAAATTGCGGAAAGACCTATGAGACACGACCGTCTGACACAGCATACGTCCGCGCGGCCGCTACTTGAGATCCGTGATCTGAATCTCGATTTTGGCACACCACGTGGGCACGTCCACGCCCTGCGTAACGTTTCGCTCGTAGTTCCGGCGGCACAGGTAGTCGGCATAGTTGGCGAGAGTGGATCTGGGAAATCCACCCTTGCATATACGGTGATGGGCCTGCTTCCCGAAAATGCGGATGTGACAGCCGGCAGCATCCTGTTCGAAGGTAAAGACCTGCTCAAAATGCCCGCTTCCGAGCGTCGGAGCCTGCTCGGTGACCGTCTTTCGATGATTTTCCAAGACCCGATGACCGCGCTCAATCCCGTGCGGACCATCGAGAGCCAGATGATCGATATCCAGCACCACGAACAGGGAAGCCGCGGCGAAAAACGCGCTCGCGCCCTGGAGATGCTTCACCGGGTCGGAATTCCCGACCCTCAAAGTCGTATCGGCGCCTATCCGCATCACTTCTCTGGCGGCATGCGTCAGCGCGTTTGCATTGCCATGGCGCTTCTTGTGAAACCGGCGCTGCTCGTCGCCGACGAGCCAACCACTGCGCTTGATGCAACGCTGGAAGTGCAGATCATCCATCTCCTCAAGGAACTGCAAAAGGAGATCGGCTGCTCGGTTTTGTTCGTCTCCCACCACCTCGGAGCGGTGGCTGAGCTGTGCGACCGGGTCGCCGTCATGTATGCGGGCGAAGTGGTGGAGCAGGGTGCCGTTCGGGACATCTTCCACAATCCTGCTCATCCATATACGCGCGCGCTGCTTGAGTGCGATCCCGGGCGTATCAAAAAGAGCACGCGCACTTTGCCGACCATTCCCGGTGAGGTGCCTAGTCTCCTGGGCAGCAAGGTGGGATGCATCTTCCGCGCGCGGTGCCCACAGGCATTTGATCGGTGTGCGCACGACAAACCCGTTGAGTATCGCATCGGCCTGGACCAAGTCGCGCGATGCCATCTCCTCGACGAAGAACGGTTGGTGTCGGCATGAGCGCGCTGCTTCGGGTTGAGGACCTGCGCGTCCGTTTCCGCACCATGGGTCCACTGAAGGCGCTCGCAACCGGGACGAAAGCGCCTTTTACCGACGCGGTATGCGGTGTGACCTTTAAAATCGACAAGGGCGAGACACTCGCCCTTGTCGGTGAAAGCGGCTCAGGCAAATCCACCATCGCGCGCACGATAATCGGCTTGCAGCGAGCTGTGAGCGGCAACATCAATTTCGACGGACAGGAGATTGAGGGTATCACGGGGGCTGATCGCAAGCCGTACCTGCGCCGGATGGCGATGATGTTCCAGGATCCGGTCGGCTCGCTTTCGCCAAGGCTGACAGTGCGATCGCTGTTGATGGAGCCTTTTCGTATCCATGGGCTAAAGGATCGCGATGCCGGTGCCGAGGCGGCGCGCCTGCTGCGCATGGTCGGCTTGCCAGATGATTTCGCTCGCCGCTATCCCCATCAGCTTTCCGGCGGTCAGGCCAGGCGCGTGGGCATCGCGCGTGCCCTTGCGCTGAATCCGGACTTGATTATTGCCGATGAGCCGACCGCAGGCCTCGACGTCTCGGTGCAGGGCGAGGTGCTCAATCTCCTCGCGCGGCTTCAGGACAAACTCGGCATGGCGATCCTGATTATCACGCACAATCTCAATGTCGTACGCCACATGACCGATCGAATGGCGATCATGTATCTCGGCCGCTTTATAGAGGTCGGCTCGACCGAGCGTATCTTTGAACACCCTTGTCATCCCTACACCGAGGCGCTGCTTGCGGCCAATCCTGAGCCTGACCCGGATGCTGTGCTCAATAGGATCGAGCTCAAGGGTGAGGTGCCGAGCCTGATGCGGCGGCCATCCGGCTGTGAGTTCCACACCCGTTGTCGTTATGCGCAGGATATCTGCAGCCGCGTCTTCCCCGAACCTTCGATAAACTCGGATGACACCGAGCATAGGTTCAAATGCCACTTCCCCATTGGAGCGTGAAATCGCCCCTGTTGGGGGTGACCACCCTCTCAGTTGAAATCCCAAGCTTTGACGAGTCGCAAACGCGTTTGTGCGTCGAATTACAGCCGACCGTAGAAAAGGATAGAGCAATGAAACTAGGTGAGTACGTAGAATATGATGCCACCGGTTTGGCAGCTCTCGTGAATGCGCGCGAAGTGACGCCCGTGGAACTAACACGCTTGGCCCGCGAGGCACACGACGAGGTCAATCCTCGCATCAACGCTGTCATCGAGTTCTACGAAGATGCCGAGACAGTTGCCGGCGCAGACGGGGGACTCTTTCATGGCGTGCCGTTTCTTCGCAAGGATACTGGCCCCACGGAAGTTGGACGCCTCCAAGAAAAGGGAAGCCGGCTGTTAAAAGGCTATCGCTCCAACATCGACAGCTATTTTTTTCGTCGCGCTCGCGACGCCGGGCTCCGCACGCTCGGAAGAACAACGACGCCGGAGCTTGGGTCAACCATAATGACGGAATCCATTCTCAACGGAGTTACTGGGAATCCATGGGATTTAGAGCGCTCCGCGGGTGGGTCGTCTGGGGGATCAGCGGCGGCCGTAGCGGCGGGCATCACTCCGATCGCATCTGGTGGTGACGGTGGCGGGTCAATTCGGGTCCCCGCCTCCTGGTGCGGCCTGGTAGGGCTAAACCCGTCCCGCGGACGTGTTTCCGGCGGCCCGAACGGCCAGGACCCAGCGTTTGGCCTTACTCGACTATTTGTTTTGTGCCGGGGTGTCCGCGATATGGCCGCCGCGCTGGACGTCTTTTCTGGTCCTCATCCTGGTGATCCGTTCGTCATCGTCCAGCCGAAGCGGCCATATGTGGAAGAACTGTTGCAGCGCAACGGCATTCTGCGGGTCGGGGTCGCGAGGACCAAATGGGGTGCGGTCGATGTCGACCCGGAAGTGCTTGAGGCGGTCGAGTCGACGGCCACTCTTCTGGAGGAAATGGGCCATATTGTCACGGATATCGAGCCGCCATATGAGCCATCCGACTACGTTAAAATATGGCTCGGCCTGTCAAGCTATAGCGCACGTTCACTTGAAGAAGCGGCGCGGTCCATGGGACGCGCAATCAATGCGGACACCTTAGAGCCCGCCAATCTCAAGGTTTACGAATACGGCAGAAATTTACAAAGACGAGAGGCGGACTTACACGAGACGTTGCAAAGAATGCGGTTCAGCGTGGGCGAGTCGATCGAAGCCTTCGACATCTTGCTTACACCCACGATGCCGTGTGGGGCTATACCCCACGGCGCCACGTGTAGTGCGACCAATCCTACGGTGTCTGCAGAGGAATTCACAGCAGCGGATGCCGCACTTTGTCAGTACACTGGAGTATTTAATGTTACTGGACAACCTGCGGTATCATTACCTTTGGCACAAAGCGCAAGCGGTCTGCCTATTGGACTTCAAATCGTGGGCCGCTTTGGCGACGAGGCGACCCTTGTCCGCATCGCACGCGATCTGGAGGAAGCCATGCCATGGAGTCACCGGCTTCCAAAGGTTCGAGCAGGAGGCTAAGTAGCAGCACCGACAATGCCGGGGAACGCGTCGGCGCCTGCATACATGGGCGCCGGTGCCGAGCATCGCCCGCCAGGCACGTGTTGGAATCCTCGTCCGGGCCGAGGCGGCGGTTGTCCTCTACGGGATAGATGCTGTATGCCGGCCGAAGCCTCGATGCACAGCCATAATGACTCTTAGGCGGTTGGTTTTGGATAGCTTTGGCCAATTAGAGGCGAGCCTGTTCGGTTGAGAACCTCCAGTTGGAAACGGGCACCGGTGCTGTTTCGCTTTCCCAAGCGGCAAGACGCGATCCGGCGCAACAAAACCTTCAAATAAATTTCGCAAATTTTTGCACCGAAAATTCGCTCAGAGCGGTACGTTCAATGCAATTCTAAGGTCTGGGCTCGGCGAGTTGAACTGCCGGCAGCATCGAACAGCATTGGACAACAGCCTATGGCAAGAAGAAGAGCGCTCATCTTGGTAGAAGGTCACCCTAGATGCACTGGACTGCTATACATCCAAGCGGCCAAGCGTCTTGGTCTTCATCCAATTACCCTATCAGCAGATCCCACAAAATACGATTACATTGCGACGGAACGGGTTGAGGCAATTCAGGTCGATACAACCAATCTGGATGCGCTGATCCATGAATGTTCTCGGCTACGAGCGAGCTATGACATCGCTGGCATTGCGAGCACGGAGGAGATCGTCTATCCGGCAGTTGGCAAGCTTTGCCGGCATTTCGATCTACCTGGACCTAACCCCGAATCGATTGAGCGATGCTGCGACAAATTCGTTCAACGACAGCTCCTCGCGGACGCCGGCGTCCCGATACCTGCTTACCGCTTGGCAACAAATGTGACGGATGTGGAAAGCGCAGCCGCGGAGATCGGCCTGCCGGTAATTCTTAAGCCAGCCGTAGGGGTCGGGAGCAGAAGTGTCCGATTGTGCTGCAACGTCAGTGAGTTAGCCGAACATACTGCCTACCTGTTGGGCGGGAAGCACATATGGCGATCTGCGCCGAGAATACTGGTCGAAGAATTCGCACAAGGCCCTTACTATTGCGCCGACATAATGGGAGACGAGGTCATTGCGATATGCGCCGGCGAGTTCGGCCCCCACCCGCATTTTGTCTTTCATGAGCTCACCTATCCGGCTCCGCTGACCGATGACGAGCACAATCGAATCGTCGATGTTTCGCTGACCTGTCTGCGAGCTCTTGGCTTGGGCTGGGGCCCAACGTGCATTGAACTCCGGTGGACGAAGCGTGGCCCAGTCGTCATTGAAGTCAATCCACGGGCTGCTGGCACGCCCGTTCCGCAAATGATTCCACTGGTTTATGGTGTCGATCTGATCACCGAGCACATCAAGCTTGTGATCGGCGACAAATGGGACTTGCGCAAAACGCGGTCGCAGACCGCGGCCGCGCGGATCTTTGTTCCTGATCGCGATGGCACTATCAATTCGATCGCTGGCGAGAGTCGGGCGGCCGCTGTGCCAGGTGTCGCCGAGATCAAATTCTATGTCGAACCCACGACGGCGATTAACAGAAAAGGCGATACGAGAGACTGGATAGGACATGTCATCGTCGCTTCACCCAGCCGTACCCACACCGCTGAGATCCTTCAGCGGGCCGTCGACTTGATCGGTTGGTCAATTACACCATTTTCGAGCCTTGGCGAATAGGGGTGCGATGCCGTCGACGATGAGGACGGCTGTTTACGCAATGACCCCAGGGCAGGTACGCCGACGCGATCATACGGACCCGGCTCTTCACGACAACTGGAGGGCAGCGCGCTGAAAGTACGCTCAACAACGCGGCCTTTATCAACCAAAGACAGCTACGGCTGATTTGATGATGATGCCGCCATACGGGCTTCGGCGCATCTGACGTCCCGTGGCAGCACGAAAGACAGTCGGCAGTTGCAGCGCTGGCGGCACCCGTGACCAGAGCGTTCGCATGATTTCCCGGCCGTGCCGAGTTTTCCGAACGGCGCTTCCAGACACGACGCGCTGAGACCAGCGGAGTAAGCGATGCGCCAAGGCACCTTTCCTGAAATCGGTCTTGATGGTTAGATCCTCGTTGGTCGGCGCGCCGGCGCCGATCACTTCGGATCGTCATAGCGGGTGACGTAATGGAGTTCGCGCAGGGCGGGGATGACGAGGGCGATGTCTTTGTACGCCTCGTGCTCGATGAAGTGCGCGGTCTCGGGCCCCGGCCTGGGCTTGCCGAGGACGGGTTTCCCCTTTTTGTCGACACAGTAGATCAGGATCGGCAGCAGCAGGCCGTGGTTGGGGTTGTCGAGGTCGAGTAGCCGTCTCCAGCTTTTGATGTTGAGATTCATGGCCGCGTAGAACCCCTGGCACCACGGCCGGGGGTCGATGCCGCCGCTGGGCTTGGTTGCGAATCGGGGCGCATAATCCTGTGGTCTGTCGAAGAGCGTCTCGTTGATCCGGTTGTGGATCCTGGCGACGCTGGCAAACACGGCGTGATCGGTTGCAGACCCTTTGGCCAAGACGTCGCGCGGCAACCCCATGAGCGGGCACATCCAGTCTTGCGGGTCCGGGAACCGCGGCCCGATGACCGCCGCCGTTACGAAGCCATCCAGCGCCGACATGGTCTGCACCAGCGGGCGGCGGTTGGTCTTGGCGGCCATCCAGGCCTCGAGCGCCTCGTCCGACAGCGCCATGTCATCGAGCGCGCTCATGCCGCCAAGGAGAGCTGCATCTCTTCGCGGCGCACCCAATTCCACGGCATCAGTTCGTCCCAGCGCGAGGCTGGCCAATCATTCTGGATGCGCTCGGTGACGTCGGCCATGTAGGCTTCGGCATCGACGCCGCAAAGCTTGCACGTCTCAATGATGCTGAGCACGACCGCTGACCGCTCTGCCGCGGCGAAGCTGCCCGAGAAAAGCCAATTGCGCCTGCCGACTGTAAATCCACGAATCGCCCGCTCCGCGATCAGGTTGTCGGGCTCGAGCTGGCCATCGTAGAGGAAGCGATTGAACGCGCGCCATCGTCTGGTGCCATAGGCGAAGGCCTTCGCGATATCGGCATGGCGCGACAAACCGTTGCCCTGGCGCATGAGCTGTCGTCGCAGCGCCCGGACCAGTGGTCGGGTCCGCCTTCGTCGTGCGGCCAATCGCTCGGCGGGCGGGAGTCCCCGTATCTCTTCCTCGATCCGGTAGATCGCCTGGATACCGGCCATCGCCGTCGTGCTGAGCGCGGTCGGCTGGCTGTCGTGAACGTCGAATATCTTGCGACGCAGATGGGCCAGGCAGGCTGCTTCTCGAATGGCGCCGCCCTTGTAGAGCTGGTTATAGCCGCTGAATCCGTCGGCCTGGAGCGTGCCGGCAAATCCGGCGAGTTCGCTCATCACGCTCTCGCCGGCGCGGCCCATGGTGGCGCGATACCAGGCGATCGGCGGCTCCTTCGAACCCGAGTTGCGGTCGTCGGCGACATAAACCCAGAGCGCGCCCTTGTGTGTCTTGCCGTTGCCGGGCGCCAGGATCGGAAGCCGCGTGTCGTCGGTATGAATCTTGGTGCGGGTACGGCCGATCTCGCGGATGCGGTTGCAGATCGGATCGAGCAAGGCGGCGGCGTAGCCGGCGCTGCGCGCAAGCGTGGAACGCTCGATATCGACGCCCTTGGCGGCCATCATCTGGGCCAGACGGTAGAAGGGCAGATGATAACCCCACTTCGCCATCATGATATGGGCGAGCGCGGCATAGCTGAGCTTACCGCGTGCAATGGCCTTGGCTGGCGCCGGCGCCTGGATGATTTTATCGCAGGTCCGGCAGCTGTACTTGGGTCGAATGGTCTCCATCACCTGCCAGGCCTGGGCGACCAGATCGAGCATCTCGTCGCCATCTTCGCCCATGGCGCGCAGATCGCCGCCGCAGCCCGGGCAACATGCGCAAGACGGCTCGCGAACGGCCCGCTTGCGCGGCAGGTTGGGATTGAGCTTACGCACCGGCAACACCCGCACCTTGTCGCTGTCCGCGACGATAGGCAGTTCGAGATCGGGCACGCTGGCGGCGAAATCGGTCTCGAGATCTTCGAGTTCGAGCTGCATCTGGCCGAGCTTCTCGGAGGAGCGGCCGAAGGCCTTGCGGTTGAAGCGATCGATCTGCAGCTGCAGGCGCTGGATGCGAAGCGCGGCCTCGGCGCGCTCTCTTCGCAGCTGCTCATCCCGTTCGGCAATGGCGATGTCACGGGCACAAACCGCCGCCTCCAGAGTGGCGATCCGGGCGAGGAAATCAGCGATGGAGGGAGCTTGTTCCGACACCCAAATTACATACCCGAAAGACCTCGTCTACGGAAGCAAAATCGACACAAAATCAATGAGAACGGCCGAATTTAGCCGGCCAGACGTGGTCGATAAATCTTGTTCGGCCGGCGCCAATCGATCCCGTCCAAAAGCAGCGAAAGCTGTGCCTTGGTGAGCGACACGGTCACCTGATCCTTGGTGGTCGGCCAGGCGAAACAACCATCGGAAAGCCGTTTGTAACTCACTTGGAAATGCAGGCGGTTCATCGTCCCCGTTGCAGTTTGTGATGGTGACTCACCCCTTTCATCCGTATTCCGGGCAGCACGGTGCCTGCGTTGGGAAGCGCGGTAACCGAGCGGGCAAGCTGTTGCTGCTGCGCTTTGACGATGGCCGGATTTGCTCTGTTCCGCCGCAATGGACCGATGCAGCCGTGCCCAGCCTTGAGGTTGTCGCGGGAAACGGGCGCGCACTGTGCAGCCTCACCGACCTACTGGAACTCAGCAGTCTCGTAGAGCGCCTCATATCGCAAGGGAGATGCGCAACGCCGCAAGATTGTAAAGGAAATTTCGCCGATGTTGTAAGGAAAATAACGCCGCAAAATCCATGGGGGCTTCGCTGAATGTGCTGTATTAGTAGAGATTATATGCGATTGGTTGGCAGATACACGCTTGACAGTTTAATCATACGCGGCATATTTATAATTACGATAATTGAGTCGACATCGGGGGGCAGCGCAGGTGTCGGACAGCGTCAAACACAGGCAATCGAAAGCCAGCGCTTTGGCCGAGGATGGCACGCTCAATCCAGCCCCGGAAAAAATCGGCGATCAGAAGTTCCGGGAGGACGGCTTCTTCGATCCGCGCGACATCGTGCAGGTGAAGTACGAGATGCTGCGGCGCGTATCCGTCGACAAAATGTCGGTAACGGAGGTGTCCGACGAATATGGCGTCTCCCGCCCGACCTTCTACCAGGCCAAAGCGGACTTCGAGGACGCGGGTCTGGCCGGCCTAGTACCGAGGAAGCGCGGCCCGCACGGCCCGCACAAGATCCAGAGCGAAGTGCTGGCCTTTCTCAGGGCCCAAGTGGTTCCAGGCGAGCCCATTCGGGCACGCGAACTGACGAACCGGCTCTGGACAGAGTTCGGCCTCGATGTCCACCCCAGAACAATCGAGCGTGCGCTCGGCGTAAAAAAAACGGCGTAACCATCAGTGGTGGTGCGCAATTGCATTGCGCGATGCAGTCCCGCGCCACGGAGCGATACGAAATACTGCGCGCCGCCGCGCTTGGTGCCGCGCTCCCTGTGGAGGCACGCAGTGGTCTTAGCATCCTTCTGCATCGCGGCATGTGGGCCTGGGTTAGCGCGATCTTGCGTGCGCCGGGCTGGTCCCCACCCGCGGCTTCGCCGCCTGTAGCCAGGCTGCCGATCGCGGACGAAACGTCCGAGCGACGCACAATCATCCACTTGCTCGCCGCCATCGTGATGGCGGCCCCTGAACGGAGAACAGCATGAACGAAAAGCTCAAGGTCCAATCGCATCATCTCGAGCGGAGCGCTTACCTCTACATCCGACAGTCATCGATGCGCCAGGTCATGGAGAATGTCGAAAGCACCAAGCGTCAATACGATCTTCGTGGTCGCGCGATCGGGCTTGGATGGCACGACGACCAGATCACCGTCATCGACAGCGACCAGGGCGAATCCGGCGCTTCAGCGTCGTGGCGCGAAGGCTTCCAGCGCTTGGTGTCCGATGTCGGCATGGGGCGCGCGGGGATCGTCATGGGCCTGGAAGTCTCTCGCCTCGCCAGAAACAACGCGGACTGGCATCGGCTGCTGGAGATCTGCGCTTTGGCCGACACGCTCATTCTCGACGAAGATGGCGTCTACGATCCGGCTAACTTCAATGACCGGCTTCTGCTGGGCCTCAAGGGCACGATGAGCGAGGCCGAGTTGCACGTTATCAAAGCCCGGTTGCGCGGTGGCATTCTCAACAAAGCACGCCGCGGCGAATATCGCTGTCCCCTTCCGACCGGCTTCATCTACAACGAGGTTGGCGATGTGGTCCTTGATCCAGACGCTCAGATCCGGGAGATGATCACCCACTTCTTCGAGACGTTCTCGCGGGTCGGGTCGGCCACGCAGACCGTCAAGGCGTTTGCCAGGGAAGGTCTGCTCTTCCCATCCCGGTTCCGCAACAGCAAGCGGGTGGTCTTCCAACCGCTGACCACATCGGCGGCCTTACGCACGCTGCACAATCCTCGCTACGCGGGCGTCTATGCCTATGGTCAGCGTCTTTACCGCAGAACCGTCGACGGAAAGAAACAGTTCCGCAAACGTGAGCCCAATGAATGGCTCGCATGCATCCCGGACGCACATCCCGGCTATATCAGCTGGGAGCAGTTCCAGCACAACCTCAAGGCGCTCGAGGCCAATGGCCAAGGCTACCAGACCGCGCGCATCTCGCCACCGCGCGAAGGCGCGGCTTTGTTGCAGGGGCGCGTCATATGCGGGCGGTGTGGCTGTCACATGAGGGCCCGTTACGTCACCCGGCGCGGTCAGGTGGACACTTGGTACGTCTGCAGCCGCGCCTACGTCTCTCGGGGTGAGCCTCACTGCCAGTCGATCGCAGGCTGGCCCGTCGACGCGGCGATCGGTGAACTGATCGCTGCGGAAATGACGCCCGCCGCCGTGGAGTTAGCTCTGGAGATCCGAAAAGAGATCGAAGCGCGCTATGACGAAGCGGACAAACTCCGGCTCCGTGCCGTCGAACGCGCCCAAATCGATGCCGATCTTGCACAGCGGCGGTTTATGCTGGTCGATCCGAACAACCGCCTGGTCGCCGACACCCTTGAACGCGAATGGAACGACAAACTGCGCATGCTGTCTGATCTACGAGAAGAAAGAGAGAGTGCTCTGCGCGCAGACCGAGCGACACTCGACGATGCAATCCGCGATCGATTGATCGCCATGACGGCCGACTTCAAAACGGTCTGGCGCGACCCCGCCTTGCCGAACCGAGAACGCAAGCGGCTCCTTGCCTATCTCGTCGAAGACATCACATTGCTCAAGTTCCAGGCCGAGGGAGAGACACGGATACACATCCGCTTCAGAGGCGGAAAGACCGAAACATTGATCACTCAGAACCCGAAAACCTCCGCACAGCAGGTAAAGACCCGGCCCGAGGTGGTCGAATTGGTCGACAAGCTTCTCGACGAGCATATCTGCGCTGAAATCGCTGACATCCTGAATGCAAGGGGAATCCGTCCCGGCGGCTCAGCGCGGCGCGGTAAGGCTGACACCCAGTTCAGCGACTTGCGCGTCATCTATCTCGTCAAGCAATATGGTCTGCGCTCGCGCTACGACCGGCTGCGCGAGCGGGGAATGCTGACAAAAGCAGAAGCCTGCGCAAAACTTGGAATCACCGAATGCACCCTGGTCAGATGGGCGAAATACGGCATCGTGAAAAGACATGCCTACAACGGCTATATCGGCCTCTATGAACTGCCCGGACCGCACGTCCCAGCCAAACAGTGCAGCCGATGGAACCAGCTTGCCCATCGGGCAGAGGCCATCCGCCAACTCAACTCCTCAAAATGCTCCGATCTCAAGGAAAGGGCTGTAGTATGAAGCCAGTTAGTTTGTAAAAAGGCAGAACCCCTGGTCGTCATGCGCCAAAACCTTGATGATATGACCCTTGCGTCCACGGAAGCAGAAGATCGCGCCGGAATGCGGGTCGAGCGCGAGCACCTGCTGCACCATCCGCGCCAGGCTGTTGATCCCGCGACGCATATCGGTCGCGCCGCAGCACAAGTAAATCCGGTCGGTCGGCACCACCGTGATCACCTGGTCAACTCCGCCAGGACGATGCGCAGTGCTGTCGGATCGACGATCCCGTCGATACGCAATCGCGTGCCACTCGGAAAGGCCACGACGATCCTGCCGGCCGGGTCCGGGCAATCGGGGACGGGGCATTCGACACCCGGCAGATCGCTCACGTCGATGCGCGCGAAGGTCGCCATCGCCTGATCGGCATCGAGTTCGCCGCCGGCCATCTGCTTGCGCCACGCATAGAGCTGTGACGGAGCTACGCCGAACGCTTCCGCGACCTCGGTCACCGACGACCCCGCCGCGCTCGCCAGGTCGACCAACGCGCGCTTCTCAGTGCAACTCCACAGCCTTCGTTGCCGCACGCGCCCGGGCACGGTTGCAAGATCTTCGGCCGCCGCCGCGGCGCCGCTGATCTCGGCGACCATATCGCCCCTCGCATGTTCCAATGTCATGGCCCGAAACCTCCATGTTCATCGACCTCTTGCAAGGTGCCTTGGCGCATCGCTTACCCAGCGGAAGCCGATTTCATGGAAATACAGGTCGGCATGTTGCGGGCTGATATGGTGAAAGACGCCCGCGATCGTTCGCCGGACCCGGGAATTGAAACCCTCCACTGAATTGACGTGAACGGTGTTGCGAACATATTCGTGGCTGGAATGCTTCACGGTCTCATGCTTGGCAAAACTCTCGCCTATGGCCATGAATGCCTTCGCCTCATCACTCATCAAATGCGCGTGGGTTTCGATCTGTGTTTCAATCGCACGTTCGGCCGCACGCAATGAAAGACCGGTCACGACCGCGGCACGTGCGTCACCGGCCGGAGCCCCGGGCGTGACGTCGGTCGGCCGCTGCACCATCGCCATGACCGGCGCTTTCTCCGTATTCGCCTGACCTTTTCGGCCCCGTCCCCGAGGTGGGTCATCCGGCCGCTTTCGGGGACTTCCCCCAAGATGGAAATGGTCGATCTCAACCGTGCCGTCGAGCATGTTTTCCCGCGCCACCATCAGCCGCAGTGCGTGACCCATCCGCCAGGCCGTCGGTTGGCTCACTCCAAGGATCTCGGCGAGCCGGACCGAGGACAAGCCCTTGTCCGACTGGAGCATCAGCCACATGGCCTTCAGCCAAATACGCAAGGGCAGCTTTGTAGAGTGCAGAGGGGTATGGGTCGTCACCGTGAACTGGAACCGGCAATCGCCATTGGAACATTGATAAAGGCCTGGTCGCGCATGGCGCTTGCCTGTATCGCGGCCGGCAAGCGCGATCGAGCGTTTATACCCGCAGGCTGGACAGATTCTGCCTTCTGGCCACACCATGGTTTCCAGCAAGCGCCGGCAGTGCTCTTCATCCCGGAAGGCCACGATCATTTCTTCAACGGTCCGAATGTTGGAAAGCGCTGCGAGCATCGTTTCAGGCATTCTCACCTCCGCCAGATCACGTTCCAAGAATCGCATGGGAATGCCCTAATCACAAGCCTATTGCTGTCTTTGGTTGATAACGGCCCCGTTGTTTAGCGGGAAACCAGCGCTATGCCCCCCATCGGCAACCGATATTGCATGCCGTACTATGAGACGGGTTCCAAGGCCTGCGGCCATTGCGGAGTAGCTCTGGCACTTCAGAGTTCCTGGCGCGATCAACCGAGTTGATCGAAATGGACTTCGGAGCATTTGCTTCCACTGACGCTGAGGGCCCCTCCTACCCCGTCGGCGTCAAGGCACGTTAAGCACATGAACATTTCCGCCACTCTCATCTCCTTTTTGATCTGTGCGTTGCGAGTTACAGCCCATTTTGATCACAATGTGAGCACGGATGCGCTAAATTAGCGACCGCGATTGGTCCTATATGGCTAATGCTTCGGTCAGACATCTGGCAAGCGGGTCAAATAATCGCGAAACAAAAAAATGGGGAATACCGACGGCTCAAAATAGCGTCGGCACGGAATAAATTTCAATTTGTTACTAACTCGAGACGCAGTTCTAATAGGCCTCTCGTAACTCAGGGAAATACATAGCGCCATGAACCGCCCGGATCCCAAAAACGTGAAACAGATCGCGTGTATCGGCGCAGGCACCATCGGTGGTGGAATGATTGCCGAGTTCCTGGCCAGAGGATACAGCGTGACAGCGCAAGATCCGGGTAAAGATGCCCTCGCTTCTCTTGAGCGACTGCTCGATCAAGCTTGGCCGATACTTGAGCAGATTGGGCTGACAGCTAGCGCTTCTCGGGAACGGCTTCGCTTCACTACAGATATCGAGGAGGCGGTTGCCGGTGCCGACTTTGTGCAGGAGAGCGTACCTGAAGATCTGGAACTGAAGGTGCGGATCTATGAACGGCTGGATGAGCTGGTTCCTCCAGAAATCGTCATCGGCTCAAGCACTTCCGGGTTTCCAATGACTGAAATTCAACGGAGATGCAAATATCCAGAACGCACCGTTGTGGCGCATCCTGTCAATCCCCCTTATCTCATTCCGCTTATCGAGATTGTAGGGGGCGAAAAAACGGATCCCGCAGTCTTGGACTGGGCTGTCTCGTTCTATGAAGCGGTTGGAAAGCGAGTTCTCCGTATGGAGAAAGAGATCTATGGGTTCATGATCAACAGGCTTCAAATTGCCCTGTTTCGTGAAGCGCTCCAGATGATCGCCGCGGAACAAGCGACCGTCGCCCAAATCGATGATTGCCTAACTCACGGGCTCGGATTGCGGTGGGCAAGCATGGGCCCGTTTGCGACGTTCCATTTAGCAGCGGGTGACCGCGGCCTGGGATCATTCATGGATCTTCATGGAAGTGTCGAGTGGCGGGCACCTTATGTTACGGAAACGCCACTTCCAGATTGGACGCCCGAGCTGCGCGCGCGCATTCTTCAGCAGGCGGAGGAAGTCATCGATGGGAGAACGATCCCTCAAATGATCGAAGAACGAAACGACACAGTCATAGGGCTGCTTAAGTTGCGCGAAGCTAGCCGCGCGAATGCAGCGAAAAAACACCTAGGAGCAGCACACGCCGCATAGAATTAATCTCCGTATCGCCTCCACTGCACGGTCGTGAAGGACCGACTTTGTCTTGGGGGTGTATAGCAACAAGCCGATGGCACAGTTGCGAGCGCATCTTGTAAACGACCACGTTGTCAATAGAGCCGACGGTGGACCTATTTCAAGGAACGATTGAGACATGATCTCCGAAACAACGCAACGCTTTTGGAACAAGAATATCGTCTGGGATATGTTGTTCCCCCTTGACCTGCCTAATCAATCGTATGGCTGTCCTCCAAAATACCTTGAACATTATGTCGACGCCGGCGTAACGTTTACGTCGATCTCGTTTGCCGAAGACGCTAGCGACCTTGACTATGCTGTTAAAGGCATCGCTTCGCAGAGAAAGCTTATTCACTCGAGGCCTGACCTTTATATCCACGCTCTCACCATGGATGATGTGTTACGGGCTAAGGCTGAAGGCAAATTGGCTGTCGGAATGCAGAGTCACGGCACGGCTTGGTTCGGAAAAAACCTGGGCGTTCTGGAGGTATTCCGTGAGCTGGGCCTTCGGGCTGTGCAGCTCGTTTTCAATGCCTCGAATTTTGTCGGAGGCGGTTGCTCTGACAAAGCTGACGGCGGCCTGACCACTTATGGCACCCAGGTTGTCCGCGAGATTGAACGGCTAAAGATGGTCGTTGACCTGGCCCACACCGGTTATCGCACTACGCTTGACACGCTGGAAATCGCTACAAAGCCCGTCATGTTCTCGCATGTCGGGATCATGGCACTCCACCAACACTACAGAAACCTTCGCGACGACCAGATAATGGCCTTGGCCAAAAATAGGGGCGTAATCGGTCTCTCAGGCAACAATGCTTACATCGGCGACGAGCATGGCGCCATGTCAGCGATATTCCGGCACCTCGATCATGTGGTCCAACTCGTCGGACCTGATCATGTCGGCTTTGGGTTCGACTTCGTGTTCGAGACCGACCTGCTTGACCAGTGGGCCCGTGAAATGGTGACCGAGTGGCCGGACTTCCAAGACCCGAATTGGAAAGGATTCCGCTTCCAGCGGCCCAAGGATGTAATCGATCTGGTCCAGCTCATGTTTGACCACGGCTATCCTGAAGATGCGATCAAAAAGATCGTCTCCGGAAACTTCATGAGGGTCTGCCAAGAGGTTTGGTAAGCGGCGAAGGGGTCGGAGTTAGTGCGGACGTGAACACCAGTGGCACAAATAGCTCGCATCAGTCGATCTACAGGTGGGTTTCCTGCAATGACGCTTACTTCTGACAGCCAGCTTACGTCGGATTCCTACTTCCGGAGGGCCAACGGGACGTCTGCGGCCATCCCGCCGGTCGAAAACAAACACAAAAATCAGGGAACAGGTGTCGTGGCAGCGGAACAAGCGCCAAGGTCGAGGATGGGAGGGCTGCTAGGCATGGACGATACCTTTTTGAAGTTTTCTGATGTTCAGAAAACGTACGACGGCAAGACGCTGGTCGTCAAAAATCTCAACCTCGACATCGCCCGAGGCGAGTTTTTGACGATGTTGGGTCCATCAGGCTCAGGCAAGACCACTACGCTGATGATGTTGGCCGGCTTTGAGGTGCCTACGCGGGGCCGGATCCTGCTCGATGGGCGTCCGATCGACAATCTACCCCCCCACAAGCGCGACATCGGAATGGTGTTCCAGAATTACGCGCTCTTTCCGCATATGACCGTGGAAGAGAACCTCGCTTTCCCCCTCAAGGTGCGGAAACTTGGCAAAGCGCAGACCGAAGCGAAGGTTAAGCGGACACTCGAAATGGTGCAACTCGGCGCCTATGGAAAGCGCCTGCCGGGACAGCTTTCGGGCGGTCAGCAGCAACGCGTCGCACTTGCCCGGGCGCTCTGTTTCGACCCGAAATTGGTGCTAATGGACGAGCCGCTGGGCGCTTTGGATAAGCAGCTGCGCGACCAGATGCAGCACGAAATACGACATCTCCATAAGGCGCTAGGCGTCACCATCGTCTATGTCACGCATGACCAGGGCGAGGCCTTGACAATGTCTGACCGCGTGGCGGTGTTCAACGATGGCATCGTGCAGCAACTTGGCTCGCCAGCAGACCTATACGAGCTTCCGCAGAACGCGTTCGTTGCCCAGTTCGTTGGAGACAACAACCTCCTGAGGGGCACAGTCGCCGCGACTGACGGTGCAAACTGTACCGTGGAGATTGTGGGAACTGGAAACGTACAAGCTCTTGCAATCAATGCGAAGTCTGCCGGTCGACCCGCAATGATCGCATTGCGTCCTGAGCGCATACACCTAGATCCATCGCCCGGCTCGCTGCCCAACATCTTCAGTGCTCGGGTTGAGGAACTCATCTACCTCGGCGACCACCTTAGAATCCGTGTCGCCGTGGGTGTGCACACCCTCGAGATCAAACTGCCCAATTCGGGCAGCGGTGTGCAGCTTCAGCCAGGACACCAGGTCACTGTTGGCTGGAGGACAGAAGACTGTCGGGCACTAGACACCCGATAGCGAACTATCAGTCGAATCTTAGCAAGCCTCGGAAAAGGCCAATCAAAGGGGAAAGTCAATGAAAAGTCCACGTATAGGTATAAGCGCTCTGGCAGCCATTGTGCTGACGACAGGTTCGTTTGCATTCACGAAGCCGAGCTTGGCCGCAGATCAGATCACGATCACCTCTTGGGGAGGTGCAACACAGGCGGCTGAACGTCAAGCCTGGTTCGAACCCTTCTCCAAAGAGACCGGTATCGAGATCACTGAAGATGAGTACAGCGGCGATGCCGCAAAAATCCGAGCCATGGTCGATTCCAAAAATGTGACATGGGACGTCGTGAATGCGACCTCAACCTGGGTCAATCAACTTTGTGACGAGGGGCTGCTTGAAAGGTTAGACTGGGCAAAGCTTGGCCTCGACCGGTCCAAGTTTGTGGACGGAGATATGTACGAATGCGGTGTACCCTCGATCATTTCGAGTGACGTTATCGCATATGACACCGACAAGCTGGCAGACGGCCCCAAGACTATTGCCGACCTGTTCAATCTGCAGAAGTTTCCCGGGAAGCGCGGACTTCGAAAGGGTGCCGAGAGCAATCTCGAGTGGGCGCTTATCGCCGACGGCGTGCCCGCAGCTGACGTGTACAAAGTTCTCGCCACCCCTGAGGGCGTAGATAGGGCTTTCAAGAAGCTCGATACGATCAAGGCTGACATCGTCTGGTGGGAAGCTGGCGCGCAACCGCCCCAACTTCTAGCAGACGGTCAGGTCGTGATGACCTCGGCATATAACGGGCGCATTTACGACGCGAATAAGAATTCCGGCAAGCATTTCAAGATCATGTGGGATGCCCAGGTCTGGGGAGCTTGGAACGTTTGGGTTATTCCGAAAGGCAGCGCCAAGCTGGACGACGCCTACAAGTTCATAGCTTTCGCGGCGTCGCCTGAAAGGCAAGGGACGTTGTCCAAGTACATCCCCTACGGCCCTGCCAACAAGGATGCGCTGGGTTCTGTGAGCGCCGATGTCATGCCGTGGGTATCGAACGCGCCGGAGAATCTGGCAGGTTCGCTGCAGTACAATCCATCCTTTTGGAATGACAAGGGCGTCGACTTGAACCAGCGCTTTACTGCATGGCTCGCCCAATAACACATCGTCGCCGGGAGGGGCGCCCGTTCCTCCCGGCACTTGGCCCGTGATGAGAGGGAAACCGATGCCGACTGCAACGGCTCACACCGCCTTTGAAGGGACGGCCCTGCGTGGGAATCTCCAGCGGTCAGAGCGTCGGCGCAAGCTCAAGGCGCTTGCCCTGGTGCTGCCGCTCTTGCTGTTTCTGATGGTGACCTTCGTATTTCCGATCGCCCGGATGATGTTCAACGCATTTCACGACGCGACACTGCTCACGCTTATGCCAGCAACCACGGCCGCGCTCGCAACCTGGGACGGGAAGGACCTTCCTGACGAACAAGCCTATGCGGCTCTCGCGGCTGATCTTAAAAAAGCGTGGGAGAATAGGACAATGGGCCAAATCGCCGTACGGATGAACCTCGAGCTTCCAGGTACTGGCAGCTCGGTCACATCCAGCGCCCGGAAGGCGAGCAGCCTTGCCTCTGGCCCCTACAAGAATGCTTTGATTTTATTAGATCCGCTTTGGGAGCGAAAGGACGTTTGGAGCCTTATCGACCGGGGCCGTTCACCCTTCACGGCATCTTACCTGCTACGTTCAATGGACCTGCAATACGATGCTAACAGCAAGATCGTGTCCGTGCCACCGGAAACATCCATCTTCCGCGACGCTTTCCTGCGAACGCTTGGCATAAGCATTGTCGTAACCGCGGCTACGCTATTGCTAGGCTTTCCGGTAGCCTATCTGTTAGCGACATTACCGTCTCGATCAAGCAACCTGCTGATGATCATGGTTGTACTGCCGTTTTGGACATCTATGCTCGTGAGGACTGTCGCCTGGGTTGTCCTTCTACAACATAACGGTATCGTCAACCAAACACTGGTCGGGCTGCATATTATTTCAGAACCTGCCGACCTTATTTTCAACCGGTTCGCCACGATCATCGCGATGACGCAGATCCAGCTGCCATTCACACTGCTGCCAATCTACAGCGTGATGAAAACGATCCCGCCCAGTCACATGCGTGCCGCACGATCGCTCGGCGCGGGTTCGTTCTACGCTTTCTGGAAAGTCTATTTCCCGCAAACATTGCCGGGAATCTCCGCGGGCTGCCTGCTGACATTCATTCTCTGCCTTGGGTACTACATCACTCCAGCCTTGGTGGGTGGCCCCAGCGATCAGATGGCGGGATATTATATCGCCAACTACACAAATAAACAGCTTAATTGGGGCTTGGCGTCGGCCCTCGGCGCCATCCTTCTAGTTGCGACGCTCCTCCTCTTTTATGTTTTTAATAGGTTGGTTGGTGTCGACCGATTGAAGGTTAGGTGAAATCATGGCTGCCTTGGCCTATGCCTCCCCCCTAGAGAAAATGTGGTATTACCTGCATCGTGTGATTTGCGGTGCTGTGCTGCTATTTCTCGTGGCGCCAATCCTCGTGATAATTCCTCTCTCCTTCAATTCGGTACCGTTCTTTACCTATCCTATGTCCGGTTTTTCATTCCGCTGGTATGAAGAGTTTTTCTTGTCGGCCCGGTGGCAGAACGGTCTGCAAAACTCAGTCTTTATAGCTGTCATTGCGACGCTATTGTCGACAGTCCTTGGCACCCTGGCTGCACTCGGACTCAGTCGTCCCAATTTTCCATGGCGTGCGGCTGTTTTAAGCATACTCATCTCGCCCATGATTGTGCCAACCATCATCACGGGCGTAGCCGTGTATTTTCTCTACGCTTATGTCGGCCTTGTGAATTCCTATACCGGACTGATTTTGGCACACACGACGGTCGCTACGCCGTTTGTAGTTATTACGGTGAGCGCCACCCTTGTCGGCTTCGACAACTCGCTTGTGCGTGCCGCCGCTGGTCTTGGTGCGCCACCGATCACCGTTTTCTTCAAGATCATCCTGCCACTCATATTTCCGGGCATGATTGCCGGCGCTCTCTTTGCATTCGCGACCTCCTTCGACGAGGTTGTAATTGCGCTTTTTGTCGCCGGCCCGCAGCAACGGACCATGCCGTTAGTCATGTTTACCGGCATCAAGGAGCAGATCAGCCCAACAATCCTTGCGACGGCCACCGTATTGGTTTTGTTCGCCATCGCAATGTTGACCACGGTTGAGCTCTTGCGAAGGCGCTCTGAGCGCCTACGCGGAATTCAGAACACCTTATAGCCGGACCAACCATGGCAGCGCCGTAATCGTAAGTCCTCCGCGCAGGAAAGGCTTGTACCTCCTCATCGAATACGTAGTGCTGGACAGGAGTCCACCCGGTGCCCCGCATTTCGCCAATTTGGTGGACAGTTCGAAATACCTCGCCTTTGGAACCGGATTTTGGTTCACTCGGCGCGTTGACTTGCGCCGGAGTCGACGCTGGCCGATCAGGTCGGCCACGGAACCTTCGCCGTCATGCCGCTCTTCCAGCTGATCGCGCGCCATGTGCTCGCGGCCGAGCGCCTTCATGTGGACGACACCACCATTCGTATCCAGGCGAAGGACAAGTGCGCGACTGGGCGCATATGGACTATACGCGCGACGACCGTCCGTGCGCCGCTGGCGGCAATGTATTACGGAATAGAGTTGCAGGGTTGCGGCCATACTCCGTCTTTTTTGCTACGACCATGGCGAAACCTGAGGATTACGTCTGGCAGATCCGCTCGTAGAGATCGCCGAACGTTGCTGCCTTGAATATCTCATCCAATCGAGGCGGCCTCCAGTGATCGCTATTCTTCAAACGAAGATGAAGCGCGGCAGCGAGAAGGCTGTCTCCGCCTATGTCGAAGAAGTTGTCTTCCAATCTTATCTCCGCGACGTTCAGGAGAGACTTCACTTCATCAAGGAAGACATACCTTAGATGACCGTCGCGTTGCACGCTCTCCATATTTTTTCGGACTTCTTCGGGCGGAGATATTTTCGCTACGTCCGGCCCCTCGTCGGACGTGATTGTCCAGCTCTGGTCTACCCATTGCCTTATGCGCGGAGGCAAGGGGCGTGTCGCGACGATGACCTGACCATTGCCGACGGTTGCCAGTATGCGCTCAATAGTGTCGATCCCCTCGTCGGGACTGAGTGCCACCTCCTTCGCGTGAGATGTAGCGTAGGCTGCAGTGACCTGCCCCTCGTACGAGTAATCCCAGTCATCCCAGTTGGAATTGATCCACCGGATGTTGAGTTTGCATGGCACTTGGCGTGCAAACTCGTCCATGAACCTGTTCGCCGCTGCATAAGCGGCCATTGCCGGTCCGCCGAGGATGGATGCAAGCGAGGAGAAAAGGAACACGAATTCCGGTACTTGGGTGTGGGCAGAGTGAATTCTTTTCAGCGCATTATAGAGATTGCGCGTCCCCATCACTTTGGAGGCGAACTCATTGGCGGAGGTCGTGTCTTCCATCTCAGAAAGGAACTTCAGATCAGATAACGCAGCCGCATGGAAGATACCGTCGATCCGCCCGAATTCCCGGACCGTTGTGTCGAGCGCCGCCGACAGGCTGTCGAAATCGGATACGTCAGCCTGGCGAAGGATCACCCGGCCCTTCGCATCCTCAAGCGCGGCCAGTCGGCGCATCCAGCCATCCTCATGGAGATCCACACGACCTGAACTCAAAGAGGTGGGTACTGCGCGGCGGGTTACCGCGACGACCGTCGCCCCAAGGGTTACGAGGTGTTCGGTCAAGGAAAGACCGATGCGCCCGAGAGCTCCTGTGATCAGATAGACACCTTCGGGTCTGAGGATCTCCTCACCGGGAACTCGTGTGGCGAGGGTTACCTCGGGATAATGCGGCACCCACCGCCGGGTCCCGCGGAGCGCAACCACCGCTTCGGGACCAGGCACGTCCCGCTCGATTTCAGCGACCAGCCGATCACTGATACCCGGGTCGTCGATGTTCAGGTCAACAACACGACAATCGACGGTCGGGTTCTCCTGGGGCAACACGATGGCGGGACCGAAGATGCACGCCTTTTCGGGATCAACAGGTTCGTCACCGACCTGGACCATTCGGTCACCAACAATCCAGACGTCGACCGGAGTCTGGAATGTCAGCGTAGCGAGAACTCGCGCCAAATCGAGTATGGCGTCATAGTTCCGCAAAAGATCGGTCTTCACCGTGCCCGGATCCCCGGACGCGTCGGCGCAGCCGCTCACGTGCCAGAGGCACAGAATCCGATCAGCGGGACGGTCCGAGGCGATCTCGGCGTCGAAGAGCGCCTTCAGGCCCTCTCGGGTGGGGTCGATCGTGATGATAGACCCTTTGACTTTCAGGGGCGAGTTCGAGGGCTTGGCTCGTCGGCAAACCCGAACAACCTCGTGACCCGCATCCGCCAGCTGCCGCGTGATGCTGTTTGCCAACGCGTCTCCCGCGCGCTCCGCCTCACTAAACGGCCGGTCGGCAAGCACCAGCCAACGAAGCGCCTTTGTGCCTCCGTCGCCAGAAGCCATAAGGGGAAGTACTTTCTCTGTCCAACTCTGGGCATAGGTGAACACCTCTCCCCTGCGCCGCTCTCGCTCCTCGGTCTGCGGCGGAGCCGTCAAGCCTGCAGGCTGACGCTGCGGCCAGCAACGGTGACCATCAAATGAGTATGTCGGAAGCGAGATCCTGCGGCGAGAACCGAACGGTTCCAATAGATCACTGGCCCGTTGCCAATCCACCGAAACACCCAAGGACCAGAGGTTCCCAAGACATTCCAGAAGAACATGACGGTCGGTGAACTCCTGGTCATCCTTCCCGTGCGCGGCTGAGACGATCGCTGGGACTCTGGTCTTGCGATCCTCTGAACTGATTGCTTCACGGGCGAAACGCGCCAGATTGCAAGAGGGGCCAAGGTCAATGAGCGCAGTTGCGCCGGCCGCGACGATGGCCGCGAGAGACTGGTCGAATCGGATCATTCCGCTTGCTTGCCGGCTCCAGTAGGTCTCAGGTAGCGGGACTTTCGCCGGGTGCAGATATCCTCCTGAATTCAGAGCGATGGCCAAATCCGGTACTCGCCGCTCGAGCGTGCGGACATGTGCGTCGATAGCATCAGCTGCCGGTTTCATCAGCGGAGAATGGCTGGGGACGCCCGCTGTGTTGAGAATCTGGTTGGGGATTTCTGCTTTTGCGAGCCCCTCCTGCAGCCTTTCAATCAATTCCCGTTTCCCTGTGAACACAACGCTCGTTTTGGAATTCACGACGCCGACACTGATTTCGCCAGCTTCAGCTCTGTCATGCCAAGCTTCCTCCGTGAGGATGCGTTCAGCCTGCTCTGGGCTACATTTGACCGCAAGCATGGCACCGTCGACGCCAAGATTCGCCATCGCGCGACCACGAGCGACCATCAGGGCCACTGCGTCGTCCAGTTTCAGAATACCCGCCAGGGTGGCCACGACGTATTCGCTCATGCTGTGTCCGACAAGGTAATCGGGATGCACGCCACACGCTTCCAGCAAACTCGCCATAGCGTACTGCACGGAGAAGATCATGACGTTGATTTCTTCGAAGGATGCGGCCGCGTGGCCGTCGTTTTCCCCAAACACGAGGGACTCCAGATCACGATCGAGGACCAGACGACTGGTGGCTGCACAAGTCAAGAACGCCTCGCGAAAATCCGTCACGTGATCAAACAGGTCCTTGAACATTCCTGCGTGCTGCACTCCACCACCTGGCAGCATGAACGCAATCGAAGGCGAAGAAAGTATTCGATCAGCCGCACGATCGGCCTCTTCCAATCTCTTGATGGCCATGTCTACGTTGCTTGCCACAACAACCATCCGATGATCGAAATGACATCTGCCCACCCGTAGCGTATGAGCGACATCACCGAGATTGATGTCCCTGTTGCGCCGCAGAAACGCCGCTAAATCCTGACGGGCCCGGCTTAGCGCCGATGGCGTCTTTGCGGATAGGCACAGGGCGTGGGATCCCCGCTCGACCGAGCCGGGCCAGGCCCTTACCTTCTCGTCCATCCATTCCTGCAACACGACATGGCAGTTGGTTCCGCCGATACCGAGGCCAGTGACGCCGGCAGTTCGCGGACGTCCCTGCGGACGGGGCCATGGTCTAAGCTGCTCGTTGACGAAGAAGGGCGTGTTCTCCAGACCGAGGTCCTCGTTCAGCCGGTTGATGTTGATGGTCGGGGGGATTGCTCCGTGCTGAAGGCAGAGAACTGTCTTGATAAAGCTCGCGACGCCGGCGGCGACGCTGGAATGGCCGATATTCGGTTTGATTGACCCGAGCGCACAGGTTTTGCCCATCTCCGCTTGGCCCGCGAAAGCCTCCGCCAGAGCGCGGACCTCGATCGGGTCGCCTACCTTGGTGCCAGTCCCATGAGTTTCGATGTATTCCACGTCGGCAGGGTTGAGGGTAGCGGACTCAAGTGCTTGGCGCACAACAGCGGTCTGTCCTTGCGCGCTCGGTGCTGAGAAGGACGATTTGGTGTGGCCATCATTGTTGATGGCACATCCTTTCACCACTGCATGGATCGGGTCGCCCGCCGCAAGCGCATCTTCTAGACGCTTGAGAACGACGACTCCTACCCCATCTCCGAGCACCGTGCCGCTGCCGTCGGCATCAAAAGCGCGGCACACGCCATCCGAGGAATTGATGAAGCCCTCGACATATTGATAACCCGCTTGGGGAAAGATGATGCTGGCCCCTCCTGCCAGCGCCATATCGCAATGGCCTGCCGAGAGCGACTGAGCGGCCATGGCGATCGCCACCAGCCCTGTTGAGCATGCGGTTTGCACCGCAATGCTTGGGCCGGTGAGGTTCAGCATGTAGGACACGCGTGTCGCGAGATAGTCCTTGTCGTTGCCAAGTTCAGTCAGCCAGGCGAGCGGGGCGTCTGTGGGATCGATGAGACCACCCCCTCTCAAATGGTGCAGCAGATAGAGTGGTAGGAATGAACCGGCGAAGACCCCGGTCCGGCCCTCCTGTTGGGTTGGCATGTATCCGGCCGACTCGAGTGCCTTCCAGCAGCATTCCAGGAACAGACGATGCTGCGGGTCCATTAGCGTCGCCTCACGCATCGATAGGCCCCAGAAACCCGGATCGAAGACGTCCACATCGTCGAGATGGGCGCCCACGCGCATATAATCGGAGCGTTTCAGGACGTCCTCCGGAATGCCTTGGGCCTTGAGTTCTTGCACAGAGAGCGGGGTGATCGAGCACACCCCTTGGCAGAGGTTCTCCCAGAGCGCGTCCACCGTCTCCGCGCCGGGAAACCGCCCGGACATACCGATCACCGCAATGTCCATACCGGTGCCGTTCCGACGGTCGACGACCTTAGTCGGCGCCTTCCCTGCCAACACTGACAGTGTTTTGCGGTGCGTCCCGTATCGATGGACTCCTTGCTCGCCGCGGCGCTTGCGAAGAAGGGCGGCAAGCTCTTTGAAAGTCGGGTTGAGGAACACCTCCACGACGCGGAGGGCCACCTTCAGACTCTCACGAAGCTGCGTGCAGAGACGGGCAGCCAGAAGCGAGTGTCCGCCGCAATCGAAAAAGTTGTCATCCGGATCGGCCGCTTCAGCTTGCAGAAGGTCGCGCCAGGCGGCTCCCAGTGCCGCGTCGACCTCCTCAGCATCTGTCACTGGATTGCCACCTGTCACTGGAGCGCACGCCTCTGCCGCGAGCCCGCGCAGCCGCGACCTGTCAAGTTTCCCATTGGCCGCAATGGGCAATTCCGTCAGAGCGACGAACTCTGACGGCATCGCGTAGTGCGGCACCTCAGACTTCAAATGCGACCGCAAAGCCGCCTGCCAGCCCTTGCCCCTATTCCGTAAGACTACATAAGCGATCAGTCGATCAGGCTGGCCGGTCGTCGCATCGAGCTCGGGCACAACGGCTGCGGAGCAGACGCCGGAGTACCGAAGCAAAGCAGCTTCTACAGACGCGGGGACGACGCTATATCCTCGGATCTTCACCATGAAAGCGCAGCGCCCGATAATCTCCAACTGGCCTCCATGCAGCATGCGGCCGAGATCGCCAGTGCGGAACATCTTGCCATCAGCGCGGAACGGGTCGGTAAAGAACCTTTCCCGCGTCATCTCCGGGCTGTCGAGATATCCATGAGCCAAGACATCGCCGCCGACAAAGACCTCGCCCAGGAAGCCCAGCGGTACGGGTTCGCGTTGCTGCCCGAGGATATAGACACTGACATTGTGCTGAGGCGGACCGACCGGGACGACCTTTTGTGTTGTCGCAGGATCAATCTCGCTCAAATCAATATACGAGATATCATGTGCCTCCGCTGCGCCGTAGTGATTGATAATTTTGACGTGCGGCAGCGCATCCCTCACTCGCGCAAACAGCGCTGCTGTTAACACCTCGCCTGATAGGATGATCAATCGGAGATCGGTAAGGCGGGAGGGGACGTCGAGCAAGCCGCTGCTAAGAAGCACATCCAACAGTGAAGGGGTTAGCAATATTCTCGAAATTCGATTTCGTTCCAGATAGTCGACCAGCTGGGGCGGATCGTAGATAACGTCGTCGGGAATCAGATAGGCTGGAACCCCGGCTAGGATCGGCCGCATTATCTCCCCGACCAAGAAGAGATTGACGGCCTCGCGCTCATCAGGCGCATATGGCAGCGCGTGATAGCGCAACTGGTAAGCGCTTACAGAACTTCGGTGGGGGCCAACGACCCCTTTTGGTTCACCAGTCGTCCCAGACGAAAATACAATCTGGGCCGGGGAATCAAGATCTACCGCTTGGGGATTGGCCGGGCTGGCCTTGCCGAGTTGCGCTTGCCAACCCTCGTCGAGCGACAGCACAAGGCCCGACCAATCAGGCGGAAGATTAGCCGCGAAGCGGGTGTTGGTGACAACGATCTCGACCGCTGCCTTCTCGAGTATCCGCTTGAGCGCCGCAACGGGTTGGGCTTTGTCAAGCAGGACGTAGGCCGCCCCTGTCTTAAGAATACCGAACAGCCCAACGGCATATTCAGGTGAGGTATCCATCAGGATACCGATACGCGAACCTCGGCTTTGACCATGTCCGAGGAGGTGTCCGGATAGAGTCTCGCTCAGCTCGTCGAGTTCAAGGTACGTCAAAATCCCATTCTCTGAGATGACGGCAGGGGCGTCCGGACTGAGGGCCGCTTGTTTACGGAATTGGTCATGCAGTGGTAGTTCGGGATATGGTCGCGCCTCGGCAATTCCAATGGAAGCTGGGAGTTGTGCCTTTACCTCCCCTACTTCACGCAGGACGGTGGACACCACTTCCGCCGTCATGGAATGGGTATAAAAGTGATCACCATCAAACATAATCCGGGCGAAGCGCGACGTCGTAAGCCGACGCCATTCGTCTAGATCATTGGCATTGACCACTACGTCCTTAACTCCCCCCATTGCGGTGATTGCCACCTTGAGAGGCGTTGGCCGGTTTCGGTCGTAAGTCTCCGCAAGTTCGAAATCGGCCCGCAGCGGCGGCAAAATGAAGTCTTGTAGGAGTACCTCATTTGCCAGCGCGTCCTTGGGGACCATGCCAAGGATACGAATCACATCGGTTAATTTGTCATCCGTGTATCCATACATGGGCGGCTCATCCGCCGGAACGTCCGCCGACTTGTGAGCGGATACGACAACGTGGAAGGGAGAGGGCCTATCGGCGACCTCCAGGGAGCGAGCGACCTCATAAGCCACAAGGGCTCCCATGCTGTGGCCGAAGAAAATAAAAGGTCTGTCGCTGTACGCTTGGAGCGCCTCAGTGACCATGGATACCAGTACGTCCATGCTGCGAATGGCAGCCTCAGCTGACCGTTTGCCGCGCCCTGGCAGATCGAGGCAAATGAGCTCGATGTCCTCGGGGAGATACTCAGACCAATCACGGAACGAGTGGACGCCGCCACCCCCGTGCGGGAAGCAAAATATCCGATACGATGGGTCAAGTGAACTCTTTACGACACTCAGCAATGCTATGGATTGCTCGCGAACTCGTTCCATTGCTCAAACCGCTCCACTTCGATTAACCTTGAAATACAACGTCTCCCGCATGACTCGCCCGAATTCGTATGGATCGTCGAAGATCAGGTGGCTGACCTTGAGTGGGAGCGCCCGAAAAGGGCTCCAGTGGAAGTCGGTTAGCGGAGGACGGATCCAGCAGAAACAAACATCCAACTCTCGACCAGAACTAGCGCCGCATCCCACGTGTAGGCGGCGGCCCTTTCAACAACTAAGTCCATTTTTGTCAACGCCGTGCATAGCAATTATGGACGATCTCGTGAAGAAAATATTTGCGAAAGTTATTTTACAGTTTGTTCAACAATTCGTATTGATTATTAAATTTTTATGGCCACTGGTATGATCGACGTCATAGTGTTGATTTTCATGAAGTGCCTATGATATTTTTTTAAAATATTGATCTTCGCACCAACCGCACGTGGGCTGTTTCGGCAATAGCGACCTTCGTCGTTCTCCCTTAGCACTTCGTGGAACAGGTGCGCTGATGACCGCCGGCGCGCCTGGAAGCCCTCGTCGCGGCCTACGCCAAGGCCACGAGTTTCGAAAACACACTAAGTGCCTACGCCAAGGATTGGCATTTTGCCTCTAAAGCCGCCGTGAATAGTACGATCCGCTGCCGCCGCCGAGCCAGGTCGTCGGCCTCTAGCAGGCTGTTGAAGAAGGATCACGTTTGGCCTTGAGGATAGCCTCGTCGCCGTTCTGATAGGCGAAGGTGATGTCGATCGAGCCGTCGTCGAGCAATTCTGCGGAGCCGTCGCCGGTAACTTCGTCCATCTCATCGAAGCCGGCCCATGTGAAGAAGACCATTGACGGCCCGTACCCGAGATCGAGGCCGGCTAGCAGGGCGCCAAAGGCGATCTCACCGTGGTTGTCGGCCCCAATGGTGACCGTGGCGGGTCCGCCGAGGTCGAGATAGCCGCGATCCCACAGGTCAGCTTCGATGATCCGCCAGCGGCCGATCAGTTGACAGCCCGCGGGCGCGGTCATGTCGGCACCGCCAGCAGCTTCGGCAACCGCACGAGATTGTAGGCGGCGGCGTTGAAGGTGAAGGCCCATCCGACGCGGTCGCGGCCACGCAACTTCGTCTTCGCCTGTCCGGCGACCGTCTTGATCCACCCGAACGCCTCTTCAATGCGCTTGCGAATACGCTGACTGACAGCATAGCCGCCATGCCGCGTCGTGCGCCCGTCGATCGCCGAACTCCGGCCGCTGGTGTTCTGCGCCACATGCGGCGTCACCTTCATCGAACGCAGCTCATTGATGAAGTCTTGCGCGTCATAGGCCTTGTCGGCACCGAGTGTGATCGCCTGTGGCCGCTCCGCTCGCGGTTCGATCATGTGCAGTGCGGCCACCCGCTCAGCATGCCCGTCGGCAAACGTCAGGCAGGCGTCGACCAGAAGGCCATGGCGGTTCTCCATCAGCCCATGCCCCATGAAGCAGAGCTTCGCCTCCTTGCCCCGCCCTTTGCGATAGAGCCGGGCATCCGGATCGGTGGTCGAGGCATGTGTGTCGTTGGATCGCTTGTGGCCATGGAAGTCCGCTTCCGCGTTTCGCCCGCCCCCTTCAGCCGGCGGCTCGCCATGACCACCGCTTGGGCCGTCCTTCGGTTTGACGCTCTTCATCGATGCCCACGCCTCGATCAGTGTGCCGTCGACCGAGAAGTGATCCGTCGACAGAAGCTTCTTCACCTTGGGTTGCGCCAGCACCGCCGCCAGGAACTTTGCAGCGATGTCGCCCTCCAGCAGCCGGTCACGGTTCTTGGAGAACACCGAATGATCCCAGGCCGCATCGTCGACGCCAATCCCGACGAACCAGCGGAACAGAAGGTCGTATTCCAGCCGCTCCATCAACAGCCGCTCCGAGCGGATCGAGTAGAACGCCTGCAGCAGCATCGCACGCAGCAGCTTCTCCGGTGGGATCGACGGCCGCCCAATCGGCGAGTACAGCGCCGCAAACTCCCGCTCCAACGCCGAAAGCGCCTCATTCACAATCGCCCGAATACGGCGCAACGGATGATCGCGCCGCACCCGAGCCTCGAGGTCCACATAGCTGAACAGTTCGCCCGTCTGTCCGTCACCGCCCCGCACGATTCACTCCCACCTCTTCGTGGTCAGAGTGAATCACGAACCTGAGACTGTCGCGAGCCCTTTTTCAACAGCCTGCTAGGCCGGTGCCTGCGCTGCCGGTGTATCCCAAACGCGGGCCTGCCATCGGTCTGCGCCGCTCCGAATTCATCGGCCTCGACGTCGTGCGCGAATGACCACGGTGATGGCGCCGGCTGGATCAGGATCCATCCGGAAAGGGTGTATTGGTGACGCTGCTGCCGGAAAAACCAGTTGGGCGAGGTCCAGGTCGGCTGGCCAATCTCACCAATGCGCAACACGTCCAGTACATACAAAGAGGGAAGCCTGACGTTTGTCGCGTCCGCGACACGGTGTTCGATATACGTCCTCCAACTTTGGCCCGTAAATATCGCACGAGGTTATTCTGCTCAGGTGGCACGACTTTTGCTTCCGTCCCTTTGGAGTTGGAGCTGCCCACCGACATTCAGGTGGCGGTAGAGTTAATCCATTCGTGCTTGCTACATCAGAGGCTACAACTGCCGCCGATAGGGAGATCTAGCTCGCATGCATGCGGCGCTGAAGACTTTATCTCATTTTGATCGAGCTCGCGTCGCCCACTTAGAGCTCGAGCCCGAGCAAGAACAGTTTGTCGACCCATTGGATTTTGTGTTCTCCGAGCTTCAAGGTAACGCTCGCCCCGACCTGGAGCACCCATTTTCAGTCGTCGTGAGGCATCAGATCGTTGGCTTCTTTGTCCTGCGTGAAAAAGCGGCCTTGCCTGAATGGGCCCCGCCAGGCGTGATTACCTTGCACAGCTTTCGTGTGGGCCGAGGATACCAAGGTCACGGATATGGAAAAGCGACTATTGGACTTGTCTCTCGATGGATTTCGACAAACCGCCCATCTGTTAGGCGCCTCATGCTTACCGTTGAAGAAAATAACTTAAGGGCTAGACATTTTTATATGACGTCTCGGTTTTCTGACACTGGCGCTACTTACTACGACAAGTTTGGACTGCAAAATGTCCTCGAACGCGAGATAGATTCGGTCTGACGTTGTGACTATTGTGACTTCCTACGTCGGCCGTTGCCCGATCATCGCAGCGGTCAAATCGTTCATGCTATACCCGTTCACACTCTCCGACTGACCAGTACCCCGAGCGTGAAGCGCGAAGCTGCAGTCGAGGCCGCGGAATAGCGACGACTAAAGCGGGATTGGACCTGCGGACTTAACCTCTTCCATCATGACGCAAGTTCGGAAGCTCCTCACGTTTCCTTCCTTAAAAAATAATTGGCGTGTAAGAGACGTATACTCGTCCATGTCTCTGGTATTAATGATGAGGATGAAATCTGCCTCTCCGGTAACGTGGTAGCATTGCTGCACCTGAGGGCTGTTCAGGAACCTTCTTTTCATCCCGTCGAGCAAATCCAGTTTTCCGTTTTTAGCCGTCACCTCGACGATGACTGTCTGAGGACGCCCAACCGCTCTCTCGTTTGAGATGGTCATGAAATCGTCAAGCCGCGTTTTGCCAGCATGCAACATCTAGGCACTCTCCTGATATACGTGGCTCAGCGCAAATTCTGCGCCATGATGGTAGTCACGTCGGAGGCTGCTATATCTGGTTCTGAACCACGGGCCGGAGAGTGGAAACGACCACCGCGTGGATGGTTCGAGGCCGGGATCCAGATCGCCGTCGCTTTCGTCGTCAGCTATGACGAAACCGGCTCGCGCACAGAATTGCTGACAGCCCCCGAGAACCGCTGACTTGAAACACGGGAGGGGACCTGGACCCCACAAACCTGTCTACGGACCGACAACGGATACGCTACCCTCTCTTCACGCCAGGTCAGCGGCGTCGTTCAATCCCCATACGATCAGGTCGGTTCGCGCTCCGCACCGCAATCCCTGTCCCGCCCCCCAGAAACCCGCGAGACTTTGTCCACATACTCCACTCCCTCAAGTGGAACGGTGTTTATCGATGAGCTCTTTCACCCTCCCTTTGCAGTGCACCTCAGCGTGCGCCCGGCGTTTCGATATAGCGGCGCATTTCAGCTGCATGTCCCGATAAAGCGTCTTTGCAACGGAAAGCTGGTCGTCGGTTGATCGTTTTCCGGGTCCTCCTCCGAACTGCAGAGCATCCCTGCAGTCTTCAAGACTCGCCGGGAACACGCCAGCGAGTTGGCTGGCGAGCTCGCTTCGGCGTTGTGTGGCGCAGCTAACCTGAGACAGTCGCTGCGCGATCTCGCCAATTTGAGTGTGGGCCTCCCTGAAAGGGATGCCTCGCGACGCCATCCGTTCGGCGGCGATGGCCGTCATTGATGACCCGTCTTCCAGATGTTCGCGCATCGACCTGAGGTTGAACGACATGTACTTCACGATGAGCGATGTAAGGATGATGGCCCTCTTCAGGGCCTCCTCTGAAAGCCTGAGAGGTGAGCAGCCGTAGTTGCTTGCTTCAATCGAGTTGCTGAAGGGTGCTTTGCAGGTAGCCGTTGCCGCAGAAACGTATGCGCCAATTACGGTGCTAGCCGACCCCTTGATGTGTTCAAGCAGGAACGGGTTCTTCTTTTGCGGCAGCATGGACGAGCCGCCGGCAAGATTTCGGGGAATGTCGATGAGGGCGAACTCACGCGTCGTCCAAACCTGCAGATCCTGGGCCACACGACTGAGCAAGGTTGAGGTGCTAGCAAAGATAGAAAGCCCGTGCAGGTGATGGTCTCGGCTCGCGACCGCATCAAGTGAGTTGAACGACGGCTCTTCAAATCCTAGAAGACTTGCGGTTTTCAAAGGATCAATCGGCATACTGGTGCCTCCGCCGGCACCAGCTCCCATAGGGCAGTTCCTGATGTTTTCCAGCAGACTATGGAGGCGCTCGCGCTCGCGTCCCAGAGCGAAGAAGACGCCAAGCAAGTAGTGCCCTGGCGACCCAGGGAGTGCGATCTGGTACTGACTGTACAACGGAGCCACAAGGCTCGATGCCTCTTCCGCTCGCTGAAGCAGGGTATCTTGTGCAATTCCAATCTGTTGGGAGATGGAACACGCGGCCTCCCGGAGAGCCAGGAGAGAAATGGTCGCGTTCAAGTCGTTGCGGGATCTCGCAAGATGCAGCCAGCCGGCCTTTTCCGGGCCAGCTCTGGCGGCAAGTTCGGCCTCATAGGCAAGGTAGAGGCCACGCGGCGCATCGCGGCCCTCCAAAGACTGAAAGCCCTCGTCCTGGAGGTCCAAGATGTGGGTAAGGAGATCGGCAGCGGCAGCCTGGCTGATCAAGCCCTGGTCGGCGAGCATCACCAGATGTGCCTCATCTATGGTCGCTTGGTACTGCAGAAGGCGACCGTCACGGGAGATTTCGATCGGCGGAGCGAGCAACTTCATCGCTTCAGGATGTAGGTGCCACCTGCCCTCGCTTGACCCGGGGTCTTGCTTGTCCGATTCGGCAGCAGCCGTCTCGATATCGATCACAATGGAATCGATCACCCGTTCAGCGCCCGTGGCGGCGGCATTGAGTTCATCAGCGACGCCTATGGCGTAGGCTACCCGGTCTCTGAAGTCGCCATTGATTTGAACTTCCTCCCCCTCAGATTTCAGAAGACCTGCTTCAGGCACTGTAGGCTCTGGGTTTCCAGAAAAGCCCAAGCGTTTGAGCTTTCCGGACGTCTGAGCAAGTCGGAAGCGAATGGCTCCCGCCCTTTCGCTCGCGCGTGGAGGCGTGAACCCTTCTCCCGCGTAGAGTCCAATCACCATGTCAAGGATTGACGTCCCCAGGGCGTGGGAGAGCATGACTGGAATCATCCCTCCAGCCAGCCTGGGGTTAACCTCGATGATGACGGGGCCCGACTCCGCTATCACGAACTCCACATGAGCCGGTCCGAAATTCAGACCCAGAGCCGACACCGCGCCCGCGGCAAAAGAGGCCAATTCCCGGTGAGATGGCTCCGGTAGCGGGGCCGGAAAGTCGTGCCCTACTTCGACAAAGCAGGGAGCCGGCCCCTTGTGCTTGGCAAGAATTCCAAGGCAATGCAGCGTCCCATCGCACGCAATTATCTCTGCAGAATATTCCTTACCCTCGACATATTGCTGGATGAGGATGTCGGGACTGGGCAGATCCACTTGATCGAGCAGTGCGCCCCTTGCGCTCTCAAACGCCTTGATGGCGGCTGTGGCACTATCGCACAACCTCACGCCGCTACTGCCGCTTCCGGACACCGGCTTGACGACCACCGGTAGAGTGGCTTGGGCAAGAATTTTCTCGACGTCTCTGACGGAAGTGGCCAGTCGTGTTTCAGGGATCGCGATTGATTGCCGCTGCAACTCGGCCGCTTGCTTCCATTTGTTCCGGCACGTGGCTATAGCCTCCGGATTCGCCGCTGGTAGCCCCATCGCCATCGCGGCACTAGACGCTGCTTCCACAAAATAATCCGATGACGAGTATATTCCTGCCAGACCGCTTAATTTGGTAGCGACCCCGACGAGTTCGTCCGGACTGCGCGTTTCGGCTTCGATCACTTGCACGACCGAGTCCTTAAGAAACGGATAGCGCGCAGGATTGCGGGTAACGAGGTAGGTTTCAAAGCCTAGGAGGCTGGCCCTCTTCATCAATAATTCGCCGGTGCCAGTCGTGTTGCTTTCCACGAAAAGGAAGCTACCTCTGTTCATCAAACTTCCTCCAAAAGGCTCAGGACAGCTTCCCGGCTTTTCCGCTTCCAATGATATCGATTCCATGGCGGGAGAGCGGTCGCAGGGTGATTTTCGGTTGCCGGAGCGTCCAGCAGAACACCTTCATGTAGACATCCGTGCTGCTTCAGCCACTCGTGGTCGTAAACGGCTTCAACGTAGCGGTGGCCTTCATCGGGGCATATGACGACTACGGTTTCTCCTGGATACTGCCGGGCGCGCCAACGCCCCACGATGTAGCTCGCTCCCGAGGTCGGACCGGCGAATACGGCGTGCCGCTCGTGGAGGGTTCGCGTTGCAGCAAATGCGAGCGGAGCCGAGAGGAGATGCACCTCATCGTAGAGTACATGCTTCACGTTCTCGGGGACAAGACTGTTCCCCAGCCCCCGCAGTTTCCGTTCGCCATCCTGTTGGCCAAAGATGACGCTGTTAAAGGTGTCCACTCCAATCAGGCGCGCGCCAGCGGCTTTTTGGCGGAGGCGCTCTATCGTTCCGCAAGTAGAGCCGCCGGACCCCACAGAACCGACCAAAGTTACGTCGGCGCCCAACATCCCCGATATTTGATCAGCGAAGAGCTTATAGGCTGCGGGGTTATCCGTTGTTTCGTATTGCCGGGGCCAGAAACAGGAGTGGCCCAACTGTTTCATCCTGGCATGTAATGCATCTAGGCGGCTTCTTTGATAACCACCCTCCCTCGCCTTTTCAGTTATGATGCAGACGTCGGCTCCCAAGGAGCGCAACCTGTTTTCAAGGCCTTTGTCCATCACTGGGTCGGTGAAGATTTCAAGCTGGAATCCACGTTCCCGGCAAACTACTGCCAAACCCAGTGCGAAGGTTCCGCTCGAGGTCTCGAGGACTTTCATGCCGTGCGTCAAAGTCCCTCGAGCCAGCGCCTGGTCAATGATGTACTTGGCAGGGAGCAACTTCATGAACGCGAACTGCGCAAGATAGAGATTTGCCTCACACCTAATAATGCTGGGGAGAGCATAGGCATCGGAATATCCGGCGAATGGCGGGCGTTTGCGGATGGCGTCCATTTTGCTTACCTCACCGGCAGCCAGTCATGGTCAGATATATTTTTGGCGAGTTGTCGAGCGGCGACACATGGGCGAGCACGGACCGAAGCTTCCCGGGAAAGTCAGCCGCCATTCGATCAAGCAGGATTCCAATCATTGTGCCGCTGTGCGCGACGATGACCCCGAGAGCGTCGTTGGCCTCGGAAGCTTTCAGCATTGAGTTCAGATGCCCCTTTGGAGCCCGATCCTGATGCAGGAGCGCGCTGGCCGTAGCTATTTTGCCTATCGTGGCCGTGTCACCGCGCGGAATTGCTGAACAGGCCCGGTGGAGTAGTTCCTGATACTCTGCTCTGTGACTGGCGGAGATTTCACCTCGCCGTTGATCATAGTCGACGGTTTCGACCGTCCCTCCTTCATCGATACCAACGATTGCGAGCGGCGGCATTTGCCCAAGGAAGGAGAGAAGGCGACATGCTCGCTGCTGATATGCGACCACTCCTGGGTACATCACCCCGTCGGATGGCTCGATCTCCGCCATTAGCTTCTCGATCAATGATGTCTGGACTCTGCACTTGAAGCAGCAGGCGATTGACCGAGCAGCCGCAACAAGATCCGCCGACGAACTCGCCAGCCCTTTGCCTTCGGGGAGCTCGGATTGCAAAAGGAGGATTCCTCCTGAGGCGCCGATCGCAACCACGAGATTCTCAGCCAATCGTTTTGCTTTGACTTTATGTGACGGATAAACGGTTACGGTTCGTTTGCCTGCAATCGGCATGAAGTGAGCTCGCGCAAAGAGCGCGATGGGCATCGTGACCAAGAAGTGAGGGTCCCAGGGAACGGAGCCGACCGGCAACTGGCCTTGCAGCAACTCGCCGAATGTGCCGCAACAAAGGGCGTCGCTAGAATGAACCCTTGGCTGCTGCCCGTCCCCGGCGATAATCTGGGCCGCATCAGCATCCTCGAACGTCTGGTGATTCATGTATGGCCTCCAAACTTCATCGGCGGCCGCTTCCAGAAGTTCTCTAGTCGACATGGACGCCGCGCTTCCTGGAGGGTCGATAGGATGCGTAGAGTTTTGGATCGCCATATCACTTCCCTCGTCAAGTACATTGAAGAGTGATTGCTGCTACGGGGCGAGACTTAGAACATCGCAGCAACCAGGCCCGCATCTCAGTTCGGATACTTTCAGGTACCTAAGGCGCCAGGTGCCTGACCTCTATAGGGGTGATCCTACCGCTCTCGGCAAATTTTCGGTGCAAAGATTCTGTGAAATAACTTGAAGGATTTGTTATCCCCTGATTATAAAACGCGACCTCGAACGCGATTTTACCACAGCGTTCCGGCGACCTGTGGAAGCGACTGATTACGATAATCCCTCGGTTCACGCCGGGGGCTTTCTGTTGCACATAAATCAAGAAATCCGCAAATTCAGGCAGTATGTTTTGGGCATACCTCTGGCGAACTGCCCGTCGTGTGGTTCGATAAATAGTCATTGACAGTCTAAAACGAACCGCTGACGATCGAACCCTGCAAAACGAACCGCAAGCCCACGCCACCTTTGTCCGGGCATACTTGCGCGCCTCGACCAAGGAACCGGATGCCGGCCGCCTCGTGCCGACCTTGAGGCGTTCGCCAACCAGCACGGCCTGCGGATCGCCGCGACCTACATGGAGAACAAAAGCGGCACCCGCCTCGCCCGCCCCGAGCTGTTCCGCCTGCTGGGTGACTGCCAGCCCTGTGACATCCTGCTGATGGCGCGCGTCGATACCGAGCTGATCCGCAAGATAGTTGATCACAGCCGCAGGTGGCTGCTCGTTGTCCCACAAGAGCCGCCCCGTTTGTCGCATCGTGCAGAGTTGAACGGCGAAGCCCAGCTTGTTCTGCGGTCGCCGGCGGAGTTCGCATTCCAATCTATCTGCCGGGTCCAGTGTAAAGTGACGGATCAGACTATCCTCGTCCGTCGCTATGCCCAGCAGTATCGCCGCTTCCTTTGAACTGACAAGCCGTCTTCTACCCACTCGCCTTCTCCCTCGGCACAGCGTTGGTGCATGGATCCTTTGTCAACGGTTTGGCGATAGGCAGGCAGGATCGAAATCAGCTTGATGCGAGTGCCATGCCGTACAAACACAACGCAGATCGTCGTCATCACGTCGGAAAGATGAAATTCAGGGTGACGAATTGGCGTGACTACGAAGCAGGTCTGCGCCGGCGTGGTAGCCTGACCTTATGGGTAACGCCGGAGGCACTTGCGGGATGGCGCGCTCCGCGACGCAAGACCCGCGGCGGCCAAGCCCGGTATTCCGATCTCGCCATTGAGACAGCGCTGACGCTGGGTTGCGTCTTGGCAATGCGGCTGCGCCAGACCGAGGGATTGCTCCACTCGCTGCTGGATCTCATGGGGCTGAAAGTCCCAGTTCCAGATCATACGACGCTGAGCCGTCGGGCACAGAAGTGGGAGCCATCAGCCCGACGAAACCCGCCGCTGCCGGACGGCCCGCTGCATGTGCTTGTCGATAGCACGGGATTGAAAGTCTACGGCGCCGGGCAATGGCTGGAGCAGAAACATGGCGCCAGATCACGTCGCAACTGGCGCAAGCTGCATCTGGCAGTGGATGCCAAAAGTGGCGCGATCATTGCCCAAAGGCTGACAGATCAGGACACGGATGATCCTTCCCAGGTGGCACCGCTGCTCGATCAGATCGACGGCGAGATCGACCAGTTCACAGCCGACGGAGCCTATGGCGGCAAGCCAACCTATCGGTCTATCCTGCAGCACAGCGCAACCGCGAACATCGTCATTCCACCGCGTTCCACGGCGGTGGAAAGCGGTGATACCGGACCGCCTGGTCAAAGGGACAAGCACATTGCCGCAATCGCAAGCGACGGTCGGCTGAAATGGCAGGCAGCCACCGGCTACGGCAAGCGGGCGCTGAGCGAAACAGCCATCGGACGATACAAGGGGCTGATCGGACGGCGCCTGCGAGCACGCTCTCTTCCGGCTCAACAAACCGAGGTTGCCATCGGTTGCATCGTTCTCAACCGCATGCTGGCATGGGCACGCCCGGAGTCTATCCGGCGTCAAGTCACGCAGGCATAACCAACTACATTAAAGATCGAAATGCGTTCGATTTCATATCCGCGCACCAACGCCATGTAGAGGGCTTCAGGCAGGCCAAAGGCGGGGTGCTCCACCATGGCCGCAAATACTTCGATGACATCGCGGTTGTTGACGCCGCCCCGCGTATCGAATGCGATCAAGTCACACCAGACGCGACCAGTCGCCCAATCAAGGAACCCGATCAGCTTCGCAGTACAAATAGAGCCGTCCGCCCGCGTCAGGTGGATATCGATGGTGCACATCTCCGACGACCAATTCCATCGGGCGCATGCCTTCGATGGAGCGCCTCCCCCGGGGGCGGCTGTCCTCGTAGGCTTTGCGGTTCGCTCGAAACTGGTGGACCTTCCGATAATGAAGCTCCTCCGAAACGAGCGTCCACGGGATCGAACAGGCTTGCTCAAAACTCGCTGCATCGCTGGGGCAGAATCCCCACGACCTGAAGGTCTCTACCAAGAAGTTGCGGGCCAAGACCTTGACGTGTCCCCAAGCTGCGCCGGCCGCAAGAAGGCCTCGGATTTCCTGTTTTAGATCCTCTGCAATCTTTGTCTTGGTGAGAACGTCGAACGGTACCAGAGCATCCCACTGCCGACTGATGACAACACGTTTCTTGCCTTTGTCCGCTCGGCCGTGTCGGCCTCGGGTTGCGATCTGCTTCGAAGGGTTTTGGACCTGCGTTTGAATGGGCCTTAACCGGAGTCGCAACTCCGGTGGGAGGGAAGTCAAACTGACAAGATACTGGTTGCCCGCGTTGCCGCCCTTACCCTGAATGACGCGCACCTCTAGGGAGTGCCCTCGCCAGTTGCCACGCAGGCAGGCCTTCCAAATTGCCTGCCGAGAGATTCCTGCCAACTTGGCGAGCAGGTTGAGTGGCACGAACTCTTTCCTCGACATCGTGCGCTATTTCCTAGCGGCAGAACAGGACCACCGAGTAACAGCTGGAGTTATATCTGTCGTGACAATCACGCCTTGCATCGCCACGCAGCCTGCGAAGGCGCGCCTGAAGGCGCACTGCTGGACCTTGGTCGAAAGGGCTGCTCCGGTTTACCAATCCTGTCGTCTTGAGGTTGACCAATCCGTTGTCGACCGTCAGCGGGTTTACCAATAAGGGCGGCTATATTCTACGCAAATCCAATCACTTAATGCCGATCCAGAATTAACTGTCATTGAGGCCATTGGTAAACCCGATCTTTGGATCGGAAACCCCTACCCTCAGCCGAAAACACTCCTGTTTTCAATCGCATAGGCCACCCACAAGCGACCCGTAATTCCGGACTGGTAAACCCCGTGAAATGCCAAATAATTCCGGACGTCACACCACACTGCCATTTATGCGACTTTCGGAGCACAAATGGCGAATATGCAGCGCAAGAACGCGTAGGCCTATACCATCGGCTCGACCGATACCGTGCCGTTCGCCACTCGTAACGGAAAGCAACGTCAGAAAAGACCTCCGCCAAGCCCGCGGCATGCAAGATCCGGGAAGTTGGCGTCCGAAGTTGTGCAACGGCCTGGCGCGGCCAACAACGGCAGAGAATACCGAAACCGGGCGATGTAGGTGGCGATATCTGCCGAATTGCCGAGCTGCCACCAATCTGCGTAGACTTTGCTGATGCTGAGAATCGGCTCCGAATTACAGTTGAGCGCCTCCGACTTCGTCGGCTACTTGAACTGCGGCCACCTAACTGCGCTTGACCTTCAGGTGGCGGACGGCGCGGTTGAGAAGCCGAAGATCTGGGACCCGCTGCTCGAGATCCTGCAGCAGCGCGGCGCGGCGCACGAGACGGCCTATGTCGATCATCTGCGGGCGGCCGGCCTAACGGTCGCGGTCATTCAGGGCAAGGGCAATGATGACGGCTCAGTGGCCGCCACGATCGAGGCGATGCGCGCCGGCGCGCAGATCATCGTGCAAGCCGCTCTGCGCGCACCGCCCTTCACGGGTCGGGCCGACATCCTCCGGCGCGTCGAGACGCCAAGCGATCTCGGCGCCTGGTCCTATGAAGTCGTCGACACCAAGCTCGCCCGCGAGACCAAGGGCGGGACGGTACTGCAGCTCTGCCTCTATTCTGACCTCGTCGGACAAGTGCAGGGCCTCGTGCCAGAATACGCCTACGTTGTCGCGCCCCTGACAGGCTTCGAGCCAGAGGTCTTTCGGGTCAGCGACTATGCCGCCTACTACCGCAATGTCCGGGAACGCTTCGCCGCGTCCTTGAACGGAAACGGCGGCACCTATCCGGAGCCGGTCGCTCATTGCGATATCTGCCGCTGGCGCGGCCGATGCGACGACCAGCGCCACCAGGACGACCACCTCTCCCTTGTGGCCGGGATCACGGCCGTGCAGCGCAGCGAGCTCGCCGGCCACGACGTGGCCACCATGGCTGCGCTGGCCGAGCTCCCCCTTCCGCTGCCGTGGAAGCCGGAGCGCGGCGCCGCCTCGTCCTACAATCGCATCCGGGAGCAGGCCCGGATCCAGGTCGCCGGGCGCGCGGCCGGGCAGGTGCTCCATGAAGCGCTGCCGATAGACCCGGGCTTTGGCCTGTGCCGCCTGCCGGTGCCGGATGACGGGGACATTTTCTTCGATCTCGAAGGCGACCCCTTCGTCGGCGAAGGCGGCCTCGAATATCTCTTCGGCTATGCCTTCAAGAACGCAGGGGGCGCGCTCACCTACGTCGCCGACTGGTGTCTCACGCAGGCCGATGAAAAGGCGGCCTTTGAGCGCTTTGTCGATTTCGTGATCGAGCGGCGAGCGCACCATCCCGGCATGCACGTTTATCATTACGCGGCCTATGAGGTGGGCGCGCTCAAACGCCTGATGGGGCGCTACGCCACTCGCGAGGAAGAGATCGACACGCTGCTGCGCGGGCAGGTCCTGGTGGATCTCTACGCGGTGGTCCGCCACGCCATCCGCGCCAGCGTCGAGAGCTATTCCATCAAGAAGCTGGAGCCGCTCTACGAATTCATGCGCGCGGTGTCGCTGCCCGATGCCAACTACTCCTTGAGCAGGGTCCAGGCCCGCCTGGAGCTCGGGGATGCAGGCGGCATCAATGCGGATGATCGGGCCGTCGTGGCGGGCTACAACCAAGATGATTGTGTCTCGACGGAGCGGCTTCGGCACTGGCTCGAGGGCCTGCGGACTGGCGCGGTCGCCTCAGGCGTGGAGATTCCCCGGCCTGCTCCGCCTGGAGAGGACGCTCCCCCTGATATTACAGCCTGGCAGGCGCGGATCGATGCAGTCGTGGCCGTGCTGACCGATGGCATTCCGGTGGACTCCGCGGAGCGCAGCGCCGAGCAGCAGGCGCTCTATGTGCTGGCGAACGTGCTCGACTGGCATCGCCGGGAAGAGAAGGCGACCTGGTGGGAATATTTCCGGCTGGCGGCGCTGTCAGCAGACGAGCTGGAGGACGAGCGGGCAGGCATCGCCGGCCTCGAGTTCGTGGATATCGTGGGCGGAACCGCCAAGGCTCCTATCCACCGCTATCGATTTCCCCCGCAGGACGCGGAGTTTCGCGGCGGCGAGGATTTGCGCAGCGTCGGCGGCGAGCGGTTCGGCAAAGTCGAGGCCGTCAACCTGGAACATCGCTTCATCGATATCAAGAAGCGGGGCGACACCGCCGGCTTTCACCCTGAAGCGATCTTCGCCCATACCTACATCGACACGGCCGTCCTGGCCGAGTCCCTGGTGCAAATCGGCGAGTACGCGGCCGGCCATGGCATCGGCGATTCCGGTACCTACAAGGCGGCGCGCGATTTGCTGCTGCGCCGGCCGCCCGATGCCGGTGGCGCGGCGCTTCGCCAGCCGGGCGAGAGCCCGGTCGATGCGGCCTGCCGCCTCGTCCCCGCCTTGCAGGGCGTGCTCGCCATCCAGGGACCGCCTGGCGCGGGCAAGACCCATACTGGCGCGTACTCGATCCTTGCGCTCGTCAGGGCCGACCTTCGCGTCGGGGTGACCGCCAACAGCCACAAGGTCATTCGCAACCTGCTCGCGAAGGCCGCCGAGGAAGCAGCGAAGGAAGACTTCGACCTGCAGTGCCTGCACAAGGTCACGGATGCGGAAGACAATGTCCCGCACCTCACCTTCACCACCAAGAACCCCGAGGCCATCGGCGCCTTTGCAAGCGGCTACCACGTCGTCGGCGGCACGGGGTTCCTGTGGGCCCGGCCCGATGCGGCTGGCCTCGTCGACGTGCTGTTCGTGGATGAGGCCGCGCAGATGTCGCTCGCCAACGTGCTTGCCATATCGCCGGCCGCAGCCAGCCTTGTCCTGCTTGGCGATCCGCAGCAGCTTGAGCAGCCGATGCAGGGCTCGCACCCCGAGGGTACTGAGGTCTCGGCCCTCGACCACCTTCTCGGCGGGCGGCAGACCATCGCAGAGGACGAGGGCCTGTTCCTCGACCAGACCTGGCGCCTCCACCCCGACATCTGCCGTTTCACCTCCGAACTGTTTTACGAAAGCCGCCTCCTTCCCCGTCCCGGTCTCGAGAACCAGACCATCCTGATGGACGGCCCGCTTGGCGGGAGCGGCCTTCGCTATATCGCGGTGCAGCACAGCGGCAACCAGAATTCCAGCCCTGAGGAGGCCGACCGTATCCGCAATATTGTGCTGGGGATACTTGCGTCAGGTGCAGGTTGGCGCGACCGCGAGGGCAATGAGGCGACGCTTACCCTGAACGACATTCTGATTATCGCGCCCTACAACGCGCAGGTCTTCGAAATCCAGGCGCGCCTCCCCGGCGCGAGGGTAGGAACGGTAGACAAGTTCCAGGGGCAGGAGGCGCCCATGGTGATATATTCCGTCACGACGTCCAGCCATGCCGACGCCCCGCGTGGAATGGAGTTCCTCTACAGCGCGAACCGCCTCAATGTGGCCACTTCCCGCGCAAAGGCACTGTGCATTCTCGTGGCCAATCCGGACGTGTTCGAGCCGGAATGTCGGACGCCACGCCAGATGCAGCTAGCCAACGGCTTCTGCCGCTATCTGGAGATGGCCGTTACGGTCGATCCGTAGGTCCTCGCAGCTCCGCGGCAATGTCCGGCCTGTTTCACCGAGAAAGGCGGACAGCTGAGCCGCTCGTGTCCCAGTATCCCACCCACCGAAACAACGTCTGGCCAGATAGAAACTGTCGGTGCGTCTGAAAGGGATGAAGCGGAGCGCGACCCTGAACCGTCCCAGAATCCATGGTCACCGGGCTGGGTCTCGCAGCGTGCTGCGCCTGCGTGCGCTGGGCGATGCTTGGTGCGGATACTCGGCGAGCGACGGCGACATCACCGCCGGGTGCGATCGAGCAACCGACAGTCGTAGCTGATCTCGATAGAAAGCGTAGCCCGATAACAAGGGCTGCTCAATTACATTTTGGCTTCGGGGTATTGTCCCTTGATTTCTGCATTGAAGAAACGACCAAGAGACTCCGCCGTCATCAGGCGCTCGTTCATGAAAGGGGGGACGTTGTAATATTGGTACACGCCGCCGTGTCGGAACTGGACTTCGAGTGTTTCGAGATCTGGATCGTAGCCAACCTCGGCCAAATTCCCCGACGTTACCGATTGCCGTTCCATTTAATTTTCTCCCTCATCGTCGACGACATTTGGCAGCGGTGCCCACCTCGGATCTTGCGCTCGCCAGCATGCAACGAGATCGTCATAGTTCTCCTCGCCCCGCAGTTTCTTCCAACTCTCGGCTACGAGAGGATCCTCACTGTCAGGTCTGCGATGCATGGGTGGCAGCGTCACGCGGCACCGAACTGGCAATCGTGCGGCTTCACCCGTGATGATTGCCTCCCCCGTTCGAAGAACGGACAGGCTGTCCGCGATCCCGCTAAGATTGTCCGGAAGCGCAGCCTGTACTTTGCTGCGGTCAGTCGAATTGGTAAGCCTGAGGGCGACGAAGGTGCCGCACTGTGAGAGTATGGTATCGTCGATTTCGGAGGGCCGTTGACTAACGATCATCGCGCCAATTCCAAATTTTCGTCCCTCTTTGGCAATACGCTGCACCATCTCGCGTGCGGGGTTGTTCGTCTCTCGGCCCAGATAGCGATGCGCCTCCTCCATGACGATGAGCTGCGGGCGTTTGCGGCCGCCCTCCGCACGGTGTCGCCCCCAAAAAAGTGCCTCGTAAATGATTGAGAGGATGGCACCGATGAGTTCAAGGAGGACAGAGCTGGGGATGCCCGACAAGTCGAGCACGGTGATCGCCTTCTCGTGTCCGATCCAACTTTCCACAAGTTCGGGAAGGTCGTTTTCAGTGTGTCCGTTTAACCCCGGCTCCCATTGTCCTGGCTTAAGCAGAAATTCGAATTGCCTGTCCAACAGTCGTGAACGCATGCGGTCGAGCTGCTTCCGAATTCCAAGGACACCAATGTTGTTGAGGTAGGGTGCAGTGTTCGTTGTCGTGTGCGGCTGGTATAAGGGAAGTCGAAGCGATGCCGCATCGCCAGGAGTCACCAGCGCCGGCTGTGTCTTTGTCTGATCAAGCCACGTCTTCACTTCGGGATCGATCAGTTCATGCCAGAGCTGCCGGAGGCTGTAAGGAATGGGGCTGTCGACGGTCATCGAATTAAGATCGACGCCGGCGAGGCCATCCGTTTGTGCAATTGCGCTTTTCGCAGCGAAGATTTTGTCGAGGATCGCGGTTGTCGAGCGGTCATCCAGTTTCCCGCATAGGAAGTCGATCATGTCTGCCGGACGCAAAGCCCAGAACGGAATCACAAGGGGCTTTTCGCCCTCTGCAGGCGCTATGCGAAATACCTCAGCATTGTCTCCAAGGGCTCGCGCATACTCACCGTGAATATCTAGCAGGAGAATCCGTGCGCTTGGAAAGCCCTCACCGCCCGGCATCGAGATTGACCGCAAGAGGCTTGCGACGGTGGTGGATTTTCCGGACCCTGTCGATCCCAGCACCGCACTGTGTCGTGTCACCAACTTGTCGAGGTCTAAACGGACAGGGATGCTCTCAGCGTTGGCTAACCGGCCGACTACGACTTGTCCAGCAAACTCAGCGCCATAGATTTTGGAAAGATCTTCCTCCGTGACAAGGTGAACCTCATCATTCACGTTAGGGTACTGGCTGATGCCGCGTTCGAACGATGCCTCTACGATCTCGCCGACCAGTTGCACGGTGAGCCAGCGCTCACCCCGATCATGCGCGTCGGCAAGAACGGGCGGGGTCGCACTCACGCCAACCTCGGAAATGATCGCATAGAGGTCGTGATAGCCCTGAGGGATGCGGACGAAACTGCCGACCTGACCCACCCGATAGCTTCGTCCGCCGATAATCGCGATGCCGGATGCAACGCCTTCGAATTGACGTACGCTGACTGTAGCTCCCGCGACCGAGCCAACGTGACCGAGGAGTGTGGAGATACTCATGCTGCTGGTGGCACGTGGACAGGTGGCGTTGTGGGAGACGTTGAGAAAGCTTGTATGGATTTTGACGCCGCGAAAAAGCGAGCGAATGGCTCAATGCCACCGAGCGTGAAGTTGCCGTCGGTGTCGAGATAGGTTGAGCGTATCGGCCCCCAGTCCTTGCTTGGGAGTTCCGATGGGGCCTTCCAAGGGCCTCGCATCCCGTTCACTTTTGCCTGATCTCGTGCGTATACACTGAAATTTGGCAACCGCCGCGCGAGGTCACATGCCGAATGCTCTTCTCCGAGATACTTATATTGAAATGCGAAGATGCTTGCGGATGGATTGGCGGCCAACGCCTCATCCAAACGCGCTGCGATATGCGCATCAGCGAAAGAAAAGCCAATCGAGATCAGAAGCGTGTCTGGAGTCAGCAGGAAAGCGCGAAGCCGGTCAAGCAGTGCGGCATACGGCGCCTTCTGCGTCTGGTCGTACTTCAGATGCTCGGGGAAAACGAGATGGCTGGCTGAACTTTGGCCGGTTCGAATGACCTCGCCTTTGTCGCTTGCTCTCCAACCCAGTGATCCATGCAGTTTCCACAACCGGGTCCAGCGCGTCGGCAAGTCGCTACGTGACACCGAAACGGGGTCGAAGAACGGCTCGCGGCCACCCGTGAAACCATCGAAATATGGTGCTCGGACCGATTCGAACGCTTCCTCGAACAGGAGATCGTAGTTGGTTGTAAAAATTTCGATCGGATAATCTCTACTCGTCCCTGTGATCCAATTCACCAGATTAGCATACGCAGATCCGGGCATGGGCAGGCGCACATCGACGATCTTGCCGATCTCGGCGCAGATGGCTTCGCCAAAGGTCGCGAATCCGGGGCCATCAAGGCCGTGAACCTTTGTGGCCCCAATGACTTTGCTCAACGACCTGATGCGCGACAAAATCGTCTCGATATCGTGCTGCGAGAGCTCGGCCTTCAGGCCATCAATCTGCGCCTTGTAGATAGGTTCGAGAATGCCCAGCACCTTGTCAGTGAGCCCTGCCACGGCAGGGATCAGTGGGTACGAGCCGTCCGCCTTTGCCATCCCGGCTGAAGCTCCTGCGCCAACGAGCAAACCAATGCGCTTGCGTCCTTGGGCTATAATCGTTCGAAGCGCGGCCATATACTGGTCGGGATTGTGCACGCTAACTGACAAATTATTCCTCGATCCATGATGGCGGAATTGTTCCAGACTCAGTCCATTATATCCTGACGGACCGCGGGTCATCCCTCCATGGCGGACTTATTTTTACAGTAATTTGTCTCACAGATGACGCAGTGCATATTGCGGTGACTCGATCCAGCATCGCTATTGTTCCGACACGTCACCAATTTTATTGTTTGGCACCTATGGTCATATGCAATCGAAGTCGATAGTCGACGATGAGTTAGCAGCCATAGGCCATAGCGAAACGCACGAACTTTCCGCAAGATTTCTGTAGCTAGGCAGCAAACGGCCCCAAAGAGGGGGTTCGAGAAAGCGTTCGATCTGGAGCCGCTGGTGTTTGTCGCCCGTCGCGTGGTCGAATCCTAAGACGGCACAGTCGGGTTCGATCAGAATTCCAACGGCCAAACTTCGATGCCGTCACGGTCAAATAGCGTAGGTTGTCTGGAAACGTAGGTGACATGAATGAACCCTCTCGAGTTCGCTCCAGATCGCTCAAATATGAATGGGGGCACCGCCAAGGCGAGCCCAGTACTGGTGGAAGGAGTATGGAAACTGGGCAAGTCTCACCTATGACCGAGGACGGCAAGAGTGGCGATCCAGGTGCTGCGCTAAGGGCTAACCCGCTTCGCATCGGAATCTCTACGCGCGCCCTTTTTGACCTGGAGGAGGAGCATCGCGTATTCGAGGAGCATGGCGTCAAGGCTTATGCGGCTATGCAACTCCAACGGGAGGACGTGATCCTCGGCAGGGGTGCGGGCTTTGAAGTAGTCGAGCGGCTACTAGTGTACCGTCGCAGTGATTGTGACGGGTTAGTCTACGCCGAGAATGGGCAGGTCCTGTGGCGGGACGAGCAACTGGATGCTGCGAGCGACACCGGGCTGCTTGTCGATCAAGCCGAGTTGGTTGAGGGTCTTGAGCATCTGATGGACTGACGGTGCGGTGACCCTGAAGTAGCGCTGGAAGTCCGCCTCCGCCGGAGCGCGGCGATTGATCTGCGAATAGGCCCAGATGAAGGCGAGGTACTGGCCTTGTTTGGCGGTGAACCGTACTGTCGGCGCCGGCGTCTTTCGGTCAAGCAATTGATTCATTGTAGATTCACCTAGGCTCTTCCACCAAGAAGGGCTTTGGGAATGAACATACGATATCGGGTCGAACTCAGCCAATCCGAACGAGACGAGCTGCGTGCTTTGGTGAGCGGGGGTAAACTGCCGGTGCGGCGGCTCAAGCGGATGCAGATCCTGCTGGCCGCCGACGCCGGGGTCGCCGACGAGGCCATCGCCATCTCGGTGCAGACCAGCGACTCGACCATCTACCGCACCAAGAAGCGCTTTGTGGAGATCAGCCTGGAGGCCGCCCTCAGTGAAGGGCCGCGTCCGGGGGCGGCTCGCAAACTAAGCGGCAAGCAGGAGGTGCAACTGGTGGCGCTGGCCTGTTCTGATCCGCCGCAGGGATGCGCCCGGTGGACTTTGAAGCTTCTGGCCAACGCCCTGGTCGAAGTGATGGAACACCCGAGCGTCTCACGCGACACCGTCCGCCGGCGGTTGAACGACAACGATCTGAAGCCCTGGCAACAGAAGATGTGGTGCATCGCCAATATCGATGGGGAGTACATCGCCCGCATGGAGGATCTCCTCGATCTCTATGCCGAGCCGCATGATCCCAAGCGACCGGTGGTCTGCTTCGATGAAAGTCCGATCCAGCTCATCGGCGAGGTGCGCGTGCCCATCGTGCCGAAACCCGGAAAGCGATACCGCTACGACTCCGAGTACAAGCGTAACGGCACGGCCAACCTCTTTGTCATGGTCGACGCCAACCGGTCGTGGCGCAGGGTCAAGGTCACCGACCGGCGCGCAAACGAGGACTTCGCCGTCTGCATGCGCGACCTGGTCGACGTGGACTATCCCGGCGCCGACAAGGTCCGCGTCGTGATGGATAACCTATCAACCCACACGGCCTCCGCTGTCTATCAGACCTTTCCAGCAGTCGAGGCGCGTCGGATCTTGCGACGCCTGGAGTTCCACTACACACCCAGGCACGCCAGTTGGCTCAACATCGTCGAGATCGAAATCGGCGTTATGCGCCGCCAATGTCTTGATCGCCGCATCGCTAGCCGCGACCTCCTTGAAACAGAGATCCGGACCTGGGAACGCCGCCGCACCGAAAGTGGCGCCCGCATCCGCTGGATGTTCTCCACACAGCAGGCCCGAGCGAAGATGGCAAAATCCTATCCCACGCCATCTCTCAAAGAGTCATAATCACCGCGACGCGACACTAGCGCTGAACGATCCTGACGCAGTTCCGTACGTTGAAGTGATCCTCTTGTCGCAGAACTCGCCCGACCTCTCCCTCAGGGCCTTCAAATCGATCGATCATTACGAGCTTGTCGTCAAGACGGGCAGTTTTACCAGCGGGCGATCGCTTGCGCC